>CAVLCC010000012.1:0-45805 GCA_963661535.1 Senegalimassilia sp.
GTGGTGGGGGTTGCCTGATGTATTGTTTCTTACCCACACAAACTAACGAAGACTCCAAATAAATGGATTTTTTAAAAACCCCTAATTAATCACCATAACACAAAAATAATCTTTATACAAAGCTTTTCAAAATACTAAGAGTCATTTGAAAGTCACATATACCTCGCTTATGTCTACATATGCATATCAACAAGCCAGCTCTTTTAAAGCGCAAATGCAGCCAACCCAATAACAAAAAAAGGTGTGCTGCTCACACAACACACCTTCTTACAAATACAAATCTGTATATTATATATTATAAAATCGTATAAATCCTCTTACAAAAGCTAAGGAATCAAAACCTATAGAAGACCCTCAGCCTCTAGTTTCTTTGTGCGTCTCCATAGCATATATGCAACTGCCATGCCTATGATGCCGCAAACAATTAGAACAACAAAAATTGTCATATAAGTTCCTTGGACTGCAGCACCAGCAACTCCGCCATCAGCTGCACGTGCAGTATCTAACATTCCGCCAAATACTGTTGGATAAATCCAATCTGGAATAAATGCTATAAACGATATAACGCCTGTTGCCAAAGGAGTCATTGCAGCAGGGATTCCAGCTTCGCCCATAGTTGACCAGTAAGTGCACTTCATTATGTTAGATATAAACGATATTGCTATTGTAACTGCAACGCATAGTGCAAGTTGAGAACCTGTTAGCATAACAACAATTACCAAGACGGTATCAATTGCCAACAGAACTACAAAACTGCGTCCTTTATATGGGAACTTGTCCAACACAATGCCGCCCAAAAATCCTGCAACTGCAACTATCAAATATGTGCGCACTGTGCCTATCGTGGATGCTGTTGCAGAATCTAGACCCAAAACGTCTGTTGTATATTGAGTTAGATAACTGTTACCAATTGTCCAGAACATGTATGCAAACATTATTAGAAGCATAACAATCCATACGCCTGGATTTTTTATAACGTCTGCAACGCCATATTTCTTTTCTTCTACTGCAGGTTTGTTTTCTGCCTCGGCATCTTTTGCATCTTTTTTGTTGCTATCCATAAAGATGATTGCAAGCACCATAAAGAGTGCACAAATTCCAGCGGCAAATAACATTACGTATCTAAAGCCTGCGGCGCTACCAGCCGAAAAATCTGCCAAAGCTACAGAATCTGTGCCACTAGCAGCTGCAGTTTGGAGTGCTGTTGCATCTGCATATCCGCCATTTGCTGCTGCCACATTTAGGGCTACTCCCATGAGAGCAACAATTACAAGCGATGTAACAAATTGAATGATGCCACGAGTTCCCTCGTTCCATCCAAATATTTTTGATTGGCTTTTTTCGTCTGCCAAGCCTCGAACAGCTGTTAGATAAGCAGACCACAAAGTTGCAATTCCAAAGAATGCAAACAAAGCATGAATAATTACAAGCTGCACAAATCCCTGTGCAAAAGCAAACCATAGTGATAGCGCAGTAAACGATCCAAAAGTAAGAACGATTAGCGACTTGCAGCTAAATTTGTCGGCAATCACTCCTCCTATTGGATAGCATAACGTAGATACCAAACTAACTGTGGAGCCTATAAGTCCGATTTGCAAATCTGTAAGTGCTAGACCATCCATCATCTGTTGGTAGAAGTTGTATCTCAAATAAGGTAGCTGATATGCTAATGCAACTGCAGCAGCTAAAACAACAAATACAACAACTTTTCGTCCAGACATTTTCATTTGCAAAACCTCCTCCCAAATATTTCACCTTATATATAATTGGTGTGTATATTAAGCAATTCCCTAACGTGCTTTGGAGGGACCTAGGGGGCTAGGAATTGCACGCTAGGGAACTTTGCTTGTTTCCTATACCGGTTTTGCCGGCATATCTTTTTTATGAGTATTAATTGCTTGTTAATCGCTAGTCAAAATTTTGACTTAGTATCTTTGGGTTAACATGGCTTAAGCTATGCGAGCTAGCTTATGCCCTGTGTGCTACACCATAACCGTCATAGCATTTGTCGATGTATTTGCGCATATCTTTTTCAAGATCTGCATCTAGAGGATATGGCTCATACTCATCGAGCATCTTGTGCCAAACTTGGTTAGCCTTGTGCTCGCCATCGACCTTGCCAGCTTTCTCCCAAGCAACATAGCTATCGCGGTGACCAATGATTGGTTTATAAATCTCTTCGTCCATGAACTCAACAGTGTGTTCAGAAGCGATGAAATTACCACGTGGCTCTTCTTCCTCGATTGTATCGAATGCGAGAGTGTCCTCATTAACATCGATGCCATGACGAATGCGCTCAACATAACCAATCATCTCGTCGTCTAGAATTAGTTTCTCGTAAGATGTTGTATTGTAAGTATCAATAATGCCTGCAGCATGCTCTTGGAAGTTAGCGCCTGCTAAAGCAGCACCGAGTTGGTTCATCATTGATTCATAGCCAGCTTGTACGTCAACACACTTGGAGTCGGTTAGACCAGCAGATGTGCGTACAGGGATATTTAGCATATGACCCAGTTGGCAATTAGCCATTGAGAACAATGTTGTCTCAGGTGAGCCGTGTGACATCATCATATAACGCATGTCTGTAATAGCTGTGCCTGTTGAGTAAATTACAGGTGTGCCCTCACGCATAATTTGTGTAAGAACAAGTCCTGCCATAATCTCAGCATGTGATACAGATAGAGTGCCCGCTAGAGTAATTGGAGAAGTAGCACCAGCCATTGCTAGAGCGTTAACCATTACAGGCTGACCATATTTAACCATAGTCATAACGCCCTCAAGCATGTCTTGATCCCATCCAAGTGGAGTAATGGAACAAGGAATCGAGTACATAATTGGCTTGTCATAAATTGCATCTAGACCACCAAATGGAATTGCAGCAAGCTCTACACACTCAGTAGATCTGCGTAAACCCTCGCAGCTTCCCATGAAAGGCTTGCTAGCATATTTAAGAGTTGACATTGTCATCTCAAGGTGACGAATGTTAACATCTAAATCGCAAGGCTCGCAAAGAGTTTGAGCAACAAGTTGAATATGCTTGCAGTCTTGAGTGAGCTTGGCTAGATTGTCAAAATCTTTGATTGTGCCCATGTGTCTGCCATCATCAAGATTTTGAACAAAAGGTGAGCAGTTTGCAGTCATGTATACAGAATTGTAAGTATCAATGACTACGTCATTTTCTGGATTGCGAGCATGTAGCTTAAAGCTGCTTGGCATCATGGCTAGATATTTCTCAACCATAGGACGGTCAAAATAGACCATCTCGCCATCTACCTTTGCGCCTGCATTTTTGAACATCTCCCTAACTTCTTCAAATCTAACAGAGATACCAATCTCTTTTAAGATTCTTAGAGAATTGTCATGGATGTTCTCTAGTTCGGTTTTGGACAAAATTTCAAAAAGTTCGTGCTGTGCCATTTTAAACCCTCCTCATGGTCGTAGTGGCTTTTCGGTGAGCTCAGTATACGTTTGATTGAGGGTGAATATTGGTCAGATTTAAAGGTGGTTGCGAATTTTGAATACCATTAAAGTTAGTGGTTTCATAAAACGGATACCACTTATTGCAACTGGTTGCAAAAAGCAAATACAACTAATCTAGCGGGGTAAACTCGATTTTTTAGTAGGAATTTGAATTTATTCAATTTTCAAAGTGCAAGTTTTTGAAGGGTTGTTGGTTAGTATGAGTTGCAACTTACTGGTGCTTGCTACAGCATACTGATACTTGCTAATGCAAGCCATCGGTTTTGGCTACTCCCCAAAGTTTTATTTAGCAGCAACGTTTCTAGTTAGTCCAACTCTGTCATAGACTTTATCCATATATGCAAGCATATCTTTTTCGATTTCTGGGTCTATTGAGGGCACATCATACTCGTCTAGCATCTTGTGCCAAATCTGATTTGCCTTATGTTCTGCATCTACCTTGCCCGCAGTTTCCCATGCAGCATAAGAATCACGGTGAGCAATTTGAGGACGGTATATCTCGCCCATAAACTCAACAGTGTGCTCAGATGCTACATAATTACCACGAGGTCCTACTTCATCAATTTCCTCATATGCAAAGTGATCATCGTCTGTGCAGATTCCCTCATCTATACGATTGATATATCCGCAAATCTCATCGTCTATAACCATCTTCTCGTAAGAAACCGTATTATACGACTCAAGGATTCCACATGCATGCTCTTGGAAGTTTACACCAGCAAGACGCGCAGACAACAAATTCATCATCGACTCATAGCCTGCCTGCATGTCTACACACTTAGAGTCTGTTAAACCTGCAGAAGTGCGCACCGGCAAGCCCAAATAATGACCGAGCTGGCAGTTAGCCATGTTGTAAAGCGCGGTTTCTGGAGAGCCGTTAGACATCATCATCGAGCGCATATCTGTAATGCAGGTGCCAGTAGAGTATACACAAGGGTTTCCCGGATTGTATATTTGTGTGAGAACTAGTCCTGAGATTATTTCTGCATGTTGGGTTGCCAAAGTTCCAGCATGTGTAATTGGAGAAGTTGCTCCTGCCATAGGAAGCGAGCTAACCAAAATAGGTTGTCCATATTTAGCTGCTACTTTGATAGACTCTAGCGACTGCTTCTCCCAACCAAGAGGTGTTAGTGAACTGCAAATAAATGCCATCACTGGCTTATTGCGAATTGCCTCTACTCCCCCTCTTGCAATTGCTGCAAGTTCAATAAGCTCTTCCATTTGCTGCTCAAAATAAGTAACGTCCAAATAAGGTTTGGTTGCATTTTTAATTACATTATAAGTGGTCTCAATGTGACGGATTTTTGGATCCAAATCGTTTGTCTCGCACGAAATTTTTGAAAACACATCTATGTTTTTGCATTTTTGCGCAATCTTTGTGAGATTTATATGATCTTGATTTGTTGCAAGATGCCTCCCCTCATCCAAATTTTGAGCAAAAGGCGGACACTGACTTGTTAGATTTGCCAATGTTTTTGTATTGATTATCCTAGAATCCTCAGGATTGCGACCATGCAATACAAACTCACTAGGCAAAGTTTTTAGATATTTTTCGATACCTGCTCTATTAAACTTAACCATCTCGCCATCAACGCAAAAACCTGCGTTGGCAAACATGTTTCGTGCTTCTTCAGTGCCAACATAAATTCCAATATTCTCTAAAATTGTTAGTGCTTGATCGTGAATTTTTTCTACATCGGCCTGTGATAGAACTTCAAATTGGTTTAGCATTTTAATTCCTCCTCAAAATCTTAAGTTCCTCAACACCAGCCAGTATAGACTTTGTTTATATTAAGTTTGAGCACATTTAAAATATGTATCTCAAGAAGAGACATCTATGCAAAAGTTGTATTTTTTTGGGAGACAGGGTTGAGCAAAGTTGTTGCTTATGCGAGTACATGTTTATTAAATACGCTGCATTAGAGGCTGTTTAAAAGTGCAGAATGTACCGTAGAATATTTGCTAGATAATTTTATCTAGGATGCAACATTTGCGCCAAATTGTTTTATATCTGTGCACTGTTGGGCGACTCATTCATGTTGCACTTTTGAATACACGAAAACGCAGAGACGCTAGATTTGCAATAATAGCAGCAATATTCCGTAGGAAATTCTATGTTGGAATTATCTGTATAAACTCCAAAACCAACAGAGTCAATCACAAGTGTGGGCGAATATGCTGCCAAATTTAGAGCCTCAGAAACATCAAGCGGCGCAGATGCCGCTTTTATTGAATGTTTCCAATATCGGGTTTCGACATTATAAATATCTTTTAGCACTTTATAGGTGTAGTTTGAGGTGTAGTCTATTGGCTCCATTTTAGGAAAACGCTCATAGGGGATATAGCTAATTGTGTAACAAGCCGGACTTTGGTCTGCTTCAATAATGAGGTCTATCCTTAGCACTTGATCGAGGGGGTTAATCGCAAGCTTTCCAGCTATAAACTTACTTGCCTTAACCACTTCTTTTTTAAACATAGTGCGCGGTCTTGCCACCCCAGTTCTGCCTAACATAAACATTGGATCTACAAATGTTGACACCGGCACACCATTAAAAGGTTCGTTTACAAAAGTGCCCTTGCCTTTAACCCTAAAAAGATAACCTTGCTGCACCAAACTATCTATTGCATTTCTAACCGCAGTTCTACTAGCACCAAAAAGCTCCATAGCATCTTTATCAGACAAGAACTTTCCATCATCGGCATATTTATGCCAATAAATCATGTCTATCATTTTGATTTCGAGTTCTTTTCCAGTACTAGACATTCGACAGCTCACTCTCTTGTGTTAGAAAGCAAAACAAGTTTGCTGCATATAGTTTACTAATCAGTTTTGTATAGTGCAAGGCAAGTTTTTATTATCTTGGGATTTAGATGTCTTCACTAAGAGGATTGAAAGGCTAAAACGCGCAAAAGTGCTTCATTAGACGTTCTAGCTGGTGCAATTATTTCAATTGTGTTAGGAATTGCTAACTTTTCATAAGCAAAACAACAAGGGCATCTTCATCTTGCACCCATCCCATATGTTACCTCCCCCTTAAATAATCTACCATTTTTTAGGCACTGAGCTAGGGTGCTGCGAATATATAGGAACATTTTTTTGTATATATGTGAGCCGCGAGAACTCTGGCTTGCAATAGTGATAAAAATATTCTAGAGGAATATCTTTAGAACCAACTGTTCCCCACGTAATTGAGTCAAAGCAAAGTATTGGCATATCACGCGGAACCTGGAGCACATCCGAAGCATCCTCTGGAGCGATTAAAGCTTCCATAAAATGCTGCCAGTACTTTATTTGAATTCCATAATATTCTTGGAATGCGTCTCCTACCCTCTTTTTTGTAAAATCAACATCTTCTAGCAAAGTAAATTCGTCTATAGGAAGGTGTATGAGGGTATAGCTTGCTGGAATTCTATCGGCCAAAACCAAAATTCCTACACGCATTACTGTGTCGCCTCTATTTATCTGTAGCTTGTCAGACATAAGTTTTGGGGCGGCGACCTTATCCTTAAAAACCAGCCTGCGAGCCACCTCATATCCAGCGCGCTTTAGTGCTGAGCAAAAATCAACTATGGAATAAATCGGATACTCACCTGCGCAAGAATGCACAAAGGTGCCCTTGCCTTGCACGCGGTATAGATATCCCATTCTAACTAGCTTGTCTATTGCACGCCTAACAGCAGATCTGCTTGCATTAAACAAAACCATTGCATCGCGATCGCTCATAAATTTGCCATCAGGACTATACTTGCGATCTTCTATAAGTTCTAGAAGCTTTAAAAAAAGCTCATCGCCTGTAATTGGCATAGCCTAACCCTCCATTTACTACTGCTCTAAGCGACCTTCTTCCTTACTTTGCTCTTGCGCCTTCATTTCTAAAATTAGCAAAAGTGTTTGAACAGAAGAATTTCCCCCTTCTTCTGCCATTTTATTCATTTTGTTATAAACATAGCCAAGATACTCAAAATTGCTGCTTGCAGGTGTTGGGAGCACGTGCTTAAATCCACGATATACCTTGCGAAGCGGAGCTTTCATTACGCGCTTTAGTGTGCCCGTGCGCCCTAGTTTATCAAAATCGATTGCACGAGCATTCTTGTCGTTTTGCGCCCGTATTGCTTCGCGTTGTTCAAGCGTATAAGAGCCGCTCATCCACTCATATCTCTGCTGATAATACTTGCTCAAGTTTGACCTAGAAAACACATCTTCTGGAAACCATTTTGCCCAAAGTGCTGCCATCTGATTGCATATATTTTCTTGATCTAAAGGATTAAGTTTTAACGTATCATAACCCATGAAGTCGAGCGTCCACTTAAAGAGTTCTGGCATATATTTTTCGATATCACCAGACTCGGTCCAACGCTCGCATATACGATCTACAATGCTAACATGTTTGGCAATCTTTGTTGCATTTGCATTAGCAATCTTTATCGCGTTAGCTTTTTCTCTTTCTTTTGTTCGTGCTTTATTCTTAGCAGCACTACTAGCATTTGTAGCACCGGTTGAATTCATTAGCGAGCCAGCACGTGACACCCTATATCTATAAATTTGGTCAGAAATAAACACCGACCTCTTAGTTTTAGGAAACGCGCTGAATTGAAAAACCTTATCTTCTCCAAATTTAATATCTTCTTCAAAACGCAAATTATTTGCATCTAAAAACTCTTTTGAAAATGCGTTGCGCCATACAAAGGGCTGCGCATTTTCTTCAAAAAGCACGTCTAGGCAAAATTCGTCGTATACAACGTCTCTTACATCTAGCGTATCTATAAGCCAAGGATCTTCTTCCCAACTTTGACCTATTAAAGACGCGCCAAACACAACCATATCTGCGGGGTCGTTTTCGCAAAATGCTTCAACAACAGTTTTGCAAGCTGTAGGCTCTAGCGCATCGTCAGAGTCAACAAACATAATGATGTCGCCTTTTGCAGCCTCAAGCCCTGTATTGCGAGCGCCTGGCAATCCCTTGTTTTCTTGCTTTATAACAACAATTCTGTTATCTAGCTCGTCAAACAAGTCTAGCAAAAGCTGGCTTCTATCTTGCGAGCCATCGTTTACACATATAATTTCTATGTTGCGATATGTTTGGCAGCGCAAAGACTCTAAACACTCTACTAAATACATTTCTACGTTATATACAGGAACGATAATCGAAACCAGTGGTTGTTCTGTCATCTTCGTCACCGTTAGCCTTCTTTCTTATATTCGAGCATGCGTTTTAGCGCACCCACCCCACCATGCTTCATGTAATAAAGAGTACCAGAGATTGCACCTGAACTACCCTCATGAGATCTCATGGCATGGAACAACATGGGGTCATCAATGATTAGCTTGCAGTCCTTTGGCTTCCAAGGCTCAAAATATGAAAAATCAAGTTGACCTTGCTTTTGGTACTCTTTAAAGTCATTCGAAAATCTTTCAATAAATTCTTTGCGCAACTCTGGAGATAGACGCTCATAGTTCCACATATAGGTATCGTATTGCATCTTTATGAGCACAGGAAGCATGCGCTCTTTAAGCTCAGGAAAATGAATATCAAGGTAGCTAAACATCTCCGCATATTCATCGCAAACGCAATACATTTTGCCAGGTGAATTAACTGAGCTAGCTTCGTTATCTTGCCTGTAGTGCAAAAATGCATCGTGTATGCAATAAGCACGTTTTGCTGCAAGCCAAACTTTAAAATTAAAACCTGCATCTTGATAAGATGCTCCGGGCGTTTCTAAAAATCTAATTTGATTGTTGTTTAAAAACGAACGTTTATAAATTGCAGACCATATAGATGGTTTCATGTAAAACACATTTGGCTCATCTACGGGCGCAAACACGTGGTCACACATCTCTTTATTAGAATATTCATAAAATTCTTCACGAGGCTCGGGAACCGACCAATAAAAATTAAAGTTTGATTTAACAACATCTGCATCGTATTTTTTTGCAAGATCATATAAGGTCTTAAGCTCGTCTGCATCAATGAAGTCGTCAGACTCCAAAATTCCTATATATTCTCCTTGCGCAGCCTCGATACCCATATTCATAGATATGCCATAACCAGAGTTTTCTTTGTCAATAACTCTAAAACGTGAGTCTGCATCTAGGTATTCTTGAATAATATCTCTTGAAGAATCTCTAGAACCATCATTTATGCATATTATTTCGATATTCTTAAGAGTCTGTGCCGCCGCAGAGTCAAGACACTCTCTTAAGTATTTTTCTACATTATAAATTGGAACAAGAAGCGATACCGCAATTTGACTATCTTCTAAAGACATTCTAAAACCTATCTTTGTTATCTTTAAACAGTTTTTATTATTTAGCATTCAATTTATTAAATGCACTCTAATTATAACCAATTTGGAGACTTTATCCAAAATCAATTTGCGTGTCTAGTTTGTTTAGTCTTTATAAGTCTCTATAAGTTGGTTAAGGTTAATTAGAGTTAATTCACGTGCCTCGGCTAAACGTTTAGGATTTATGGTCTTTATAGTCTTTGCGAAATGCCATATCTATTGCATGCAAAGGCGGTATGCGCTCTATCACTTTGGTAAATGACACTCTTTCAGACAGCAAATTAATCGCCAAGAGCACCAAAGTCAAAGGCACCAAAAGCCATATTGGCAAGGAGATAGAGAGCAAAAATCCAACGAGTGCACCCATTGTGTTTGCGCCTGCGTCACCAAGCATTGCAATCTCTTTTCGGTCCAAACTCCATGTTGCCAAAACAGGTCCCAAACATGCCAAAGATGTGCTTAAAATTTCTAGGGCACTACACTCGATCATCTTGCTTATAACTAGGGCAATTATGCATATCACTATGCTAAATATGTATACCTTGCTTGCACGCAAAGGACGCAAATCCATTAGATTTGAAAAATTTGCAAAGAGTGCAATGGTTAGGGCTGCGCAGATAATTCTGGTTAATCGCGCTGGGTCAAAAGGATCGTATAGCATAAGTCCCGTTGCCAAAGAGAGCAACCCAATTCCAATTAGCTTGAGCATTCCTGTTGTAAGATGCCCTCGCGATAACTCCAAAAAGTGACCCTTAAATCCTTTTGACGTGCAGTCTCCTGCCCAATCATCAAACAATCCAAATGCGCATGTTCCCATAAGCAGAGGAAACGCATCTAGAATAATAGACATCCAAGTTGGCAGCGATATTTCTAGAAATTTAAAAACAACAGAGCCAATCCAAATCATTGCAAGCCAAATAACCCAAACAATGCCTAGACCCGTGATAACACTTGCACCGAGGTAGTTTCGCTGCGAAGGCGCATGCTTTGCAAGTTGAGGAAAAAGCATCGCGATAATGATATATGGAATTATGACGCATAGAACTATGGCACTTATTATGCTTGCCACAGGTTACCCGTCCTCTCTATTAGGCTTATCGCAAAAAATTTGCTCTGCGAGTTTGCTTTTAAACCAACTGTCAAATTGGCTTTCTTTAAATTAAAACAGTCTTTATACTATACCAGCTAATTTGTTAATACACGACTCAACTTTGGTTTGTTATGATTATTAAAAACAAAAAATGCATGCCAAGCTAAACTAAGCTTCTAAACGACTCTAAACGAAAAGCAGATATTTTAATATGAATCATAAACTAAGTGGAGCACATCTAAAACGCAATAATTCTAATATGGATGATGCGCCGAGAAATACTAATGCAGAAATTTCTAATAGCTCCTTAAGCGACGAATTTATCGAAGGTGATTTGCACGTCAAAAATGTTGGCGAGCATATTAAAAAAACTAATACCAAGCCAGATGCAGAAAACAATTCTAATGAAGATGAAGCAAAAAACACCAAATCAGTTGCAAAGTCTACTGCAACCATGTCTATAGCCACTTTGCTTTCAAGAGCTACCGGCTTCTTTAGAACGTGGGCTTGCGCGTTCGCTTTAGGTAATACAGTTTTGTCGTCTGCTTATCAAGTGGCTAACAACATGCCAAACATGCTTTATGAGCTTGTTGCGGGCGGCATTCTTACCACGGCTTTTTTGCCTGTATATCTTACTGAGCTAGAAAACAGGGGCAAAAAAGCAGCAGGTAACTTCGCAGGAAACTTAATGGGAATTGGAGCCATAGTGCTAGGAGCAGTGGCACTTCTAGCAACAATATTTGCTCCACAAGTTATTGCTACACAAACATTTATGTCATCTTCTCAAGAGGATGTAGAACTAGCAATTTTTTTCTTTAGGTTCTTTGCAATACAGGTGCTCTTTTATGGCGTTGGCGCAATTATCTCTGGAATCCTAAACGGGCACAAAAGTTTTTTGTGGCCAGCTCTAGGTCCTGTATTTAATAACGTCGTTGTAATTGCAACTATGTTTGTATACGTGTTCGTAGCCCCAATAGATGCAACTTTTGCTAAGTCGGTTTTAGCCTGCGGAACTTCTTTGGGAGTACTCGTGATGATGTGCGTGCAAATACCGGCACTTATAAAGCTAAAAATTCCTATTAAGCTACATGTGGATTTTAAAGATCCAACGCTAATTAGAACACTAAAAATTGCACTTCCAGCAACAGTTTTTGTTGTTGTAAATCTTGTGGTAGTAAGCGTGCGCAATTCGTTTTCGCTAGGCGTTGCTTCTAACGGTCCTTCGACCTTAAGCTACGCTTGGCTTTGGTATCAGTTCCCATATGGAGTAATAGCTGTGGCCTTATCAACCGCGATGCTAACAGAGATGAGTTCAGCAGCCGCTGTTAAGGATTGGCCACTCTTTCGCAGAAATGTCAAATCTGGATTGTCGGGAACTATGTTTTTGATTATGCCTTTAGCAGTGCTTATGATTGTTCTGGCTTTTGAGCTTGTAAATCTCTATCACGCTGGACAATTTACGGCAGATGATGTGGCTGAGGTAACTGTAATTTTGCGAGTTTGGGCACTCTCATTGCCCTTTTATGCAGGTTATATGTATATGTATAGATCGTTTAGCGCGATGCAAGACCTCGGCATGGTCACGTGGATTGATGCAGCTGGACGCATTGTGCAAGCTGCTCTATATGCAATTCTTACCACAGCTGGAGGAGAAAATGGTCTGGGTCTTGCAGGTATTCCACTAGCTGACTTTGTATTTTATTTCACAATGTTTTTTGTGCTGTGTTTTATCATGCGGAAAAAAATTGGCGAATATGGGCTAAAGACCATTTTCGCGACTATCTTAAAAACTGTTGTAGCTTCTGCCGTAACAGGAGTGGTGGCTTGGCTGCTTCATGCATTTGCATTTTCGTGGGTAACTCTTCCTGGAAGCTCAATTGCAACCTCTGTCTTTAATATTGTGATAATAGGAATTGCAGGACTAGCGATCTTTTATGTTGCATGCAAGCTTTTGCGCATGAAAGAAGCATCGTTGATTGGCTCTGTTATAGGCAAAGTTGGAAGAAAACTTAAACATTAGTTAGTGTTGATGGGCAGCAAATAACGCAACTTTTTGTAGGAGGATACCCTTGGAAATCGTAGTATTTATTCCTGCTTTTAACGAGGAAACAACCATTTTATCCACAGTTGAGTCGGCTTGGAAAATTGAGGGGGTAACTCGAGTTGTTGTTATTGATGATTGCTCGCACGACTCCACAAAACAGCAAGCTCTTATAGGTGGAGCAACCGTTATCTCTCTAAATGCCCACAAAGGCAAGGGTGGAGCCCTTATGGCAGGACTTGCCGACTACGAATTTGACTACTGCATGTTTTTAGATGCAGACCTAGGGATGAGTGCCAAGCAAGGTGTACTTCTGCTTGCTCCAGTGGTTTGTGGGCAGTTAGATATGTCTATAGCAAGGTTTCCTCAGCCTGCGCATAAAACTGGGCTTGGAAAAGTTAAGGAGCTTGCTGCCTGCGCAATTAGTGAGACTGCGCCTGGGTTTGAATGTAAGAGTCCACTTAGTGGACAGAGAGCATTTTCTTCTAGGTGCATAAACGCGCTTTTGCCACTAGCAGACGGTTTTGGAGTAGAAGTTGCGCTTACAATCAAGGCATTCAAACTCGGCTTTAAAGTTGGTGAAGTCGAAACACAAATGGAACATAGGCAAACCGCCAACACGCCTGCTGGATATGCCCACAGGCTTCAGCAATATCTGGATATTAAGCGCACACTCAAAAAGCTATAGCGCGCCCTTGTGCTGTGGGTGTTGCACGTTAAATACTTATGAACCCCAAACGCGCCCCGCGCAATGTAGAGCATTATGAGTTGCGCATTCACACATTTATTCTTCTTGCAAAATTGCAACTACCTCATCCAAATTGCTTGCAAAATGTATATCTTTTTGGTGCTCACGAGAAGACAATCCTGTCTCAATCATATGGTTTAGCAGTTCTTTTAGGCTGTCGTAGTATCCACATAAATTGTAGATTATACAAGGTGCATCTAGGCGGTTTAGTGAAGCGCGAGCCATAATCTCAGAGATTTCCTCGAGTGTACCCGTGGCTCCAGGAAAAGCAATAAAAGCATCCCCTAGCTCAACCATTTTCGCTTTTCTCTGCGCCATAGTTTGAGTAACAATTAGCTCAGTTACCTCGTTGAGCTGCACTTCTTCTTCCATAAAAAACTGTGGCTCCACACCAATAACCTTGCCACCTGCAGCTAACGCATGGCTTGCAAGTCTACCCATTAAGCCAATTTTAGAACCACCATATACTAGAGTGTTGCCACTGCTGCCTATCCAAGTTCCAAGTTCGTCTGCTGCTTCCAAAAAAGCGGGCACATTACCTTCGCTAGAACCTAGATAAACCGTGATATTCATTTTATTTCTCCATATCTAAAATTTGTGAATCCGCACAGTCTTAAGTTTAATATGACGGATACCAAAAAGACGAATCCCTATCAGGACCATACACCCCAGCAGCCTTGCTAACAAGCAAAGAAACTATTGAGTATCTTCCCATGTATCCACTGCAAGAGCTCACCCCCGCAATGCCTAGCCTCGAGGCTTGATCCATCAGGTCTTTAGACTCTGTGGAATTTTGAGTAAAAACAACAGCGGCACCTTTATTCTTTAGCTGATTTGCAATTTGTAGCGAAACAGTGTCTGCTACATATTTTGTGGTGTTTGACTCACCTTGCTGGCTCGAGCTCGAGCCATCGCCCGATGACTGCTGATTGTCCTCAGATTGCTCCTCAGTTTGAGACAAGTCCGAGCTGTCAGTTTGCTCACTCTGACCTTGTGAGCCCTGCCCTTGTGCTTGAGCTTGCGAACCCTGCCCCTGCGAAACATTAACATGCATATTTATACAACCGCTAATTGTGTCTGGAATATGCGACGAATTCTCAATAGAAATAATTCCATTTTGAATTAGGCATGTTGTAACCGGATAAGCACTCTTATCGCCATCAGAGATATTGCTTGATGACGAAATTGTTCCACCATCAAAAACTGTATCTTGTTGAGTACGCGCTGTCCACTCCTTTGCAAGAGCCTGCGCTAGAGTGCTCGTATATTCTTCACCTTCTACAGTTGGCACGACAGTTCTAAGCGCAGCTAAGATTGTGCTATTAGACGTGCCGTAGGCTTCTGTATCTACATGAACTATGGTATATCTTCCGCCTGCGTCGGTAATATATCCTGCAACTTCTCGAGAAGCATTGCTATCTTCGCTAGAAGTTCCAGTGAGTATCACCACGTCCATGTTTGCTAGCTTGCCGTCGTCCCACTTATCAACAAAACTTCCAGATAGAGCCTCGTATTGTTTTGAGGAGAGATCTAGTTCGTCATTTTGAGAGGATAAGTCTGAATATTTATCGAACAAAGAATCTACCAAATCGGATGTGGTTGTGCTTAAAAGTCCGCTGCCTCCAATTGCAGCTCCAAGCAAAAGACCCCCCGCCAATGCCAAAAACACCGCGCAAATTGTTACCAAATGATACTTAAAACTATACATTAAACTCTTCTGTCTTTTGCTGATTACAATCTAATAAACACGAATATACACCAAAACACCTGCGTTTATAAACCAAGACCCGCAAGAAACGTAAGCCACATAACCATAAGCGTGTTTCGCAGCGGTTCTGATATTAATACGATAGAAAATATCATCACTAAGGCAGCAATAATCACAATAAATACATATCTATCGGGCGGAGAAGGTCTATAGAGTTTGCTCACGCCTTTTGCATCTACCAATCTTGTGCCCACACGCAAACGCACTAAAAATGTAGATGCCATTCCGTTGCGTCCTTTTTCCATATATTCAATTAGGTTAGAGTGAGTGCCGACAGCAACTATTAGGTCTGCCTTGTATTCCCATGCCAAAAGCATAGCTAGATCTTCGCTTGTAGCAGCAAGTGGCCACACCTTATATTTAACACCGAGCTCATCGAGTCTAGCTGCCGATGGACAGCTTCCATCTTCATAAGCATGGGCAATAATCTCGGGCGCACGACGAAGAGTATCATCTGACACCGAGTCCATATCGCCAACTATAATATTTGGCTCAAGACCAGCATCAACTATTGCATCTGCTCCGCCATCAACTGCAACAATTACTGGTTTAACTTCACGAATATATGACCTTAAGGTTTTTAGATCATCCTCAAAACCTGGACCTCTAACAACTATTAGAACTTGCTTGTCTCTAAGAACGGTATCTATGTGAGGAACATTTGGTTTATAGATAATTCTGCCATTGTCTTTTTTGAGATATTCCGCGGTATTAACAACAAAATTTTCTAGCTCTTTGTCAACCATTGCAATAGCCGCATTGGCTTGCTCTTCAATTTCTTCGCTATGCAATACCTTGCCAGTTGCAACAGTCTTGCCTTCTTGTAAAATTGAGCCATCGTCTTGCACCTCAACGCAAACGCCCTCTGTAATTGCGTCAAACATATCTTCAGAGTCGAGGTCAACTAAAGGAATACCTGCGTTTAATATAACAAGGGGGGCATAGTTAGGATACTCTCCCGAGACAGATTTTTTTGCATTTATAACCGCTTTAACCTCTGCTTTTACGAGAGCCTCCACAGATACTCTATCAATATCCAAGTGCGAAATTACAGCAATGTCCCCAGGAAGTAGCATAGGGCATAGCCGCTTGGTTGACCTGCCTAATCTCGCTGGACCCGATGCTAACATTCTAGTTCACCTGCTCTGTGCAGTTCACACTAGACTGCTGTTCTAGCATTGTTTTTGCGTGCTCAAGTGCTGAGTCGTCTGTTGTTCCAGACAACATTCTTGCAATCTCGGATACTCTATCGTCACCGTCAATTGGATTAATAGTTGTTTTGGGTTGCCCTTGCGCCATCTCTTTTAAAACAAGCAAATGGTTGTTTGCTCGAGCTGCAATCTGCGCTAAGTGTGTAACCACTATTACTTGATGTCTTTTTGATAACTCCACAAGTTTGGCGGCTACTGCATTTGCGGCTTCTCCTCCAATGCCTGCGTCTATCTCATCAAATACCATAGTTTTTTTAGAAGATTGCATCTCACCCATGCACTCAATTGCAAGCATCACACGCGAAAGCTCTCCGCCAGATGCAATTTTAGAAAGAGACCTAGGAGTAAGCCTTGCTCCTGGTGCATACATAAGCTCATAGCGTCTAGAGCCTGTGCTGGTCCACGTGTCAAGATCCAGCTCGGTTTGTTTTATCTCAAATTTGCACCCCTGCATTGCAAGTTGCGCAACGCTTGAAGAGAGTTTTTCGCAAAACTCGCGCCCCAAATTTGTCCTGGCTTCTTCCAAATTGCGTGCGCATACTAACAGATGTTCCTTAGCCTTAGATGTCTCATTTTCAAGCTGCGCAATTACAGAAGATCCATTATCTAGCGACTCCAAAATTTCTCGCGACTCATTCCATCTATCCAGCATCGCCTCATATGTAGGGCCAAATCTTCGCACCAATCCATCGAGCTGACCCAAACGATCCATCGCTTTTTCTAAACTTTCTGGATCAAACTCAACATCATCTCTATATTGTCTAAAATCCTGACCCAAATCTTCTAGCTGCGCAATATTTTCTTCAAGACGCATTGCCAAAGAGTCGAGTTTGGGATCTGTATTGCTTGTGCGTTCTAGCTCCTGCATCACACAAGACAACATATCTATAACTCCGCCATCTTTTCTAAGAGCTTCTAGAGCCTGAGCAGCAGACATTGCAAGACTCTCCCCATTTCGCAATATCGGAAGTTTGCTCTCTAGCTTATCAAGTTCACCCTCGCCAGGGTTTACAGGATCAATCTGGCTACAAACAAATCTAGCTTGTTCTACCTGATACTCAGATGCACTTGCCTTATCCCGCGCCTCGTCTAGTGCCGCCTTTGCTTTGCGATATGCATAAAAAGCCTCTTTATATTCAACTCTTAGAGGCTGAATTTTATCTCCTGCCCATCTATCAAGATACTCAACATGCTTATTTCGAGAAAGCAAATTTTGCTGTTCGTGCTGCCCGTGCAAGTCAACTAGAGGTCCTATTGTTTGCGATAAACCCTTAACACTTGCAATCTCATCATTTATATAGCATTTGGAGCGTCCATCTAAAGTGATGCGTCTTTTAACTATTACACCATCTTCTTCAACCGAAAAACCGCTTTGTTCAATAACAGACCTAGCTTCGCTATCGTCAACAGAAAAAGCTGCTTCTACCAGCGCTTCTTTGCAACCCTCGCGCACTAAACTTGCATCAGATCTAACTCCAATGGCTAGCTTAATTCCTCCCAAAAGCGCAGACTTTCCAGCTCCGGTTTCACCAGTTAGCACGGTAAACCCTGGACCAAAGTTCATCTGAACTTTCTCAATCAATGCAAGATTGTGTATCCTGAGCTCTTCTATCATCATTGTTCTCCAAAAAATGCGCCCGAAGCACGTCTAACAAAACTAGGCATATCATATCTAAGCAAAGTCACAGCTTCTTTTCGCACCGTAACACAAATCATAGCAGGACCGCCCTCAACGCAAATGCGCTTGCCATCTGCAAATACACAACACTCTGCATCAATTCCTGCATCAGGAACTATGCGAACCTCTTGCTCACTACCCGTTACCATAGCACGCGATATTAAAGAATGTGGAGCTAGAGCAGATACAACCATTCCTTGCAAAGCTGGAGCCAAAATTGGCCCTCCAGCAGATAGCGAGTATCCGGTCGATCCTGTAGCAGATGCAACTATCACTCCATCTGCTCTCATGTCAGCAAGTTTGTCACCATCAATCATAACTGTATAGTGAACCAAACGTCCGGAAGCCCCTCGCGTCATAGCAACCTCATTTAAAACAGTGCTGCAATAACTTTCTTGTGAACCTAGAGCGTCGATCTTAACTTCTAGAGCTGCTCTTTTTTCGCTCTTTAGCTCTCCTTGCAAGGCTGCACCCACAGCATCAACCATTGCCTCGTCGCTTGCTCCTGTTAAAAATCCAAGTGTTCCAAAATTAAAGCCTAACATTGGAGAGGTGCATTTAAATGCAATCTGAGCAGCCGACAAAATTGTTCCGTCTCCTCCAAATGTGCAAATTAAATCTGGAGTCCAATCAATGCATTTGAGCGCTGCATCGCTCAACCTGTTGTCTATAACTATGTTTTCTGATTCTATTGTTAGAGTATCGATTTGCTTGTTTGCGAGCGCCTCTGCAAGCTTGGCGCTGCCTTTAACTCCATGTTCCTTGCCGGTATTTACTACCATCAAAACTCGCATTATCTAACCCCTATTAGTTCGTGTGCAATTTTTACAACTGCTTCAACGTCAATTTCTTTATTTAGTATTTTATGACATTTTGGTCGTTTATCTTCATATCCTTGTATTCCAGCTAAAATAAAAAACTCCAAATTGCCTTTCTTTTTTCCTGGCACTTTTGATGGTGTCAAGCCCAAAGGCTCAAATCCACAACTATCTAGTGCGTCTAACATATTGTTTAATACATTTATATGCTCTAAAGGTTTCCTAATTGTGCCCCCATTTTCAACCAAATTCTTACCAATTTCAAACTGAGGTTTAACCATAATTAAAACAAACCCGCTTCTTTTCAGGATTGTGTTAAATATTGGGAGAACTTGTGCAAGAGAAATAAACGATAGATCCGCGACCAAAAGATCGAATGGTCCGCCTAGCAAATCACTACTAACATCCTTGATATTTGTGCGATCAAATACTACAACTCGATTGTTATTTCTAAGCAACCAAGCCAGTTGAGAATGTGCCACATCCACTGCGGCAACTCTAGCAGCTCCATTTTGTAGCAGGCAGTCTGTAAAACCACCCGTAGAGGCTCCTACGTCCACGCAATTTTGCCCATTAGGATTGTATCCAAAGTCCAAAAGTGCACCTGCGAGTTTGTCACCTCCACGGGAGACAAACTTTGACTTTTTCTTTGCATTTAGCTTGGAAGTAACGGGGATTTTTTGTGAGGGACTCAAAATTTGAACATCGGGACTACTGATCTCGCCTGCAAAACATGCACGCTTTGCCTCATCAATATCGTTAAACACACCGTGCAATACCAAAAGCTCATCTACACGCTTGGTTTTAACGGATTTGCCTTTGGACATTAAGTAGAGCCCTTTTCTGCTTTTTTGCTTTGTGTTTTTTGCTTCCTTGTTTTTGCGCTTTTTGCTAACGCCTACAAACTTTAACTGTCTGCACTCTCACTAAGATGATTTTTGATAGTTAAAGCAATTTGTGCAGGTTGCAAGCCCAAACTCTCAAACAAATCATCTTCACATCCATGTGCAACAAATTCGTCTGGAACTCCCAAATGCACAACAGGAGGCACACTCTGCGCAGATGTTTTGCGTGTCTTGGTTCCCATATAATCAAGCACAGCGCTAGCAAAACCACCCTCAACTGTGCCATCTTCTATGGTGACCACAAGGCGAGTTTGGCATGCCTTGTCTATCGCTTCTGTATCAATGGGCTTAACCCAACGCATATCATATACGCACGCATTTATGCCGCAGGCTTCTAGCGTGTCTGCCGCCTCTAGCGCATAAGACACCATTCTGCCAACTGCCAAAATTGCAACATCTGTGCCTTCTTTTCGCAAAACTGCGCGCCCGTGTTCCCAAGGTTGTTCCGTGCCATCTGGCTCATATATCTCACGCGACTTGCGCGGATACCTAATAGCCACAGGCCCATCTATATGATGTATTGCAGTCTCAAAAGCTCCAGCTAGTTCTTCTGTTGTAGATGGTGCAAGAATTGTCATATTTGGAATTAGGCGCAAGTATGCCATATCAAAAAGTCCATGGTGAGTAGCGCCATCTCGACCAACAATTCCTGCCCTATCAAGACACATAACAACGTGCAAGTTTGGCAGGGCAATGTTTGTAACAATTTGGTCAAATGCACGCTGCATAAATGTAGAATATACGGCTAGAACTGGAGTTTTGCCCTCAATAGCAAGACCGGCTGCCATAGCAGCGGCATGCTCCTCTGCAATACCCACATCAAAAAGTCTGTCTGGAAATTCGTCGCCAAACTCCACGAGCCCAGTTCCGTCAACCATTGCAGCACTTAGTGCAACCAAGTTTTTGTTGCGTTTACCCTCTGCAACCATAAGCTTAGAAAAAACTTTTGTAAACCCAGATGAGCCAAAGCAGTTATGCACTTCTCCTGTGTCAAGCTCAAATGCTGCAACTCCATGAAACTTGCGGGGGTTTTGCTCCGCTAAAGAGTAGCCCTTACCCTTGGTTGTAACTGCATGAATTAAAACTGGACCCTTATGGTTGCGAGCCGCTTGCATTGCATCTTCAAGTGCCGCTATATCGTGTCCATCGATTGGACCTATATATGTGATAGACATATCCTCAAAAAGCGTGCCACTTAGCACCATTCGTTTTACAGACTGCTTTACAGTGCTTGCAAATTCTGCTGCATTATGACCCAAATCTCCAAGTGAATTAACATGCTTTTTAACCATGTTGCGCGTGTCAATATATTTTTTGCTCAGCCTGATTTTGCCTAAGTAAAGCGACATGGCACCAACGTTTTTTGAGATAGACATCTCGTTGTCGTTTAGGATTATTGTGATGTTATCGCCATCTTCGCCAATTTTGTTTAGAGCCTCAAATGCCATTCCACCAGAAATTGATGCATCGCCTATTAAGACAGCAACATTTCCATCGTCTTTTGTTAGTTTTTTGGCGCAGGCAATTCCATAAGCTACAGAAAGCGAATCTGAGGCATGACCAGAATCATAAGTATCATATTTGCTCTCGACTCTTCTTGGAAAGCCTCCGATTCCACCAAATTGTCTAAAAGTAGAAAGCTTATCTAGCCTGCCTGTTAGTAGCTTGTGAGCTAGAGCTTGGTGACCAACGTCAAATAAAAGTCTATCTGAGCTTTCACCAAAGACTCTATGCATTGCAATAATTATTTCTACTGCACCCAAGCTCGAAGCAAGGTGCCCCCCATTTAGGTGAGTAACCTCTAGAATAGTCGCTCTAATTTCAGAAGCGAGGCATATAAGCTGGTCATAAGTTAGGCTTTGAAGATCGCGTGGATCTTTTATAGATGAAAGCAAAAATGTATCATCACAGGCGCACTCTGAGCTTTTTTGCTCTTCAACTTTTTGTATGTTTGCGTCTGTGCTCATTAGTTCTTCTCCGTGTTTATCCTTTATTTTTAGATGCGTCCTAGTTATGCACTATCACATGTTGTGATCTGCAACGTCTTCATCAGAAGCAGCATCGGCGGTATTTTCTGCAACCTCATCACTTGCCGCCGCATCTTTTGCGCTATTAAAAGCCTCAATTTCTTCTAGAGAAAAATCCGCCCTATCTATCAAATCTGCGCAGTTATTACCAATTCTGATGGCCTCTTCGTATAAGTCAAGAGCTTTTTCTAGTGGCAAGTCTTTTGCACGCACTTGTTCAATAATCTTATCGAGACTATTTTTAGCAGATAAATATGTATTTTTCTTCTCGATCATCTATATACTCTCAAAAAATTTTTACAAATGCAACACTATCTTGCACTACACATTTTGCACTACTTATCTCGCGCTATTTTTCGCAATCTATTGCAGTCTCATCGCTATCCGTGGCTGCCATGTCGCCATCTTCTGCAGTCTCATCACTATCTGGAGATTTAGAACCTTCTATCCCACTAGCTAGAGTTCCCAAAACTCCATTGATAAAACGAAATGAATCATCCTCGCCACCAAAGTCTTGAGCAAGTTCTACCGCCTCATTTATTGCAACGCCAGATGGAATGTCGTCTCTATACATGAGCTCAAAAACAGCTATGCGCAAAATCGAACGATCAGTTGAAGGCATGCGAGATAGCGCCCAATTTTGAGATACGCTCTCAATAGCACTATCTATTTGAGATTGGTTTTTGTTAACCCCCTCATATATCTCACATGCATATTGATCTGGAATGGTGTCATCCATTACGGGTGCTATTTCTTCATTTTCTTCTACGCCAGCATATTGCGCGAAGTCTTTTGCAAATAGCATCTGTAAAGCCTGACGCCTTGCGCGAGTTCGTTGTTCTCCTATTTCAGAACGCTTTGCAGCCACTTGCACTACTCCTCAAAGCGAATCGCAGTAACATAAACATTTATGGCATCAATCGTAAGTCCCATTTGAGACTCCAAAGCATCAGCCACGCAAATGCGAATTCCATCTACTATATCTTGGAGTTTATATCCATAATAAATTTGAATTCTAATATCTAGAACAATATGCCCACCATCGCGTGCTACTGCAACGCCATTATCGTTAGAGTTGCGCGACAAAATTGATGTAAACCTGCTTTCAATTTTGGGTCCACCAACCTCAGCAACTCCAGGCACTCCATATACAGCACGCACAATCATGGTCTCAATAGCACCAGGTGCAATGCCTAGGTGTGCAACTGTTGTAGGACATGCATTTTCTGGCCTTGGATATATGCCATCTATGTTTGATTTAAGAGCGTTTTTCATTCCACTCTCCTAACATTCTTACTGGCTGGCACATTAGAAAACAACCTCAAGCCTAGCACCAGCCTAAACAAAAATTAAAACTCTTTTTCCAAAAAGTCTGTATAAACCTCGCCCTTACAAAACGTGGCATTTTCAACCACCTCTTGATGAAACGAAGTCGTTGTCTTTATGCCCTCAATTTGAACCTCGCCTAAGGCTCGCCTTGCTCTATCAATAGCTTCTGCTCTATCAGACCCCCACACTACTAATTTAGCAAGCATTGAGTCGTAATATGGAGAAACCGTATAACCTTCATATATTGCAGTATCGATGCGAACTCCAGGACCTGCTGGCATCCTTAGTTTAGTGATAGTGCCTGGGCATGGTCTAAAGTCGTTATCAGGGTCTTCTGCGTTAATCCTAAACTCAATCGCATGACCAAAAGGTGAAATTGGAGCCCTGTCTTTGCATGTCATCTCTTCGCCAGCTGCAATTCTAATTTGCTCCTTAATAATATCTATGCCGCAAATCTGCTCAGACACACCATGCTCTACCTGAACTCTTGCATTCATCTCCATAAAATAAAAGCTGTTGTCTACATCGAGCAAAAATTCCACTGTTCCAGCATTTGTGTAGCCACTTGCCCTAACCATTCTTAGAGCAGTCTCACCCATCTCTTGGCGAAGTTCCTCACTAAGTGCAGGAGATGGAGCTTCTTCTATAAGTTTTTGGTGACGACGCTGTATGGAGCAATCTCTTTCGCAAAGATGTATTGCATTGCCATGCGTATCGGCTAGAACTTGAATTTCAACATGACGAGGGCGCAAGATTAGCTTTTCGATATAAACATCGCCATTGCCAAAGGCTTGCAAAGCCTCATTTTTTGCCATGTCAAAAGCAGTTTGCATCTCGCTTTTATCCATGACCTCGCGCATACCCTTGCCGCCGCCTCCAGCGCTGGCCTTAACCAAAACTGGATAGCCAACTTGCTCAGCAAAAGCTAGGGCATCTTCTACATTTTCTACTACGCCATCGCTTCCAGGAACCGTTGGGACATCTGCTTTTTGTGCAGTCTCTTTGGCATTAGACTTGTTGCCCAAGGCGTCCATAACATCTGGGTTAGGTCCAATAAAAACAATGTCATTGTCTATACAAGCTCTGGCAAAGTCAGAATTTTCTGCCAAAAATCCATACCCTGGGTGTATAGCTTGGGCTCTAGAAATTTCTGCAGCTCCAATTATGGCTTGCATATTAAGGTATGACTTTGTGCTTTGAGCAGGTCCTATACATACTGCCTCGTCTGCCATACGAACTGCTTCGCTTGTTGCATCCGCTTCTGAATAAACAACTACAGTTTTAACATTTAGCTCACGAGCAGCGCGAATAACTCTTATTGCAACCTCGCCTCTATTGGCTATAAGGATCTTGTCAAACATTTTTTACTCGCCATCGCTCGTTGGTTCTAGATACATCAAAACAGTTCCATATTCAACTGGTTGAGCATCTTCAACACATATCTCTCGAACAATTCCAACCTGGTCGGCAGGAACCTCGTTCATTAGCTTCATAGCCTCTACAATACATAGCGACTGTCCAGCGCAAACCTCATCATCTACCTTTACAAATGGATCTGCTCCAGGAGATGGTGCTGCATAAAAAGTTCCAACCATTGGAGATTTTACAGCCACCCAGTTTGCAGGTCGATCAACATTATCAGCTGCTGGAGCATCTGCCTCCTTGGCTGCTGGTGCGGCTGCTACTGCAGCTCCAGTTGCAATTACAGGTGCTACAACCGGTGCTGCTTCACCTTGGGCACGCACTGTAACTTTCATGCCCGCTTCTTCGATTGTTATCTCGCCTATCTGAGCATCTTCTACAGCCTTAATAAGGTCTTTAATTTGATTGATATCCACGTAGTCCTCCTCTTTTGTCTCCTTAGACTCTTCTTCTAAAATAAACTGAGTCTTCTCTGAAGATCTATGTTTTGAAAGGAACATTTTTGCGGTTTCAGGGAAGAGCGCATACATTAACACATCTTCTTCGCTTCTTGCAAGATCGCCTATTTCTTCTTCGTACTCTGAATATTGCTTAGTTGCAAGAGTGCTAGGTGCAATATCTGGATCAAGCGGTTCGGTATCGCCTAAGACTTTTTGAACAATATCCATCTTAAGAGGACCTGGAGCTTTGCCATAATATCCTCCTAAGTAGTCTTTCATTTCTGCCGAGACAACCGACCACCTCTTGCCAGTCAAAACATTCAAAACTGCCTGTGTTCCAACAATTTGCGACATTGGTGTTACAAGTGGAGGATATCCAACTTCAGCACGAACACGCGGGATTTCGTCCATAACATCTTGGAGTCTATCCCCTGCATTTTGAGTGTCTAGCTGACTTATAAGGTTAGACATCATGCCGCCTGGAACCTGATGGCTATATACCTGCATATGCAAAAGCGAGCTCACTCCGCGCTTGTAATGATATCTCGTTCTAACATCTTCCCAATATTGAGCAATCTCAAAGAGCAAGCTAAGGTCAAGCCCTGTGTCATATCCCGACTCTTTAAGAGCTGCAACCACCATCTCTACTGCAGGTTGAGAGTTGCCAAAAGCCAAAGGAGCAGAAGCTGTGTCTACGATTAGCGCACCTGCCTCGGCTGCTTTTATGTAGTTAGCAGGCGCCATGCCTCCAACATAGTGACAATGCAAATGTATTGGAAGTCCAATTTCTTCTCGCATAGCAGTTACCATGCGCTCGGTGCGATAGGGTGTTAACATTCCTGCCATGTCTTTTATGCAAATTGAATCTGCGCCCAAATCCTTCCATTTTTGCGCATATTCTAGGTAGCTATCCATCGTATGAACAGGGCTCATAGTGTATGAGATGGCACCCTCAAGGTGACCCCCACATTCTTTTACAGCCTCCGCGCTGTCCAGCACGTTGCGAATGTCGTTTAGAGCGTCAAAAATTCTAAAGACATCCACACCATTTCTGTGAGCAGCAACTAAAAACCTTTTAACAATATCTTTTGAATAGTGGTGGTAACCTACCAAATTTTGACCACGAGAGAGCATCGATATAGGGGTGTTTTTGAGATGGGATTTTATTGCACGCAACCTCTCCCATGGGTTTTCGTCCAAAAACCTCAAACAACTATCAAACGTTGCTCCACCCCATGCTTCTATAGCCCAATATCCAACCTGATCCATCTTGTCTAAGATCGGGAGCATATCTCCGGTCATCATCCTTGTTGCCCAAAGCGACTGATGGGCATCACGAAGGGTTGTGTCCATTATATGAAGCGTTCTCATTGTCTTTTTTGCCTCCCCTCTATCGAAGCTATATTATGCGTATTTGCTTGTAGCTATTATGTGTATTATGCAGATTAAAAATTAAGAAAAGATTAAAAGACTGCCAAATTAAACTCTTGTAATATAGCGACCATCTCTTGTGTCGATCTTTAATACATCACCATTATTTACAAACATAGGAACTTGAACCACTGCACCTGTTTCCATGGTTGCTGGCTTTGTTGAACCTTGCACTGTGTCGCCCTTAAAGCCTGGCTCAGTATCTGTGACTTTTAGTTCAACAAACATTGGTGGTTGAACGCCAATCATTTCTTCGCCCGCATATTGAATTAAACAAATGTCATTTTCTTTAAGCCACTGAGTATTTGCACCAATTAGTTCTGCTGTAATTGGAAGTTGTTCGAAAGTTACATTATCCATAAACCAATAGTCTTGACCATCGTTGTAGAGATATTGCATCTCTTTTGTTTCCATGCGAATTTCGTCAAATTTCTCACCAGCACGAAACGTTAGATCATTAACACGTCCGGTATGAACATCGCGAACCTTGGTGCGAACAAACGCACCGCCTTTGCCTGGTTTTACATGCTGAAACTCGATAATCACACTTGGTTTGCCATCTATGCTAATGCACTTGCCATTCTTAAAATCGGCTGTCGAAATAGCCATCTTATCTTAGTCCTTTCGGTTTTATAGTTTGTAGCTTTTTCTTTGACAATAGTCAGATTGAATATAGCACAAACTCACACACCTAAATGCAAGCTATATGCCACACGGAAAACGAGTATCGACCAGCCATTGCACAACAGCTGGGAAACTAAGAACAGATGGGGATACAAAAAAACCAAGCAAAAAACAACCTTGTGCTCTTGCCTAATTGTTATGGAGGGTTTTTTAGTTAGAACAAGAACACAAGGTGTGAGAGATAACTAATTAACTATCTAAATTTGATATCTAAATTTGACTTAGCATCCAGTTATCACGATCTGGAGCTACTATAGGAACATCTGCAACTTCTTCTCTGTCATAAGATGTGCCAGCTGTTTCTATGCTGCAGCAATAAATTGCAAAGAGCTCCTCATTGCCTTGAGCAACCATTCCATGCAAACAGTTGCTAGGAGCATATAAAAGGGTGCCTGGACGAACGTCAGCTACTTCATCTCCGGCATACATAAATCCAAATCCGCTAACAATGTAGAAAATCTCTGCTTGTTTATGAAAATGTGGGGTATAGCGTGTGTTTGGACGGGTGCGACAAAGTCCCCACCACATTTCTTTGCATCCTTTGATTTCGTCAAAGTGAGCCTGAAAACGCTGGCTGCGCATTCCTTGTGCTGCTTCAACAATAACCCAGGGATCTGTGTCGCCTGCGGTTGCCCATCTGCATCCCGTCCCCTCAGTTCCAGGGCTCATAAGATTAGATGGAGAATTTGGTTGGTAGTATGCACGTGCAGTTTCTTCAGAAACAGAGGTGATTTTTAGACCTGCCTCAGCAGTTGCATTGTCGGTTGCAAAGCAATATAGAAATCTAACGCCTTTGCTTCCACTATGCTCATAAGCACGAGGAAGTCCAATTGGAAAATAGCTTGAGGCGCTCTGCTCTAGTTGAAACCTTTGACGTCCAAGTCTAGCCCATACCTCACCCTCTAGTATGTGAGTGCATGCAGCTAGGTTTGCCTCGTGTACTGGAAGATCTGCACCAGCGTCAAGCTCTGCAAGTCCGATATAAAACTCGCATTTTCCACCTACTTTGTCTGCAGTCAGAAGCTTTTTGATGCGAAATCCGTCGCCTTTTTCTTCCCAATTAACATCATCTATATGAGTAACAAATCCCTTTTTATCCATTCCACCCAAAGTTGCCATTTTAATTTCCTCGCTTTCTGAATTTTTTTAACGTTTGCTAAATCTAGTTTTGTTCGAACTTTGCAGTCGCAGCTTTTTCGAGCTTTGCAGTTGAAGCTTTTTCGAGCTTTGCAGTTGAAGCTTTTGCTCGACCGTTTTTAATTCGTTTTCTCAGAACAAAACACAAAACAATGCCTACAACAAATACGATGTCGCTATATATGAAAAAGAGTCTGTATCCAAAGGTTCCAAATGAGTCTATTAGCCATCCACCAAATAAATAAATGTAGATATCTGCGCAAAATGCCAGGAGAGTTACCAGACCTACAGCGGTTCCACGAACACGATCCGGAACGCCAATTTCGGTGGTCATTGTAAACCAACACGGAGTTGCTAGGTTAAACACGATAGCCATAATAATCACTATGGCTACAGCAACCATTCCTAGCTCTGGACTCCAAGGCATTATAGTAACAACTAACGTGATAATTAGAGACCCCCACAGTGCATACCACATTACTCTAGAAGGAGACTTGAGCTTATCTACAACAATGCCTGCTGTAGGAGAAGTTACCATTCTTATAAAATAGAGCCTGATGGTTACAACAACAGTTACTACCGCAGATGCCACCGCAAATTCTTCTTGCAGCATTGGAGCAAAGTATGCCATAGCAGGATACACTTGCTCAGCCGCAAATAGCACAAGTCCAGCAAGCCAAATATCTGGAATCTTTGCAACCTGTTTTAAATCTGAGAGTTTAAATTTGTCGTCTTCGGATGTTTCTGTTTGCTGGTAGCCTTTGTATAAAAAGATTTGAGAAATCACAGCAACGATGTTAACTGCACAATATATGTAGAGCATGATGCGAACACTTGTGGCATCGCCTAGCGCAGCGATTAAAGCAGCAACACCTAGACCAATGATTGTTCCAGATATACCTGTAAATCCGTAGAAAAATCCGTAGAGCTTGCCCTCCATCTCAGCAGGACCTAGGCTTCTAATAAACTTGGCCATTGCTCCCCAATATGTGCCAATTGCAAAGAGTCCTAACAAAAACTCCGAAATTAGCATTACTACAAATGGTGGATTTAGTGAGATTACGAATAACGCTGCACAAGCTCCCAAGTGTGAGACAATAATTAGCGGCTTGGTTGCAAAAATGTCTCCCAAAATTCCGCCAAAGAGATATCCTAACACCGTAATGATACCAACCATGCTCATGCACATTCCAATTTGAGTTGCACTGAGTCCCATTCCGTTTAAGAATAAGGTTTGGTATGTGCTCATCAAAAATGCACCGCCATTTAGACAAGAATATCCAAAGGCCTCTAACAAAAGCAAAACCCAGCTTTTTAACTTAATTTGTTTCATATCGATACCTCGCTAGTAA
Organism: Senegalimassilia sp.; assembly: GCA_963661535.1. GTDB lineage: Bacteria > Actinomycetota > Coriobacteriia > Coriobacteriales > CADBOM01 > CAVLCC01. Next base: position 29,847 of record CAVLCC010000012.1, read on the forward strand.
AAAAATTTATAAGTCTAAAAATCTAGAAGATCGGCGTCGATATATTTGGTAAGAACATCTCTATGATCTTTATCAAGCTCAGGCATTTGATATTCTGCAATGCGTTTTTCGTAGATCTTTTTAGTGCGCTCAGTAACTTGCTCCTCGCCAGTATCTAGCCATTTTGCGTGTGCTTTGTGTGTAGCACATTGCAAAACTAGAGTTTCGTCTGTGTAATATTCGTAGGAGTCATCCATAAGGTCATCTGGAAGATCCATGAATCCTCCACCAGCACCTGCATATGCCAAGCAGTCATAAAGCATAGAATCTTCGGTAATCTCAATGCCACGCAATATATGTTTGCAAGAAAGTATGATCTCTTCGTCATATATAAATTTATCGTAGCTAACAGAGCAATCTTGATCCATGCCACCAGCTGCATGAACAATAAGATCTGCCCCGCTAAGCAGTGAAAACCACATTGTAGAAAATGACTCAACACCTGCTTGCATGTCAACTTGTTTAGAGTCTCCAGATGAACCGCCTGTGCGAACTGGGACTCCATAATAGTCTCCCAGAGATTTTGTAGCAGACCAAATGAGGCATTCCTCAGGGCTGCCTACGCAAGGTGTCATAAATCTTAAATCGCAGCCGTGGCTTTGAATTCCATAAATTACAGGAGCTCCTGGAGAAACAAGCTGAGACAAAACAATGCCAGATAGAACCTCTGCGTTGTTTAGCATAAGAAGCGAGCCTAGAGATCCAGGACATGTAAGACCTGGCATAGAAGCTGAAGAGATAAACATGATTTGGTGAGCTTTTGAATATTCGATAAGTGCCTCGCCCATAGCAGCACTAACGTGGCATGGTGAAGCTGTGTTGATTAGTCCTGCTACAACTGGCTCATCGTAGATTCCTAGGAACTCTTGAGTCATTGCAATTGAGTCTTTTGCATTTTGCGTTCCATCTACCATGCCGATTGCAGGCTTTTCGTCTAGTGCCAAAACAGTTGCTTGTGCCCAGTTAGAGTTAACGTCTCCCATAAAGGAGCTGTCCATAATATTTGGATTAGAAACATCTAATGCAGGACTGGTGGCTGTCATTTTTACGAAGTTTAGAAAGTCTTGCTTTTCTGCATTGTGATATTTGCCATCTTCTAAAACAAATACCGAGCCATAGGTTGGAGCTAGAACTGGATTACCTCCGCCAATAGTTACATGACCTTTACGTCCGTGCCAGTTGAATTTTTTTGGAGCCGTTTTAAGAGCGTTCCAAACATCCTCTTCTTTCATAAAGACTTTATGACCATCGGTCTTAAAACCGTGATCTTTAAAAATTTGAATTGCTGCGTCGCTTTCATATACAACGCCAACCTCAGCAAGTGCCTTCATTGATGCGTTGTGTATGATGTCTAACTCTCCTTTTGTTGCAAAATCGTATTTGAACTGCATTTTTCCTCCTTAACGTTTGCTTGCTGGGTTTCTGTACCAGCTTCTATAACATGAATAATAACAAATTACTTAGCATTGTTAAATAGTAATGCGTTAAAATTTTGCATAAATGGAAATTTGGTTTTGGTGTTCTGATGATAAATTTTTGTAAAGTTGCAGTAAGATAGGTGTGTTTATTGGAATTTTTATAGATTAAATACTCGAGACATTTTTGTAGTGCGTTTAACTTACAGGGATAGAATTCTAATTTATTCAATTGCTTTATATAACGTTGTTAGAATTTCAACTATATATACGCTTAGCAAAAATATACAATTTTAACTTGAGATACTGCTTTAGAATCAAGCTAAAACAAAAAAACAGCATTATATAAAGTTTTATATTTGCATATAATGACAGTTAAAAAACATTTGTTATTTGCGAGATACAAACGTGTCGCAAAGATAAAAAAGTAGTCTGTTTTTTAATTTTTTGAGAGGACAATATTATGGCGGAGAATATTAAGATCGAGCTAATCAATGCCACATATGAATTTCTACAGCAAATGAGTCCAAGCAAAATTACAGCACGCATGATTGCAGACAAAGTTGGATGCACCAATCCAACGATTTATTATCATTTTGATAATCTCGATCATTTAATTCTTATGGCATCTATGAGATTTTTTGACGACTACTTAAACAAATTTAAAAAGATTACCCAAGATAAAGACTTATCAATCTATGAAGCACACATGAGAGCATGGCAAATGTTTGGAGAAATTGCATTTGCACATGTTGAGGTCTATGAATCTCTATTTTGGGGAAAATTTAGAGACAAAACCAGTGAAGCGCTGATTGAGTATCATGAAATGTTTCCAGATAGCAAACCCGATATTGATAACATGTATTCTGTACTTTTTTATATGGACGCAGTTGAAGACAGGACGTATATCATGTTAAAAATGGCAGCAGCAGCAGGCGAAATACCAGCAGGAAATCTTCATATGTTTGCAGATGTTCAATGTTGCTTGTTTCATGGAATTCTTCTAGATTATGTTGATTGCTACTGGGACAAAGAAAAGGCACAAGAGGGACTAGAGAAAGCTATGCAAATGCTTGAGTTTGTTAATTCTCTCTATCGTGCGAGCAAGCCAACCAAATAATTTCTTTTTGCGATGTTTTTTTGCATATTGAATATCGATAGAGATAGGAAACTTAAACGTTTAGCTGATTTTGAGAATTAACGCAAATTAACGATCCGATATCGATAGAGATTAGTAGCGTCCATACTATCCACTAGCATATGTAGGTAACACGATGGGTTCTGTTTAGGCTTTATAATTATCTGCAGTTTTAAAAATTTTTTGACCAGATATAGATGGAGGTTATGGATGTTTTGTCATGAATGCGGAACAGAAAACTCTGACGAAGCAAGTTTTTGCAAGCAGTGCGGAACAAAATTGGGTGCAAATACAAATTTAGCTGCTGATAATGCAGAACCCGTACAAGCGGCTGTGGTAGGAGCACAAGCAGCATCTGCACAAGATGCCGCGCAAAATACGCAGCAAGCTGCACCTGCGCAAGATGCCACACAAAACACACAACAAGCTGCACCAAACGCACAATATGCACCAAACGCTCAAGCAGCACAGCCATATGCGTTTAAAATCCAAAGCGACAACATAGATAACAAGCAATATGTGGCTTCGGCATTTGGATCAGGCTGGGCAGATATTTCTAACTCCGAGGGTTGGTTTGTTCGCTCTTTACTTTTAGCACTCTGCTCACTGGTTCCAATTCTCAGCTGGGTAGTAACTGGATTTGCCGCTCGCTGGGGAAGAGAGGTATGTATTGGTGTAAACAGACGTCTTCCACAATCAATATTTGAACAAGGAACCTTTGTTACCGGTGCCAAAATATTTGTAGTTAATCTTTTGTATGGACTAATCTTTTTTGCAGCATTTTTTATTTTTATGCTTATCCCAATTCTAGGACCAATTGTTTGGGTATGTGCGCTTATTCTTTTTGGATTTATTTCGCCTCTACTAGATATTCAAGTTGGGCTAAGTGGCAAGATATCCGCAGGATTTACAGGACTTGGTCGAGCATTTAAACTTCTTGGCGACAAGCCCCTAAAAACTCTTATAACAACAGTTGCACCTTCTCTGGTAGCCAATGGAGTTGTTTTTGTAATAACTGCGGCTATTGGTGGAATTATTTTCTTGATTATGTGCGGAACAGCTTTAGGATCAGTTGCGGGAACAGCATTAATTAGCAGTGGAAATTCAGCTTATCTCATTAACTCAGGACTCGCTAATCTAGCAGGTATATTTACAGGTTCAATATTTCTTTTGTATATCATTTGGTTTATATTCCAAATCGCAGGCGCAGTATCAACTGTATGGACTTATCGTTCTATCGGACACTTTATCGCACGCGAGGCACCAGAGTGGCTAGCAGTTCCAGAACTTGTTGATGTATCTAACATCGACGTTAGCAGCGGAACATTTAAACCATTTATTCCATTCCAAGAATAGCTTTGATAGTTTAGATATCTAAATGAATTTAGACAAAGCACGAAAGTTATAAAACTTACAATCCCACTTCTAATGCGCTTTATTGGAAGTGGGATTTTTTAATCTAGGCTGAAATTGCGATCGCGCTTTGTGGCATCTACCCTATAGGTTTCCCATCCCCTCTCACTAGGGTGATAAAAACATCCACGTTCTAGACCATCGGGAAGATATTGCTGCTCAACCCAACCAGCATCACTTGTATGAGGGTAGTTGTATTCACCATAATTTTGAGATCCAGGTCTGTGACGGTCGCGCAAATGATTTGGAACATCACGGGCAGGACCGTGCTTGACCTCGGATAAAGCTGCGTCAATAGCTGCCTCTGCTGAGTTAGATTTTGGAGCTAACGCAAGATAAATTGCAGCTTGTGCCAAGTTGATGCGACACTCCGGATACCCAATCGACTCCGCCGCTTTAAAAGCAGCAGCAGCAACGCATATTGCCTCAGGATCTGCATTTCCTATATCTTCGCTTGCGCAGATTAAAATTCGTCGGGCAATAAATTTTGGATCTTCCCCGCCGTCAATCATTCTAGCCAGCCAATAGATAGCAGCATCGGGATCACTTCCGCGCATAGATTTTATAAATGCAGAAATTATGTCGTAATGCTCGTCTCCATTTTTGTCATATTTTAAAGATGTCCTAGGAGAAGCCTCACCAACAACAGCAGTAGTAATAACGGGCTTAGCTGAAGGAATTTTAAAACCAGCTTCCTTGATTTCTTCTAACTCGTCTTCGCTAATTTCTTTATGATAAAGAGCAACATCTGATGCTAGGTCTAGAGTTGTAAGCGCCGCACGTGCATCCCCACCAGCATTTAGCGAAATTTGTTCTACGGCATCTTGTGTGATTAAAAGCTTAGACGCAAGTCCTCGCTCATCTTCAACAGCTCGCCTAACTAATTTGGCAATGTCTGAGCGGGTAAGAGAAGAAAGTTCAACTATGCGCGATCTAGAAAGCAGTGCAGAGTTGACCTCAAAATAAGGATTTTCTGTTGTGGCTCCAATTAGGATGACTAAGCGATCTTCCACGGCATGCAGAAGAGCGTCTTGTTGAGAGCGAGAAAACCTGTGAATTTCATCTACGAAAAGGATTGTTTTCTTGCTGTATATTTCTAGGTTGGTTTTGGCTTTATCTATCACACGGCGCAAGTCTGAAACACCACCACTAACCGCGCTAACTTCTTCAAAATTTGCATGGGTTTGGTTTGCAATAATTTTTGCGATGGTTGTTTTTCCGGTTCCTGCAGGACCATATAAAATAATAGGAACCAAAGTATCAGTTTCTATTGCTTGTCTTAGCCAAGTGCCCTGTCCAACTGCCTCATCTTGTCCTACAAGCTCATCTAAAGACTGTGGACGCATTCTAACTGGAAGCGGCAACTGTATCTTATTGGAGTTGAGATTTGAATCTTCAAACAACGAACGCGGCATATAATTCCCATCAAAATTTTCTTATAACGCATATTTTGTAGCATAAATGCTAGATTGCGCAAACCTTAAGTTAAAGAATGCAAACATGTATATTAGGGGGCTAAAAATGCATAACTTATGGAGTGTTTGTGCGGTGGAAGCGTCCTGTATTGGCTCCCGTGTACTGTGCGACACATATATAAGCCGTGATTGCAACTCGTCGTGTATGCCGCCACTCGTTTATGTCACAACTTTTGCCCCTTATACACAAAATTGTCCATGTCAAAAGACCTGGACAACTTTGATAACCTCATCCCCGTCCGGAAGGATGAACCCACCTTCAAAAGGTGGGTACCCGCATCGCGATTCCAGCTTCCACAACTTAAACGGAGGATACCTGTCCTCTGACCGAGTCTTGGGTTCCCTATTCACGCATGTCGGTCCATCTATGTGCCGGATGCGAGAATGAGGCTATAGCAATCATAACATTTAAAGCATGGATATGCGATGTCATTCATCGAATTTTAAAGATAAAATTTTGATGAGTTAGTGAAAAGATAGTGCGGGGTTTGACTGGGATTTATACTATAAAAAAACGAGCTGAGGAAAAACCTCAGCTCGTGTTAGTTTTTTGTGGTAGCCCGTACGAGATTCGAACTCGTGATCTCCGCCTTGAGAGGGCGGCGTCCTAACCGCTAGACGAACGGGCCATGTATTTTAGTTTGCAACCTGATGGCTGGGCTGGAAGGAGTCGAACCCTCACTGACAGAACCAGAATCTGCTGTCCTACCATTAGACGACAGCCCAATATCCTGAGCCGTAAGCACAAATCTTAGTGCCTGCAAACGCAAGATGATATGTTACATAAGCTAGGCTATTTTTGCAAGACATAACACACTACTTATATGGGTGAACGGCAAAAACCAGCATGCATCGCCTCTCCCGCGCACCTCAGACGTGTTCAAACGCAACTAGTGTGTGTCTTGCGCACATCTTGTATGTGGTTCACACGCAACTCATGCACTTAATTTAATCGTAACTCACAAAAACTAACTCGCCCTGCTCCTCTTCTCCAAAATTGAAGGAAGTGCCGAAGCCACTATTACACCAGCTAAAACTAAAATCGCGCCGCAATACCCCTGTATGGTCAAAACTTCACCAGCAACCACAAAGGCAATAATGGCAGAAGAAAGCGGCTCGCACGCAAATAGTAAAGCTGCATGATCTGCTGTTGTATGACATTGTGCTAAAGGCTGAACAATAAAGCCAAAAGCACTGCATACTAAAGCCAGAGCTATCACCGCCGCCCAGTGAACAGCATCAGACGGAAGCACAGGTGTTTCAAAAATAAACGCAAATATAAAGCCTAGCACAGACGTTAGACCTATTTGCCATATTCCTACAAGAAGTGGATCGTATTTGCGCACAAATCTATCTATTGCAACTATTTCTAGGGCGTAACCCAGCGCAGATAAGAGACAAAAGAAGTCGCCAGTTTGTAGCACAAAAGATTCTTTTAGGCTAAGCATTGCTATGCCCACAACTGCCAAACAAACACCAACACAAATTGGCCACTCAGGTATTCTGCGTAACAAAATTGCATTGATTAGCGGCGCAAATACAACAGCTAGTGCCACCAAAAATCCCGCATTTGATGCGGAAGTTAAAGGTAATCCGTATGTAAGAAAAGCAAACGAAGCAAACATTAAGACCGCGAGAATGGCGGCATGTCCTATCAAAGCAAGCGACGTATTCTTTAGCCTAGGAAAAAAGATTATCGCTACCACGATAAAGGCAATTCCAAACCTAAGACCAATAAGAAAAAGTGAAGGAACCTCCTCTAGAGCACACTTCATCATCAAATACGAACTTCCCCATGCAATTGCAATCATGGCAAGCGCAATGTCGGCTCTGTGTTGTGTCTTTCTTTGTAAATTCAAATTTCACTCCCCGTGTGCGACCCCAATAAGAGTATACTCTGTTGTATTATTTTTGAAACAAATTGTAAGTTAAATCTGTAGTACCTCAAAATAATTTAGTATTTGATACTACACAGCACTACACGCAGACGGCAAGGGCTATGGCGTAAAAGTTATGGCAGTCAGTTATGAAGCACTCAGCAGGTAAACCCTAAGAATATGATTAGGTCACAAATCAAAAAGATGGAGAAATTCTATGTCGGATAACAAAACAAGCAAAGTTCAAAGCACGCAAGCAGCGCTAGAAGACGGAACTCTAATTGGCATCTATAAGTCGCTTTATCTCGAAAATCGCAATCAAGAAACTCTTTTTTCTTTGATGAGCTGTCTAAAAGATGCTTATGCAATTGTTCCTATGAATGTTACGCGCGTAAGCAAAAAAGAAGTTGATGAGCTGCAAAACTCTGATGTCGCACAAGATATGGATGTAGATACAGACTTTAAACTAGAGCCTGAGCTTTTGCAGGGTGAGGGTATGCAGGCTTGGCTTCCGGTTTTTTCGACTATCGACGAAATTCCTCAAGATTATCTGAATGAACACGAGTTCGTAACCGGTCATGTAACAGACTGCGTTGGTCTTGCTCACTCTTATGAGGAGCTAAGCGGAATTGTGTTTGACCCATTTACAACCCCTATGGAGCTTCCATTTAAGCTGTTGGATCTGATCGATACAGTTCCCTCAATTCTAGAGCTTGCTGCTCAAGCTGATGAAGAGTCTCATGCGACAGAGTAGTTTTTGTTTGTAGCCATCTTTTGGTTTTGAGATTAGCCTCGTTTCCTTATGGATAAACTCAATATGCAATATACACAAGAAAGCACACAAAATGACAACAATAAAAACAACATCTAGTGATAAATCTGATAAAGAAGAAACTCAGTCTCTCAAAGAAGCCTTGCAAAAGCGTTTTGGAGACGAAGACGAGCTAAAAATTAATGAGCCAATGAGTTTGCATACAACTTTTAAGGTTGGAGGACCAGCAGACTTTTTGGTTGAGCCAAGCGATGAAGATGGCATTGCTGATGCAATCAAGATTGCTACAGAATATGGTGTGGACTGGCGCGTAATGGGCTGTGGTTCTAACATTTTGGTTGCAGACACAGGCGTTAGAGGCATTGTGATTTTGCTGGGTATCAATTTTTCTGACATTTTGATTTTAGAGGGTGAAATGCGTGTGCAAGCAGGCGCTACAAACAAAATTGTAGCTGACGTTGCATGCCTTGCGGGTTTTTCGGGATATGAGTTTGCAAGTGGAATTCCTGGCTCTATTGGTGGAGCTGCAATTATGAATGCAGGAGCTTATGATGGGGAGTTCAAAGATGTCTGCTTTGGCGTAAAGTGTTTGACTCCACAAGGTGATATTGTTGAGGTCAATGCTGAGGAAGCTAATTGGGGATATCGCTCTAGTATGATGTCTGAGCGCGGGTATGTGATTTTGGAGGCATATCTTAAGTTTACTCGATCTCGCCGTAGTCTTGTTCAGGCAAAAATGAACGACCTTAAGCAGCGCAGGGAGGCAAAACAACCTCTAGAGATGGCAAGTGCTGGCTCAACATTTAAGCGTCCTGAGGGGTATTTTGCAGGTAAGTTAATTGACGAAGCTGGAATGCGCGGTCATACAGTTGGTGGCGCACAGGTATCAAATAAGCACTGCGGATTTGTTGTTAATACGGGAGACGCAACCGCGAAAGATGTTCTGGCGGTAATTAGAGACGTGCAAGATGCTGTGAAACAAAACGCAGGTGTTGAGCTGCAGCCCGAGGTGCGTATGTGGGGATTTGACGACTAGGATTGATTTTTAAAGCTATAGTGCGACCTCAGCCAAGCTTACTTAACTTCAAAACATGCTTAACTTTAAATACTGGCTCAAGTATTGATTTAAACATTAACATAAACAAGGCAATCACTACTTAAACGATAGTGTTGCCTCGTCTGCAAGTTTTCATATTTTCGTATTATAAGCGTGCAAGTTTTTTGACCTGCACGCTTATATGTTTTCGAGTGTGCTCGTATGCATACTTTCAAGCCGTATACCTGCAAGATTACGAGTGTGCACGCTTTCTCGCTTACGAACTATTTGCATTTACGAATTTGCTCACAGGCACACCAATTTTTAAGAATCAAAATTTGCCTTTGCAACTGCAATCATAAGTTTGATTCTATTTAGCTGATTAACCTCAGAAGCTCCCGGATCATAATCAACAGCCACTATATTTGAGGTAGGATTGAGCCTTCTGAGCTCTTTGATAACGCCTTTGCCAGTTACATGATTAGGCAAGCAAGCAAAAGGCTGCGCACATACAATATTTGGACACCCGCTATGAATAAGCTCAATCATCTCCGCAGTCAAAAGCCAACCCTCACCCATAGAATTGCAAAGCGATAGTATGTCGCGTGCATAATCGGCAAGCTCATAAATATTAGCAGGCACACTAAAGCGCTTGGACTTTGAAAGCGCATCCCAAACAGGCTTTCGCACAATATCTACAGCCTTAAGTGATAATTGTGAACCCTTAGCAGAAGTCTTTGAAGTTCCCAAATTTTGACTTTGCCAAATTGAATTTGAAATCGCATACAAGAAAAACTCCACAATGCCAGGAACCACAGCCTCACAGCCTTCGGCCTCTATAACATCTACAACCTCGTTGTTGGCAGTTGGGTGGAACTTAACCAAAATCTCGCCTACGACTCCAACTCTAGGCTTGCTGCGGTCGTTTACAAGAGGCAAGTAGTCAAAAGACGAAACTATGCTGTGTACGTTCTTATCGAATTTTCGGGGGGTTGTTTTGTGCAAATCATCCTTGAGGTAGAGCATCCAGCTTTCGTATAATTCGTTTGCACTGCCTAGTGTTGCTTCGTATGGACGAGTTCGATAGAGGCATTGCATTAGCAAGTCGCCATATATTAGCGCCATGCCTGCTTGATAGAGCATAGTAGGTGTAATCTTAAAACCTGGATTGTGTTCGTCTAGCTTCTTAAACGAAAGCGACATAACAGGAATATGCTCATATCCTGCATCTTTTAGAGCCTTGCGGATAAGTGCAATGTAGTTTGTTGCACGACACCCTCCACCGGTTTGCGAGATAATTACGGCAAGCTTGTTGGTGTCATATTTTCCAGAAAGCACCGCCTCCATAATTTGTCCTGTAACCAAAATTGATGGATAGCACACATCATTATTGGCATATTTTAGACCTGCTTCTACAGCTCCATGGTCAACCGAGGGCAAAACTTCTAAGTTGTAGCCATGGTCTCTAAACACTCTCTCTAGCAGCTCAAAATGTATAGGCGACATCTGAGGTGAAATAATAGTATAGCCCTCTTTTTTCATCTGCTTTGTATAGGATATTTTTTTGAAGTTAGTTGGATTAGCATTGCGAAGTTTTAGACCAATTTTAGAGGCAAACTCTTTGACGCTAGAAAGGTCTGCTAAGCCGGATTTTTGTGGTTGGTCGGATTGTGTACTCTCAGATTGAGTTTGCTTAGAGCTTTGTGCTTGCTTAGCCTTTTCCTTACAACTAGCCTGCTGCTCCTGCTCACATGAACCACAGCAACTTTGATCAACTTCACACGCGCTTTCTTGATGCAACGCACTCTCGCATATACCATCATACACTTGCACATCTACATCTGTATCTGCACAAACGTCCTTAACTTCAGCTACGACGCACTCCTCCTCGCCATCACCCAAAGCGGCATCATCATCTAGCGCAGCCAAAAGCGAGCGAATCCTTATTCGAGCTGCTCCAAGGTTAGAAACCTGGTCAATCTTTAAAACAGTATAAATCTTGCCTGATGCTTCCAAAATCTCTTGAACCTGATCTGTTGTTACTGCGTCTAAGCCGCAACCAAAAGAGTTTAGCTGAACCAAGTCGAGATTAGGCATAAGCGAAACCAACTTAGCAGCAGCATATAGTCGCGAGTGATACATCCACTGGTCAATCACCCTAATTGGACGGTCAGGCTTAACCAAGTGAGACACGCTATCCTCGGTTAGAACCGCAAGTCCGTAGCTGTTAATCAACTCTGGAATTGCATGGTTTATCTCAGGGTCTTGATGATAAGGACGTCCTGCAACAACAATTCCGTGCTTGTTGTTGTCTGCCATCCATGCTAGGGTCTCCTCGCCCTTGCAGCGGATGTCATTTTTGAAGCTCTCATCTTCGATCCAAGCAGCGTCGAGCGCTTGCTCAATTTCGCTCAAAGTTGGAGCCTCACCACGCGCCTCAGGGTGAGATGCATAATAACCCTCGCTCAATTCCTCATACATACGCGTAGGCAAAAATTCTTTGCTGTCATAAGGCACAAACGGGTGCAAAAATGGCATCTTGCCCTCGCGCAATTCATCGATATTGAGATACAAAACCTCAGGATAGCTCACCACAATGGGGCAATTATAGTGGTTCATAGCGTGGTCGTCTTCTTGACGCTCCCACCTAATACATGGCATGAATATAAAATCAACGCCTTTATTGATAAGGTTCATGATATGCCCGTGGCTAAGTTTTGCTGGATAGCATACATTTTCTGATGGCATCGACTCAATGCCCTCATCATAAGTTTTTTGATTGCTAGCATCAGAAAGAACGACCCTAAATCCAAGTTTGGTAAAGAAAGTGAACCAAAATGGGTAGTTTTCATACATATTGAGTGCGCGCGGGATACCCACCGCGGGACGCGTTGCTTCTTCTTCTGAGAGAGGCTCGTAGTCGAACAGACGCTTGCTCTTGTATTCAAACAGGTTTGGCACACCGCTGCCTTTAGTTTTTCCGCCCGCCCCTTTTTCGCATCTATTTCCTGTAATAAAGCGTCTATGTCTTTTTGTGATTGGATCAATGCCAAAATCATTGACAGTTAGCAAACAATTATTGGAGCAACCGCCGCATCGCCTTGTTGTATGAATTACATTAAGGGTGTCTAGCTCCTCTGCGCTCATTAGGGTTGATTGTTGTGCTTGCGAAGATGCACTTGTACTCGCCTGCGCCTGCGCCCCCGCTCCCGCACCCGCCCTATCGCGAGCCAAAAGTGCTGCTCCATATGCACCCATCAAACCAGCCACATCGGGACGCACAGCCTCCTTGCCTGAAAGCAACTCAAACGCACGCAAAATAGCATCGTTTAAAAATGTTCCACCTTGAACAACAACATGGTTGCCTATCTCTGATGCGTCGCGCAATTTTATAACTTTAAAGAGAGCATTTTTGATTACCGAATACGAAAGTCCAGCCGAAATATCTCCAACTGTTGCACCCTCTTTTTGAGCCTGCTTTACGCGCGAGTTCATAAATACTGTGCAGCGGCTTCCTAGATCCACAGGGTTTTTGGCCTCAATAGCAGACTTTGCAAACGACTCAACGTCCATATTTAGGGAATCTGCAAATGTCTCAATAAAAGAGCCGCAACCAGAACTGCACGCCTCGTTTAGCATTATATGGTCTATAACGCCGTTGCGAATTTGCATACATTTCATGTCTTGTCCGCCAATATCGAGAATAAACTCAACGTCAGGAACTAGCTCTTTAGCACCACGCAAATGAGCTACTGTTTCAACCTCTCCTGAGTCGCAGCGCAGCCCCTCTAACAAAAGCCCCTCGCCATAGCCCGTAACTGTAGCATGTCCAATTTGTACAAGCGCATCTCCATTTTTATCTTTTGGAAGTGAGCTATACATGTCTGCCAAAACGCGCTTAGCAGAGCCCAAAACGTCGCCTCGATTGTTGCCATACCAAGATTTTAGGATCTCTCCATCTTGTCCTGCTAGCACTGCCTTAAAGGTTGTAGAACCAGCGTCGATGCCTAGGTAGGCATATCCTCTGTAGTTTTCGAGACTTCCGCGAGCAACTTTGTCGCGATCGTGGCGCTCCTTAAACTTATTGTAACTTTCCTCAGAAGCAAACAGCGGATCGAGCCTAACTATCTCGCTGCCTTGAGTTTGACCTAAATCGCGCAAGCGATGCTCGATTTCTGAAATTGTGATCGTATCTGTATCCGAACCTGCGATAGCAGCTCCCGAAGCAACAAACAAATGTGCGTTATCCGGCTTAATTGCGTGTTCATTGTCTAGTTCAAGCGTTAGTTCAAAGCGTTTTTGGAGCTCCGAGAGGTATTGCAAAGGACCGCCCAAAAATGCAACGTAACCTCTGATGGGTCGTCCACAAGCAAGTCCTGAGATTGTTTGAGTTACAACCGACTGAAAAATCGAAGCAGCAATATCTGCTCGATCTGCCCCCTCGTTTAGAAGCGGCTGAACATCCGACTTTGCAAACACGCCACATCGAGATGCAATTGGATAAATTATCTTGGCATCTTTTGCAAGTTCGTTTAGACCAGTTGCATCGGTGTTTAAAAGCGAAGCCATCTGGTCAATAAAAGCACCTGTACCACCTGCGCATGTTCCATTCATGCGCTGTTCAATGCCGTTATCGAAGTATATAATCTTTGCGTCTTCTCCGCCTAGCTCTATAGCCACATCTGTTTTAGGGATAAATGTTTCGACCGCAGTTTTTGAAGCAACGACCTCCTGAACAAAATTTAGGTCAAGCCATTGCGACAAAAGAAGTCCTCCACTACCTGTGATTGCAGCAGTTAAGGGGGTATCACCATACTGTTTAGCTGCTTCGCTTAGGATTTGTGAGATGGTTGCTCTGATGTCTGTATGATGGCGGCGATATTCTGAAAACAATATATTGTTTTGACTATCCAAAATTGCAAGCTTAACCGTGGTTGAGCCCACATCTATGCCAAGATGATAAGTCTCCTGCGTCAAATTTTTGCTTGTGTTTTTGTTGTCGTGATTAAAAATACTCATTTAATCTAGCTCCCTATAACTATTGGATCACCTGGATTTATAAATGCTAGGTGCACGAGAATACTTGCCATTTCTTCTGGACTCTCTTTGGTGCCTGTTTCTATCCAGCATCTAACAACACCTAGAGATGCAGACGAAAAATAAGAAACGTAATATTTAACCAATGCGTCTGAACTGTTGGCATACTTTTGATCTAATACTTTGTGAACCAAGGTATAACAAACGGTATCTAGAAGCTGGCGCTCAAACTTTATGTCGCCATGTGGACCTAAAAGCGCGTGCAAAATCACTCTGTTTTGTTTGAGATACTCAAAAAGATCCACCAAAACCTCTAGGGGTTTTACGTCAATAAATGCAAGTCCTAATTCTTTTGGAGAGACATTGGCAATTCTAGCCTCTATCTCTGAGAGATCTTCAAGAAATTCTTTTTCGCAAGACTTGATTAGGTCATCTTTGTCTTTGTAGTGACTATAAAAAGTACTTCGATTAAGATCTGCTGCGTTGGTGAGGTCGGCAACAGTAAAACCGTCCATGCCTCGCTCTTCAATAAGCGAAATGAGTGCTTCATAAATCATCTTTTTTGAGCGTTCATAACGTCTATCATTAACACATTTAGACTGCTTAGGCTCAGTTTGCTCTTCACCTGCTGAGCCTTCGCTCTTTAGACATTCACTTGCCAAACATTCATTTGTGGTGCACAACGCATATTCTTTATTTGCTGATTGTGTCAAACTTAATTCCTTTGTTTATCTTTTCTTATGTAGTTGCTAATCAACTGCTTGCCTATTATCCAACACTATGTTGTTTAAAATAAGTGTTGCATCGATAAACGGGGAGATAAGTTTGTCCTACACACAAATAGATAAGACAAAAGTCCATAAGCCCACAAGTTCAACATAACTTTTGACTTCTTGCAATGTTTTTATAAAGAAAGAATTTGTTGTGCAGCAAGCACGAAATTTAGTGTTAAAAATATTAGGTGTTACAGATCAAAAGGCAACGAAAGAAATTCTAATGATACACCTTTAAAATCAAAAAAGCGGCTGGTCGGTTACTTCCAGCCGCTTTTTCAGCGAATTAAAATGGAGTCTTCATATCTCCAACAAACTTTCTACACATAATATTAACTTAAATCCCATATAAAGCAAGGTAATATTTCATAAAAAATAACAAAACCTTGGGCAAACGGTAAAAAAGCTAAATTATTTAGCAGCAGCGTGCTTTCACATATTCATAATATGCATCAACATCTGCTTGAATTTCTTCAATCAACTCAGTATTCTCAGTAGGTTTAAACAAATGTGAGAATCTTCCTTGAGGTCTCAAGAAATCAACAACAGGAATTACTTTTTTGTCGCTAACTTCTTTCATAGACCATTTTCCATCCTCAACCTCAAAGAGTGGCCAGAATTTTGAATTAATAGCCATTCTTGCAATATCAATTGTTTGATTAGATGGAATTCTCCAACCACGAGGGCAAGGTGCCAAAACATTCAAAAATGCAGATCCATCAACCGCAATTGCCTTCTCGGCCTTGGCAACCAAATCTTTCCAATCACCAATGGAAGCCTGAGCCACATAAGGCAAATGATGAGCAGCCATAATGCTGGTTAGATCTTTGCGCTTCTCTTTTTTGCCGTGTTGAACACTGCCTGTTTCAGCAGTAGTTGCCCATGCACCCTTTGGAGTTGCCGAAGAGCGCTGAATGCCTGTGTTCATATATGCGTTGTTGTCATAGCAAACATATACAATATCGTGACCGCGCTCCATAGCAC
>CAVLCC010000013.1:0-45251 GCA_963661535.1 Senegalimassilia sp.
GTTAGAAGCTGCTCTTTACTTTCTACCGAACAAGGGCCAGCAATAATAGTTAGATTTCCTCCACCAATTTGTGTATCTGCAACTTTTACAACAGAATCATTTGGATGGAACTTGCGATTTGCTTTTTTGTAAGGCTCCGATACGCGCTTAACATCCTCCACAATGTCAAGCGCGTTGATGAGGCCCATGTCAATTTTTGTTGTATCTCCAACAAGTCCCAAAACAGTTTGCGAGACACCTGCGCTTACATTGACCTGAACCCCTTTAGCTCCAAGCCAACCCATAAGGTTGTCTAACTGGTCTTTGCTCGGGTCATTTTTTAATACGATAATCATTGGTTTTTGTCTTCCTTTCGTTTTTAAGTTGTTAGCCAATAATTTGTTTTCACTCTATAAATTTTGCCAATAAAAAACCTCCACAGTATTTGTTTGACTGCGGAGGTTTGAATTGCTGGTTTTTTATCGCAAGGTTAAAAACTCAAGAAATTTTTGCGCAGTCAACATTTTGCCTATCAAAAAATCGATAGGTAAAGTAGCTAAACTCAAAATAGTATGCTGCGTTTGAAATCATCTTGTCTCCTTAACGACTATATGAAAATAACATTTATTTGTTAAGATTGTGTTCAAGTTAGCGCAGTTTTTTATTTTTTAGCAGTGAACGGCATTTAATTTCTATGCCCCATAAAGCCGCTCGCCACAAAAATTGTGGGTTTACCTTGACTTATATTGCGTTTTGAACTTTACTAATACAGGTTTTGCAAAAAATACATTTGCTAAACAAAACAAGCTGCCCAAGACAGCCGGTGTGTGATTCAATAAAATATCGCACTTAAATGAAGAAAATCTTCAGCCTGCCGAGGTGGTCGAAGAGATAAGAATTACCTTAAATCTATCTACGACCCCCGCTGGACAGTGGAGGTCGTTTTTTAATATCAAAAAACGGCTTCTCACACAGATTTGACAAACTTTGGTCAAGTCATGAGAAGACGAGGGGAGGTGTATAAGCTAATGCCAACAGCCGCAAAAGAAGAAAAAATTCGTCAGACGGTTGACGATATTAAAAATGCAACTGCAATTTGGGTTGTGGATTATAGAGGACTTTCTGTAAAGGAATCCGAAAATCTACGTCAAGCAGTGCGCGAAGCTGGTGCATCTATGAAGATTCTAAAGAACACTCTTACAATGAGAGCTTTAGAGGAAGCACAACTTCCAAAACTAGAAAGTATCTTAAATGGTCCTTCTGCTTTTATATTTGCAAATGATGATCCAGTAGCTTCTGCTAAAGCAATTAAGAAATTTGCAGAAGATCATGAAGAGCTCGAAATCAAGGGTGGAATTATGGACGGTCGTGAGGTCAGCGCAGCTGACGTCGCAGCTATTGCCGAGCTTCCATCTCGCGAGGAACTTCTATCCATGCTACTTCGCACGCTTCAAGGTCCTGCTACAGGTCTTGTCAGAGTGCTCACAGGTCCTATGGAGTCTTTCGCAAGAGCCGTCAATGCAATATCGGGCACAAAGGCAGCATAAATGCGCTGCATAAATTTGGCTGTACATACAAACATGTATGGCAGCCGCAATGTATAGACAAAAATGAGTTTGCAGCCTAAAAAAGCTGCACACAATTAAAACAAAGGAGAAACTAAAATGGCAGTTTCAAAAGACGAAATTATTGAGGCTCTCAAAGAGATGCCAGCACTAGAGCTTTCTGAGCTTGTAAAAGAACTTGAAGAGGTATTTGGCGTATCTGCAGCTGCTCCAGTTGCTATGGCTGCACCTGTTGCAACTGGCGGAGATGCTGGAGCAGCTGAGGAGAAGAGCAGCTATGACGTTGTTCTTGAGGGTTTTGGCGACAACAAGATCCAAGTTATTAAGGCTGTTCGCGAGATCACTTCTCTTGGTCTTAAAGAGGCAAAAGAGATTGTTGAGGGTGCTCCTAAACCTCTACTTGAGGGCGTCGACAAAGATAAAGCTGAAGAGGCAAAATCTAAACTTGAGGAAGCTGGAGCAGCAGTTAGCCTTAAGTAGTTAATTTACCGGTGATAATTCAAATCATGTGTTAGAGGTTTAATCTGACAAGGACTTCCGTAACTTACCTCACAATAATTCATAGATTTGACTTAACCGGATTTGCATTAAAAATGGGCGGGCATACGTGTCCGCCCATTTGCGCATACTTAGACATCTTTTAAAAAGAGTAGTTTTGAGGGCAAGCGGATTTAATCAAGTTTAACCAAAATCGCACAAAACCCAAGAAACTGCAAAAGCACAACCATTCATAGATGTCAAGACCTAAATATTTGACTAGCGATAAACGTTGCAATAAAATAGTAAGTTGCGTTTACTAGCTAATTTATGTCTACAATTAGGAGGCTATGTGGTGAGCGAGAAGACTTCCACCAAATCTATACACCACCGCACTCGAAAGAGTTTCGCAAAGATCCCAGAGGTGATGGACGTTCCGAATCTGATGGCGATTCAGACGGAATCTTTCAACAAATTCAAAACTGAG
Organism: Senegalimassilia sp.; assembly: GCA_963661535.1. Classification (GTDB taxonomy): domain Bacteria; phylum Actinomycetota; class Coriobacteriia; order Coriobacteriales; family CADBOM01; genus CAVLCC01. The sequence continues at coordinate 2,509 of CAVLCC010000013.1, forward strand.
GGTCTCGCAGAAGCGTTTAAGGATATCTCCCCAATAGAAAATACTCAAAAGAAGTTATCGCTTCAGTTTTTGAGTCATGAGTTGGGCGATCCAAAGTACTCTGTTATGGAGTGCAAAGAAAAAGATACTACATATCAAGCACCACTTTTTGTGATGGTTAGACTTGTAGATAAGCGCACAGGCGAGATCAAACAACAAGAAGACATCTTTATGGGCGACTTCCCAATCATGACTGAACAGGGAACGTTTATTATAAACGGCACTGAGAGAGTAGTCGTTAGTCAGCTTGTAAGATCTCCTGGAGTTTATTTTGGTGAAGAGCCAGACAAAACAAGCTCAGCTACCATATATAATGCAAAGATTATTCCTTCGCGTGGTGCATGGCTTGAGTTTGAGACCGACAAACGCGATGTGCTATCCGTAAGAGTTGATCGCAAACGCAAACAGCCTGCAACGCTTCTTCTAAAAGCGCTAGGCATTGCAACAACACACGAAGAGATAATCAAGCTTTTGGGCAACTCCGAGATAGTCCTAAGAACACTAGATCGCGACACAACACAAACTCAAGATGAGGCTCTAATTGAGCTTTATAAACGTTTGCGTCCAGGTGAGCCTCCAACAGCCGACTCTGCAAGAACCCTAATCATAAATCTAATAACTAATCAACAACGTTATGATTTAGCAGTGGTTGGTAGACATAAGATAAATAAAAAACTTGGTCTAGATACAGATACAGAAACTAGCACATTAACTAACGAAGACATTATTGAGACCATGAAATATATCATTGCGCTGCATAATGGTGAGCCAGGATACAGCGTAGATGATATTGACCACTTTGGTAACAGACGCATTCGCACAGTTGGTGAGCTAATTCAAAATCAGTTTAGAATTGGCCTTACTCGTATGGAGAGAGTTGTTACTGAGAGAATGTCAACTCAAGAGTTTGACGATATAACCCCTGGTTCTCTAATTAACATTAGACCTATCGTGGCTGCTATAAAAGAGTTCTTTGGTTCTTCGCAGCTCTCACAATTTATGGATCAAGCAAACCCTGCCGCAGGTATTACGCACAAAAGGCGCTTGTCGGCTCTAGGTCCTGGTGGTTTGTCGCGTGAGCGTGCAGGATTTGAGGTTCGTGACGTTCATACCTCGCACTATGGTCGCATGTGTCCAATTGAAACTCCAGAAGGTCCAAACATCGGACTAATTGGTTCACTTGCAACTTATGCTAGAGTCAATGACTTTGGATTTATCGAAGCTCCTTACCGCAAGGTCGTGGACGGAAAGGTCACTGATGAAATTCATTACCTTACCGCCGACGAAGAGGAGAATTATACAATTGCGCAGGCAAACGATGCGTTTGACCTAAAAACTAGAGAGTTTATTACTCATAAAGACGGAAAAGTCGTTAAAGCCGACAAGGTTTTGTGCCGTACTAAAGGCGCAGACGGAGCATTTGGCGAGCCTGCTGAGGTTTTGCCTGAGCAAGTCGACTTCATGGACGTATCTCCTAGACAAATCTGTTCGGTTGCAACGGCGCTCATTCCATTTTTGGAGCACGACGACGCGAACCGTGCTTTGATGGGCTCGAACATGCAGAGGCAGGCAGTTCCTCTGATGCGTCCACATGCTCCTTTGGTTGGAACAGGCATGGAGTTTAGATGCGCAGTAGACTCGGGCGAGGTTTTAACATCTAAGACAGATGGCGTTGTAGAGTATGTTCAGTCGGATCGCATCGATATACGCAGCGACAAAGGCGAGCTTGTATGCTACAACTTGCCAAAGTTCCAGCGTTCTAACCAAAATGGCTGCATGAACCATAAGCCTTTGGTATCAGTTGGAGATCAGGTAAAGGTTGGAGACTTGCTGTCTGATGGTCCTTCTACAGACAAAGGCGAGCTTGCAATTGGTCAAAACTTGCTAGTTGCATATATGCCTTGGGAAGGTTATAACTACGAGGACGCTATTATCTTATCCGAAAGAGTGGTTAGTGAGGATCTTCTCACGTCAATTCACATTGCTGAATACGAAGTTGACGCACGTGACACCAAGCTTGGGCCTGAAGAAATTACACGTGAGCTTCCAAATGTTCCAGAAGATATGCTATCTAACCTAGATGCAGATGGCATCATTAGAGTTGGTGCCGAGGTCTCTCCTGGAGATATTTTGGTAGGCAAGGTTACACCTAAGGGTGAGACCGAGCTAACTGCAGAAGAAAGACTTCTTCGTGCCATCTTTGGTGAGAAAGCTCGTGAGGCTCGCGATACTTCGCTTAAAGTCCCACATGGTGCAGGCGGAAGAGTAATTGGAATCATAAGATTCTCTCGCGAAAATGATGATGAACTTCAGCCTAGCGTAAACGAGCTAGTTCGAGTTTATGTTGCACAAAAGAGAAAAATCCAACAAGGCGATAAACTTTCTGGACGTCACGGAAACAAAGGTGTTATTTCAAGGATTTTGCCTGTGGAGGATATGCCATACCTTGCTGATGGCACACCAATCGACATTATCCTAAATCCATTGGGCGTTCCTTCTCGTATGAATGTTGGACAGCTAATGGAGACCCACCTTGGTTGGGCTGCTTCTATGGGTTGGAGCGATGACGAAAAAGAAATCGTTAGAGATCCTGTTTATGTTGCAACTCCTGTGTTTGACGGTGCTAGCGAGGAAGAAATTCAAGACGCTATTATGAAAGCAAATGCTAACGTCAAAAACAGAATGCACGATGAGCTTGGAGACTTTGTGCGTGAAGAATTTATCCCGCAGCTATCTCCAACAGGAAAAACCGACTTATACGATGGACGCACAGGCGAGAAGTTTCGTGAGCAAATCACAGTTGGTCGCAACTACATTCTAAAACTTGGTCACTTGGTTGACGACAAGATTCACGCACGTTCAACTGGACCTTATTCGCTAATTACACAGCAACCTCTAGGTGGTAAGGCTCAGTTTGGTGGACAACGTTTTGGTGAGATGGAAGTTTGGGCTCTATATGCATATGGCGCATCGCATGTATTGCAAGAGATTTTAACAATCAAATCTGACGATACGGCAGGTCGTGTAAAAGCTTATGAACACATTGTTAAGGGCGAAAATATTGCATCTCCTGAGATTCCAGAATCATTTAAGGTTCTAATTAAAGAGATGAAGTCTTTGGCTCTAGACGTTGAGCTTATTGGAGACAACAAGGTCAGAACCGAACGCGACATGGAAAAATTTGACGATTTTGATGAGTCATCTGCGGCAAACGAAGAAATCACAGCTGACGATGAGATTGACATCATCGCTAGCGATCTTTTAGAGATGACTAATGAGGAAGATTCACTTATCGGCTACGAAGGCGAGGAATAATCTCCATGGCAGAATTTGATGTAAACAATTTTGACAGCATACGCATCGGTCTAGCCAGCGCCGAAAAGATTAGAAGCTGGTCTCATGGCGAGGTTAAAAAACCAGAGACTATCAACTACAGAACACTAAAGCCCGAAAAAGACGGCTTGTTTTGTGAGAAGATTTTTGGTCCTAGCAAAGACTGGGAGTGCAGCTGCGGCAAATACAAAAGAATAAGATTTAAAGGAACAATTATCTGCGAGCGCTGCGGCGTTGAGGTTACTCGTTCAAAGGTGCGTCGCGAGCGCATGGGTCACATTGAGCTTGCAACTCCAGTTAGCCACATTTGGTACTTTAAGGGTTCCCCTTCAAGACTTGGATATTTGCTAGATATCGCTCCAAAGGATCTTGAGAAGGTCTTGTATTTTGCATCAGCTATCGTTACTCATGTTGATGAAGAAGCAAGAGAAGCAGATATAGACATGCTTCGTGATGAGCTTGCAGCAGATTTAGAGGAGCTTGAGGCAGAGTGCCAGCGAGCTATCGAGGGTGTTGAGAGACTCAATATAGAAAAAGTTAATCTTGAGGAGTTTGATGGCGAGCTCGACGAAGACGAGCTTATGACTCCTGAAGAGATTGCTGCAGAAATTGTTGATATTAAAGAAGAGTATGCAGACCGCAAGCTCTTAAGACAAGAAGCGTTCGATAGGTTTTCTGTAATTGCTGAAAAAGAACTTATTAGCGACGAAAATCTATATCGCGAGATCAAAATTAACTACTCAGAGTATGTAAAAGGCGGAATGGGCGCTGAGGCAGTTAGAGATCTTTTGATGAATATCGATCTTGAAAAGACTGCTGCTGAGCTTAGAGAAACCATCTATACTTGCAGCGAGCAAAAGAGAATTAAATCTATCAAAAGGCTAAAAGTCGTTGAGGCATTTTTGAGGAGCAATAACAAGCCTGAGAACATGATTTTGACGGTTATCCCAGTTTTGCCTCCAGACCTACGTCCTATGGTTCAGCTAGATGGTGGTCGCTTTGCAGCCTCTGATCTAAACGATTTGTATCGTAGAGTAATCAACCGCAACAATCGTCTAAAGCGCCTGCTCGAGCTCGGCGCTCCTGAGATTATCGTTAATAACGAAAAGCGTATGCTCCAAGAGGCTGTAGACTCTTTGTTTGATAATGGTCGTAGAGGAAGACCTGTAACAGGACCTGGTAACAGACCTCTCAAGTCATTGTCTGACATGCTAAAGGGCAAGCAAGGACGTTTTCGTCAAAACTTGCTAGGAAAGCGTGTTGATTACTCTGGACGTTCTGTTATCGTTGTTGGTCCTCAATTAAAGATGCACCAGTGCGGTGTTCCAAAATCTATGGCTCTAGAGCTCTTTAAGCCATTTGTTGTTGCTAGGCTAGTTGAGCTTGAGCACTATCCAAATGTAAAGGCTGCAAAAAAAGCAGTTGAGCGTGGAATAAGCGTTGTTTGGGACGTTCTAGAAGACGTTATTACAGAACACCCAGTTCTTCTAAACCGTGCACCTACCTTGCACAGACTTGGCATTCAGGCATTTGAGCCTGTGTTGGTAGAGGGCAAAGCTTTGCGCTTGCATCCTTTGATGTGTACTGCATTTAACGCAGACTTCGACGGAGATCAGATGGCAATTCACGTGCCGCTATCTCTAGAAGCTCAAGCAGAAGCACGCGTGTTGATGCTTTCAACTAATAATATTAAGTCTCCTGCAAATGGACGCGCTCTCACAGTTCCTACGCAAGATATGATTATCGGTCTTTATTACCTAACATCTATGCGCGAGGGATTTTTGGGCGAGGGTAGAGCATTTATCAATTTTGATGATGCAATTAACGCCTATAACTCACGTGCAGACGTTGACCTTCAGGCAAAAATTGAAGTTCGCCTAGAGCAAGATACACAAGAGCAATATATTGAGATAGATGAGAATGGCAACAAAGACCACAAGCTTGCTGAGCATAAAGCAGGGCAGAGGCTAACAACCACAATTGGCCGCATTATCTTTAACTCGGTGTTGCCTAACGACTACCCATTCATCAACCATGAGATGAACAAAGACGAGGTAGGAGACCTTGTAGAGTCGTGTTCTAATAAATATGCTTTGTCAGAAATGCCACCAATTTTAGATGGTCTAAAGAGCATGGGCTTTCATTATGCAACCAAGGCTGGAATTACAGTATCGCTCTATGATGCAACAATTCCTCCAAATAAAGACCAAATCTTGGCTACTGCAGATGAGAAGGTCGCAGAAATTGATGCCGGTTATTCGATGGGCTTGATTAGTGAAGAAGATCGCCATAGACAAAAGGTAGACATTTGGTCTGCTGCCACAGACGATGTTGGCGATGCTATGAAAGATAACTTCGATAAGTTCAACCCAATCTACATGATGGCAACATCTGGAGCTCGTGGTAACATGAAGCAGGTTAGACAGCTTGCTGGTATGCGTGGACTAATGGCTGACCCGAAAGGTGAAACAATCGACCTTCCAATTCGCGCAAACTTCCGCGAGGGTCTATCAGTTTTGGAATACTTTATTTCAACACACGGTGCCAGAAAAGGTCTTGCAGATACGGCACTTCGTACAGCAGACTCTGGATATCTAACACGTCGTTTGGTTGATGTTGCGCAAGATGTTATTGTTCGTGAGCTTGACTGCGGAAACGATGAGGGCATCGAATATCCAATCTATGACAGACAAGGCAAACTCGACAAAGACCTAATTGGTAGATGCATCCAACACCCTGTTACCAATACAACTACAGGGGAGGTGCTTCTAGAAAGCGGCGAATATATCGACTCGATCGACATGCTCAAGCAATTTGCTAAAGCAGGAGTCGAAAATGTTGAGATCAGAACAATCATGACTTGCCACTCTAAACATGGCATTTGCCAAAAATGTTATGGTTGGGATCTTTCTACAAGGCGCCCTGTAAACATTGGAACTGCCGTGGGCATTATCGCAGCTCAGTCTATTGGCGAACCTGGTACTCAGCTAACAATGAGAACATTCCACTCTGGCGGTGTTGCAGGTGGAGATATTACTGGAGGTCTTCCTCGTGTTCAAGAGTTGTTTGAAGCACGCAGACCTAAAGGCGAGGCCGTTTTATCTGAGATTGACGGAAAGCTTTCTATATACGAAGACAAAGATGAGCGCAGACTAACAATTGTTGCCGATGATGGCGATGTTGTTGAGTATCAAATTTCTTCGCGTTCACGTTTGCGTCCAGATGTTTATGATGGTTGTGATATTAAGGTTGGTCAGCAATTAACAGAAGGGTCAATTTATCCGCACGACTTGCTAAGACTAACAGATCCAAATACAACACTAAGATATATTGTGTCGCAGGTTCAAAAAGTTTATGTTGAGCAAGGTGTAGATATTAACGATAAACACATCGAGGCAATTGCTAGGCAAATGCTTAGAAAAGTTGTTGTAGTTGATACTGGTGACTCATCATTTTTGCCTGGCACGCAAGTAGATGTTAACGAGTTTAGAAACGAGACCGAAAGAATTATTTTGGAGGGCGGAAACCCACCTGTAGGACAACCTATTCTTTTGGGTATCACAAAGGCATCTCTTGCAACCGATTCTTGGCTATCAGCTGCATCGTTCCAAGAGACAACAAGAATCTTGACCGATGCAACAATCGAGGGCAAGACAGACTATCTACATGGTCTAAAAGAAAACGTTATTATCGGCAAGTCAATTCCAGCAGGAACTGGACTTCGCAAGTATAAAAATGTTGAGCTTACATATAGGGGAGAAGTTGTTGATGAGTCGCTCATTAAACCCGATTCGTTGCCAGACTATGCTCCTGATGAGCTCACTGAGCTTGAGACTTTGCTTCCAAAACCGCAAGACTGGTCGCTTGACTCTGACGACTACATGCCTGGTGGATACGGCGGATACTTAAGTAGCATTACATCTGGATACATGAATCAGCTACCTCCTGAGAGTGCTAGTTTGTATCTGTTCGATGACTTGGGCATCTCACAACGTTGGGCTAATAAGTTCTCCGAGGCAGGCATTGATACAGTTGGAGATCTAGTCGGACAAACTCAAGAAGATTTGAGTCGCATTGAGGGCATTGGTTCTAAGGCTATCGAGGAATTGCGTGCAGGTCTAGAAGAGCACGACTTGCTATACATTCTTGAGAACGACAACAACTCAAACGACTCTGAGGTTTCACAGTTGCTTGAGATGGTCTTCTCACCAGACGATTCGTCTTTGCTATATGAGGCAGACGTTCCTCAAACATATAGCGCTGACCCAGATGATATGGTTCCATCAACCATGCCACCTATTAGCCAGATTAAAGACAACAACGAGCTAGATGAGCTATTCCGCGATGTTGGACTGTCAGAGTTTTCGATTGATGACGATGATTTGTCAGGCATTGATAGCTCAGAGAGTGCAGATAAGGATGCGGACAAATAAGGCGTCTTTGATATGAGGCTTCTCTGCTCATATTCTAGCTTACTTGTCTAAGTGCTGGCACATACAAAACAAAATATCTCCCAGTCCCTATGTTTGGGTTCTGGGAGATTTTTTTATTGCTCAAAGACATAACGCGCATATATTTGCTTGCAAATACCGTTCGGCGGGCAAATTGTACATTATTATAGATACGCCCGGTGCCGTGGTATTTGACACAACAGGGATTATTTGGTATCTTTTGAAACCGTGCGCTAATGCGTAAGAAATTATTAGTTGTATATAGTTTTATAAACGTTTGAACGAAGGAGTTAAGTTTGCCTACGATTAATCAGCTGGTCCGCAAGGGTCGCAGCAAGTCGGTAGAAAAGAAAAAGACACCGGCTCTACAAGGCAACCCACAAAAACGCGGTGTTTGCACAAGGGTCTACACTGCAACCCCTAAAAAACCTAATTCGGCACTTCGTAAAGTTTGCCGTGTGAGGTTGGTTAGTGGTCAAGAGGTTACCGTGTATATCCCTGGAGAAGGTCACAATCTTCAAGAGCACTCGATGGTGCTAATTCGTGGTGGTCGTGTTCGCGATTTGCCAGGTGTTCGTTACAAAGTAATTCGTGCAGCACTCGATTGCGCTGCAGTTAACGACAGATCACAGGCTCGCTCACGTTATGGTGCGAAGAAGCCTAAAAAGGGCTAGATAATATCCCAGCTAAATCGTCAGGTTTTTACTTAGTTTAGGAGAAAAGATATGCCGCGTCGTGCAGCTGCTGTCCGCAGGGAAACACACCCGGATGGCGTATATAACAATCGTCTTGTTACACAGCTAATCAACAAGGTTATGCTAGATGGCAAAAAGTCGATTGCAGAAAGCATCGTTTATGGTGCATTTGATATTGTAGAAAAAAAGACTGAGCAAGATCCTCTGTCTGTTTTCAAAAAGGCTATGGATAATGTTCGCCCAACACTTGAGGTTAAGCCAAAACGTGTTGGTGGTGCAACATACCAAGTTCCTATGGAGGTCAACTCTCGCAGAGCTACTGCTCTAGCAATTCGCTGGATAGTAGATTTTTCGCGCAAGCGCAGAGAAAATACAATGACTCAAAAACTAGCAGCCGAAATTATGGATGCTTCTAATGGTCTTGGCGCTTCCGTAAAACGTCGTGAGGACCTCTATAAGATGGCTGAGTCTAACAGAGCGTTCTCCCACTACCGTTATTAATATAGGGGAGGAAACTAGCAAGAAAATGGCAAAGACAAGTCTTAATCATACACGTAACTTTGGTATTATGGCTCACATCGATGCTGGTAAGACCACAACGACTGAGCGCATTTTATACTACACAGGAAAAACTCATAAAATTGGTGAGGTTCATGATGGCGCAGCCACTATGGACTGGATGGTTCAAGAGCAAGAGCGCGGCGTAACAATTACAGCTGCTGCAACAACTTGTTTTTGGACTAAGGACGGACAAGAGTACCGCTTCCAAATTATCGACACACCAGGTCACGTTGACTTTACTGCAGAGGTAGAGCGTTCATTGCGTGTTTTGGACGGAACCGTAGCAGTATTTGATGCAGTTGCTGGTGTTCAACCACAGTCTGAGACTGTATGGCGTCAAGCAGAGCGCTATGGTGTTCCTCGCATTGCATTTATCAATAAATATGACCGCATTGGTGCCGACTACTTCAATGCTATTCAAACCATGAAAGATCGACTTGGTGCAAATGCTATTGCAGCTCAAGTTCCAATGGGCGAAGAAGATCACTTCTGGGGTGTAATAGACCTAGTTACCATGACAGCATGGGACTTCAAGGCAGACGACAAAGGAATGACTTATCCAGAGCCTATGGATGCAATTCCTGATGAGTTTGCAGATGTAGCGGCAAAATGTCGTCAAGAGTTAGTTGACGCAGCAGCAGATTGCGACGACGACTTGATGGAAAAAGTTCTCATGGATGAGGAGTTCACTGTAGATGAGCTAAAAGCTGCTCTTCGCAAAGGTGTAATTTCTTGTAAGATCAATCCCGTATTTGTTGGATCTGCTTACAAGAACAAAGGTGTTCAAGAGCTTCTAGACGCTGTTGTTGACTACCTACCTTCTCCAACAGACATTCCATCTATCACAGGAACCGACACAGACGGCAACGAGGTTGCACGTCACTCTGATCCTAAAGAGCCATTCTCAGCTCTAGCATTTAAGATTATGACTGACCCTTATGTTGGCAAGCTAACATATTTGAGAGTCTACTCAGGAACACTAGATGTTGGATCTTATGCATACAATGCAACAAAAGATAAAAAAGAGCGTATCGGACGCCTGTTGCAAATGCACTCCAATTCACGTGAAGACATTCAAAAGTGTTCAGCAGGCGACATTTGTGCTGTTGTAGGTCTTAAAAATACAATGACAGGCGACACACTATGTGACGAGAAAGCTCCAGTAATTCTTGAGTCTATGGAGTTCCCTGATCCAGTTATTGATGTTGCTATTGAGCCTAAGACCAAACAAGAGCAAGACAAGCTAACTTTGGCTTTGGCTAAACTAGCAGAAGAAGACCCAACATTTAGGGTTAGCACCAATCAAGAGACTGGTCAAACAATCATCGCTGGCATGGGCGAGCTGCATCTAGAGATTATTATCGATCGTTTGCTTCGTGAGTTTAAGATCGAAGCAAATGTTGGTAAACCTCAGGTTGCTTATCGTGAAACAGCAGGTCATGCAGTCAACGATGTTACAGGCAAGTTCATGCGTCAAACTGGTGGTCGTGGTCAATATGGTCACTGTATCATCGACATGGAGCCTCAAGAGCCTGGTAAGGGATACGAATTTATCAACAACATTGTTGGTGGTGCAATTCCAAAAGAATACATTCCTTCTGTTGATAAAGGCATTCAAGAGGCACTTGCAAGTGGTGTGATTGCAGGATATCCAACAGTAGACATCAAAGTTACTCTAAAAGATGGTTCTTACCACGAGGTTGATTCATCTGAAATGGCATTTAAGGTTGCTGGTTCTTTGGCAATCAAAGAAGCACTTCAAAAGTCAGATCCAGTTTTGCTAGAGCCTTATATGGAGGTCGAGGTTGAGACTCCAGAAGAGTATATGGGCGATGTAATGGGTAACCTTTCATCTAAACGTGGACACATTCAGGGCATGGAAGACCGTTCAAATGCAAAGGTTGTTCGTGCAGATGTTCCTTTGTCTGAGATGTTTGGATATGCAACTGACCTACGTTCGTTTACGCAAGGTCGTGCTTCATACACAATGCAATTTAAGTCGTACGAACCTGTGCCAAAGGGCATTGCAGAAGAGATCGTAAGTAAGAGCGCGAAGGCCAACGCCTAAGCACAACATTTCAGAAGTAGCAAATAAGCAACTTCTATTGGATAGATAACAATAAGTTCGGAGGTATAAAGTTGGCAAGCCAAAAGATAAGGATTCGCCTCAAAGGCTACGATCATGAGCTAGTTGACAAGTCAACAAAGCTAATTGTCGAAACAGCTACAAGAACAGGCGCAAAAGTTTCCGGTCCAATTCCGCTGCCTACGGAGCGCAATATTTATTGCGTTATTCGTTCGCCTCACGTGAATAAAGATTCTCGTGAAGAGTTTGAGATGCGCACACACAAGCGTCTAATTGATATTCTTGAGCCAACTCCGTCTACCGTAGATTCGATGATGCGTCTCGATCTTCCTGCCGGAGTAGACATTGAGATCAAACTTTAATAGGTTATAATGCGCAAGTTGCGCTTTTTTCAAGACAACGCATAACCGTGGACTCTATGGTTGTCTTGTTTATAGCAAAACTTGCGCAATAACATAAAACATGCGGGTCCGCTGAGGGCAACAGTAGGGTGCTGTTGAATATGGCTCATGACCCCACGAAGGTTAGGTTGGAATATGTCCAATATGATTCTAGGTCGAAAGCTTGGAATGACACAGGTTTGGAGCGAAGAAGACGAAATCGTTCCAGTAACAGTTATTGAGGCTGGTCCATGTGTTGTTTCACAAGTTAAGACCAAAGAAACCGATGGCTACGAAGCCATCCAAATGGGCTTTGGCTCAATTAAAGCCAAACACGTTAATAAGCCCATGGAAGGTCACTTCTCACGTGCAGGTGTTGAACCTATGCGATATCTTCGCGAGGTTCGAGTCGATGATGCCTCAGCACACAAGACAGGTGATGTAATTACTGTAGAAGCATTTTCTGAAACTGAGAAGGTCAATGTTACTGGCACTTCAAAAGGTAAAGGATTTGCTGGCGTTATTAAACGCCATGGATTTGGTGGAGGTCCTGGAGGACATGGTTCTCACTTCCATCGTGCCCCTGGTTCAATTGGTCAGTGCGCTTATCCATCAAGGGTATTTAAAGGCGTTCGTATGGCTGGACACATGGGTTCTGAGCGCGTCACCGTGCGCAACCTCAAGGTAGTGCGCGTGGATGCGGAGCACAACGTAATCTTGGTCAAAGGTGCTGTTCCTGGTGCGAACAACGGCTTTGTCATGATTCGTGAGGCAAACTAGCATCCGGCGAGACCAAGAGGAGTTTTATCAAATGGCAAAGATTGATATTTATAATCAAAAAGGCGAGAAGCTCGACGGCGTTGACTTTTCAGATGCTGTATTTGCTATCGAGCCTAATGTGCATGCAATGCACGAAGTTTGCCGCGCTCAGATGGCAGCTAGCCGTCAGGGCACGCATCAAACAAAAACCCGCGGCAACGTAAGTGGCGGCGGAAGAAAACCTTGGCGTCAAAAGGGCACAGGTCATGCTCGTCAAGGTTCAACACGTGCTCCACAATGGATACATGGTGGAGTTGTATTTGGTCCTCATCCTCGCAAGTATGATTTTAAGGTACCTCGCAAAGTAGTTAAGCTTGCTATGCGCAGTGCTCTTTCTGCAAAACTTGCTGACGATGAGCTAATGATCGTAGATACGCTTGATTTTGAAAATCCTAAAACCAAAGAAGCAGTTGAGGTCATCAAGGCACTAGAGCTTGAGGGTCGCATCACTTTGGTAATTGGAGATGAAGACATCAACGCTTATCTATCATTTAGAAACATTCCTGGTTTGCGCATTATTACAGCAAATCAAGCTAATACCTATGATTTCATCGACAACAGCAAGCTAGTATTTACTCTAGCTTCTGCTAAGCATGTTGAGGAGGTGCTGGCATAATGCAAAAGGATCCACGCGAGGTAATTATTCGTCCTATCATTACAGAGCGTTCGTTTGACGCTATTGAAGATGATAATCGCTACACCTTTGAGGTAGAGAAATCTGCCAACAAGATCGAGATCGCAAAGGCAGTTCAACAAATTTTTGGCGTTACTGTTGTTAAGGTCAACACCGTAAACATGAAGTCTAAGCCAAAGCGTGTTAGATATAATCTTGGAAATACACGCACTTGGAAAAAGGCAATTGTTAAACTTGCCGATGGAGATAGCATAGATTTATATTCTAAATAATGTTTTTATGCGTGCGTTTTTAGTCGCTTGAGCGTCTATAAACGCACGTTTGCCTGTTTGTTGGCATACAAGTGAGCAAAGTGCGTGTATCATAACGTCCGTTGTATGGACACGCACGGAGCCGTGGTCGCTCGGAGTCACATTGCTAAGGTCACACAAACCGACCTTAAACTCCCAAAATTTAGGCAATGAGGCAATCGAGCAGTTAAGGAGTTTTAGATGGGAGTCAAGCAGTACAAACCGACGTCGCCTGGGCGCCGCTTTCAGACAGTGTCTGACTTTGCGGAGATTACTCGTTCGACGCCAGAGAAGTCGCTACTAGAGCCTCTTCCACAAAAAGCTGGTCGCAATTCTTACGGCCGCATTACCACCAGACATAAAGGTGGACGTGTAAAGAGACAATACAGAGTTATCGACTTCAAGCGCACCAAAGATGGTGTGCCAGCAAAAGTTGCAACTATTGAGTACGATCCAAACAGATCTTCTCGCATTGCACTTTTGCACTATGCAGATGGAACTAAGACATACATCTTGCATCCAAGAGGTCTAAAAGTTGGAGATGTAGTTCTAAGTGGAACTGGTGCTGATATTAAACCTGGAAATGCACTTGCTCTAGCAGATATTCCAGTTGGTACTCTTATTCACGCTGTTGAAATGCAACCTGGCAAGGGAGCAGCAATGGCAAGATCAGCAGGAACATCAATTCAGCTTATGGCTAAAGAAGGCAAGTATGCAATTTTGCGTCTTCCATCTTCAGAGATGAGAAAAGTCTTGCTAACCTGCAAAGCCACAATTGGTGAAGTTGGAAATGCTGAACACAGCAACATCAAATATGGCAAAGCTGGTCGCATGCGTTGGAAGGGCGTTCGTCCACATGTACGTGGTACTGTTATGAACCCTGTAGATCACCCACATGGTGGTGGCGAGGGCAAAAACAAATCCGCTGGACGTCACCCAGTTTCACCTTGGGGTCAACCTGCAAAAGGTCACCGCACGCGCTGCAAGAAGAAAGCTTCTAGCAAGCTAATCGTTCGTCGCCGCACTAAGTAATTGATTGGAGAATACTGTGAGTAGAAGTTTGAAAAAGGGACCCTTTGTAGACCCAAAGCTTCTTAGTCGCATAACGGCGATGAATGCTGAAGGTACTAAAGAAGTGGTAAAAACATGGTCGCGTGCTTCGACTATCTTCCCTGAGATGGTAGGACACACTATTGCTGTTCACGATGGACGCAAGCATGTTCCTGTTTTTGTGACAGAGTCAATGGTAGGTCACAAGTTAGGCGAGTTTGCCCCCTCAAGGACATACAGACCATTTGCAGGAGGTAAGAAATAAAGATGGAAGCAAGAGCAATCGCAAAATATGTGAGAGTTTCTCCACGTAAGGCGCGTATGGTTGTAGATATGATTCGCGGCAAGTCTGTAGATCAAGCACGCGACATCCTAGCATTTTGCGACCGCAATGTTGCAGAGGATGTTTTGAAGTGTCTAAACAGTGCAGTTGCAAACGCTGATCAGGCAGGTATGCCAGTTGATAGCCTAATCGTGAGCAAAACTTACGTTGATGAGGGACCAACTATGAAGCGTATTCGTCCTCGCGCTAAAGGCAGCGCTTCTAGAATTCGCAAAAGGTCGAGCCACATTACCGTTATGGTAGCTCCGAGAGGGGAGGAGTAAGAATGGGACAAAAGGTCAACCCTACCGGCTTCCGCCTCGGAATTACCGAGAACTGGAAAAACCGCTGGTATGCCGATAAGGATTATGCCAATACCTTAGCTGGCGACCTTGAAATCAGAAAATTTTTGGCAAAACGTCTTGATCGTGCTGCTATTGCACTAATCGAGATTGAGCGTGCAGGTGAGAAAATCAAAGTTATTATCACCACTGCTCGCCCAGGAATTGTTGTTGGCAAAAAAGGTGCCGAGATCAATCAACTCAGAAAAGAGCTTTGCGATCTTACAGGCTCTCATGTAGAGATTGAGGTAATTGAGGTAAAGCGTCCTGAGCTTGATGCAAACTTGATTGCACAATCTATTGCAGAGCAGCTTGAGGGACGTGTTGCATTTCGTCGTGCTATGAGAAAAGCAGTTCAATCTGCTCGCAAATCTGGAGCACCTGGAATTAAGATTCAGTGTGCAGGACGTCTTGGCGGAGCTGAGATGTGCCGCACAGAGTGGTATCGTGAGGGCCGTGTTCCTCTACACACACTTCGTGCAAAGATTGATTATGGCACATCCATTGCAGCAACAACAATGGGTTCAATTGGAATTAAAGTTTGGGTCTATCATGGCGAGAGGCTTCCAGGAATGGATATTCCTAGACCAGCACTTGAGGGCACTCCTCGTCCGCAGCGCCATCGTCGTGGCGAAGGGAGGAAGTAAACGATGCTAATTCCTAAGCGCGTTAAGCACCGCAAGGTGCAGCGTGGCTCTATGAAGGGCAAAGCCAAAGGTGGCACAAAGCTAAACTTTGGTGATTGGGGCATCCAAGCTCTTGAGCCACATTGGATTACCAACCGACAGATTGAGGCAGCACGTATTGCTATGACTCGTCAAATGAAACGTGGCGGTCGTGTTTGGATTACAATCTTTCCTGATAAGCCAATTACCAAAAAACCTGCTGAAACTCGCATGGGTTCAGGCAAAGGTAACCCTGAAGAGTGGGTGGCAGTAGTAAAACCTGGACGTATTATGTTTGAGGTTGGAGAGATCGACGAGGCAATCGCTCGTCATGCACTAGAACTTGCTATCCAGAAGCTTCCGATCAAGTGCAAGATCGTCAGCCGTAAGGATCAGGGGTGAGATTGATGAAAGCATCAGAGATCAGAGACCTCAGCAACGAGGATCTTGAGAAGTCACTAAAAGACTCTCGCGCAGAACTATTTAATCTGCGTTTCCAGATGGCAACAAGCCAACTAGATAATACTGCTCGAATTAAGATTGTTAAAAAGAACATCGCAAGAGTTCTAACTGAGATTCGTGCGCGTCAGATAAAAGCAGCGGCTAACACCGTGTCTCGTTAAAGGAGTTTGTAGATGACTGAGATGAGAAACGACAGAAAGACGCGTCAGGGTGTGGTAGTCTCTGCTGGCAATGACAAAACCATCGTCGTAAAAATTGTGGAGCGCAAAAAGCACCCTAAATACGACAAAATGGTTAACAGCAGCAAAAAGCTACATGCTCATGACGAGGCAAATGAAGCAAACATAGGCGATACCGTAAGAATTATGGAAACTCGCCCGCTATCTAAACTAAAAAGATGGCGTCTTATTGAGATTGTAGAAAGAGCCAAATAGTAGGCATTGGAATTTTGAATTAAAAGATTGGCTAGTTTTAAGACTTTTAGTTCAAAAAGCAATTTGGAGGAAACTGATGATACAGCAACAGACAATCCTAACTGTGGCGGATAACTCCGGAGCGCGTAGAGTCCAGTGCATCAAGGTTTTGGGCGGCTCAAAGAGACGCTATGCTGGACTTGGCGACGTAATTATCTGCTCTGTAAAGGAAGCAACTCCTAATGGAACAGTAAAAAAAGGCGACGTAGTTCGTTGTGTTGTCGTTAGGGTTAAAAAAGAAGTTCGCCGCAAAGATGGAAGCTATATTAGGTTCGATCAAAATGCGGCAGTGGTCATTGACCAAACCGGTGCTCCTCGCGGCACGAGAATCTTTGGGCCTGTGGCCAGAGAGCTTCGTGATAAAAAGTTCATGAAGATCGTGTCACTCGCTCCGGAAACACTTTAGGAGGAGAGATACGAAATGGCAATGAAAATTCGCAGGGGAGATAAGGTTTGTGTTATATCCGGTAAGGATAAAGGCACTGAGTCAGAAGTAATGGAAGTTTTGCCTCGTGTTAACAAGGTTGTAGTAGAAAAAGTCGCTGTGGCTAAAAAGCACCAGCGTCCTACACAAGCAAATCAGCAAGGCGGAATTGTTGATATCGAAAAGCCGATTGATGCATCAAACGTTATGCTTATCTGCCCTAAGTGCAAAAAACCAGTTCGCGTAGGAACCAAGCGCGACGGCGCAAAAAAACTCCGTGTTTGCAAAAAATGCGGTGAGGAGTTTTAAATAAACTTCTTAATTAAACAAGCCGAGTAGGCGATAGGGTCGGAAATCCTACGCCTTTAAAACCTCGTTTTGAAAGGAATGAAAGTGACACCTCGTCTTAAACAAGATTACAAGGACAGGGTCGCCCCGCTTCTAGAAAAAGAGCTGGGCATCACCAACGTCAACCATGTGCCAAAACTCGTAAAGATTGTGGTTAACATGGGTGTAGGAGAAGCAGTTAGCGATTCTAAACTTCTAGACTCTGCTATTGAGGATTTGCGCACCATTACAGGTCAGCAGCCAATGGTTTGTAGAGCTAAAAAGTCAATTGCTAGCTTTAAAGTTCGTACTGGTATGCCAATTGGATGCAAAGTTACTTTGCGCGGAGACCGCATGTGGGAGTTCTTTGACAGACTAGTTTCAACTGCTATCCCTCGTATTAGAGACTTCCGTGGTCTTCCTGCAACTAGCTTTGATGGCAGAGGCAACTACACATTTGGTGTAACTGAGCAACTAATCTTCCCAGAGATTGAGTACGACAAAATTGATAGAACTCGCGGCATGGACATCACATTTGTTACCAGCGGCGATACAAACGACGAGGGTGCAAAGGCTTTGCTAGATGCCTTTGGTTTCCCCTTTAAGCAGGATTAAGGAGGGTAAAGGCAAATGGCAAAAAAGTCTTGCATTGCAAAGGCTAAGCGTGAACCAAAGTATTCTACGCGTCAGCACAATCGTTGTCAGCGCTGCGGACGTCCAAGAGGTTATTACCGCAAATTTGGACTTTGCCGCGTGTGCTTGCGAGAGCTTGCTAGCAAAGGTGAGCTACCAGGCGTTCGCAAGGCTAGCTGGTAGACCAGCTACATTTTATCCGGTCGAACAGGCGTCAAGCTAGAAAAACTAGAAGACGAACCAACGACAAGATGTTTTTAAGGAGGTATTAAATGTCTGTAACAGACCCTATAGCGGATATGCTTACACGCATCAGAAACGCAAATTCTGCAAATAAAGAAAAAGTTTCGATGCCGTCTAGCAAGAAGCTCGTGGCCATAGCACAGATCATGAAAGACGAGGGCTATATTGCTAACTTTGAAGTTGTTGAGCAAGCTCCTCAAAATGTTTTAGAGATCACTTTGAAATACGGTCCTAAAAAAGCAAAAGTTATTCGCGGTATTCGCAGAATTTCTAAGCCAGGTCTTCGTATTTATGCAGGCAAAAACGATCTTCCTCGCGTACTTGGTGGATTAGGAACAGCTATTATCTCTACTTCAAAGGGAGTTATGGCCGATCGTGATGCACGCAAGCTCGGCGTGGGTGGCGAAGTAATCGCCTATATTTGGTAACGCGTAAGTATTCGATAAGGAGTAATCAATGTCTAGAATTGGAAAACTGCCTATCGCGATACCAGCTGGTGTTGATGTAAAAGTTGATGGCAGCACAGTTACCGTGAAAGGCTCTAAAGGTGAGCTAAAACAAACATTTTCAGATAAGCTCACAATTGAAGTTAACGATGGCAATATCGAGGTTAAAAGACCTGATGATGAACAAGAGTCAAGATCTTTGCATGGTCTAACTCGCACGCTTATTCACAACATGATTATTGGAGTAACAGAAGGTTATTCTAAGAAGCTAGTTTTGGTTGGCGTTGGATATCGTGCCCAACTAAAAGGCAGCGATCTTCAAATGTCTTTGGGATACTCTCATCCTGTAGATGTTAAAGCTGTCGAAGGAATTAAGTTTGAATGTCCTTCTCCAACTGAGATTATTATCAGTGGTATAGATAAGCAAAAAGTTGGTCAGGTAGCTGCAGATGTTCGTGCATGGAGAGCACCTGAACCTTATAAAGGCAAAGGTATTAGATACGAGGGCGAGAGAGTACGCCACAAGCTTGGTAAGGCTGCTTCGGCAGGCTAGCGCCACGGTTTGGGAATCTAAGGGATAAAAGTTGATTTGGTAATCATTTAGGAGTATCGATGGACAAGTCAAAACAAAAAACAATTAACCTGAAGCGCCGTCAGCGTCGCGTTCGGGCTAAGGTCTCTGGAACCCCGGATCGTCCGAGGCTCAGAGTTACTAGGTCAAACGCACATATTTATGCTCAGGTTATTGATGATGTAGCTGGACGTACACTTTGCTCATGCAGCTCACTAGATCCAGAGTTTAAACAGTCTGGCAAAAGCGGCTCAAACGCAGAGGGTGCAAAAGTAGTAGGTCAGCTAGTTGGCAAAAGAGCTGGCGAACTAGGAATTTCCGAGGTCGTATACGACCGCGGTGGACGTATTTATCATGGACGTGTGCAGGCTCTAGCTGAGGGCGCACGCGAATCTGGACTGAAGTTTTAGGGAGGAGAGATATGCCACGCAATAAAAATCAACAAGCTCCCGAACTTCAGGAGCGAGTGGTTTATATCAATCGCGTTGCTAAGGTTGTTAAAGGCGGACGTAGGTTCTCCTTATCAGCACTAGTTGTGGTTGGTGATGGACATGGTCATGTAGGCATTGGAATGGGCAAGTCTCAAGAAGTGCCAACAGCCATTCAAAAAGCAACCGAAGATGCTAAGAAAAACATGTTTGAGGTGCCTATCACTAAAGATGGTTCAATTCCTCACGAGGTGCTAGGTGAGTTTTCTGCAGGTAGAGTTTTGCTAAAGCCTGCTCGTCCTGGTACTGGAGTTATCGCAGGTGGCGCTGTGCGTCCTTTGCTTGAGCTTGCAGGAATTGAGAATGTTTTATCAAAATCTTTGGGAACAGATAATGCAATCAACATCGTAAAAGCTGCAGCTCAGGGTCTAAGAGAACTCAATAGCCCCAAACAAACTGCAACAGCTCGCGACGTTAGTGTTGCCCACATCTTCGGATGGGAGGAGAACTAACAATGGCTCAGGCAAAAAAGACTTTGCGTGTAACGCAGGTTAAATCTACTATTGGATATAAAGATAACCAGCGCAGAATTTGTGAGTCGCTCGGTCTTGGAAAAATTGGCCGCTATCACGACCATGCTGACACCCCTGAGATTCGCGGGATGATTTTTAAGGTCAAGCACTTGGTTAAGGTTGAGGAGATTTAATATGCAACTTCATGATCTTACTCCCGCTGCAGGTTCTAAAACAGCTAGAAAGCGTGTTGGTCGCGGACCTGGATCGGGCTATGGAAAAACCGCAGGCAGAGGCATGAATGGTCAAAAGTCTCGCTCTGGTGGAGGAAAAAGAGCTGGCTTTGAGGGTGGACAAACACCTTTGGCACGCAGACTTCCAAAACTTCCTGGATTTAAAAACATCAACAGAGTTGAGTATGTGGCTGTTAATGTATCTCGTCTAGAGGAGAAATTTGAAAGCGGAGACGTAGTTGACGCCACATCCCTAAAAGAAAAGGGTATAATTAAACATGTCGATGAGCCTGTAAAGGTTTTGGGTTCAGGAGAGCTCACAAAATCTCTCACAGTTAAAGTCGACAAGGTTTCTGCTGGTGCAGCATCAAAGATTGAGGCTGCTGGAGGAAAGGTTGAAGTAGCTTGTTAGGTGCAATCGTAAACGCATTCAGAATTCCTGACTTGCGTAAGAAGATCCTCTTCACGCTCTTCATAATTGTTATATATCGAATTGGCTCGTTTGTGCCAGTGCCTGGTATCCCATTCCACTCACTGGCCGAACAATTCTCAGCTACTTCATCAGGAAGTATGGCTTTGCTAAACCTATTTGCAGGTGGCGCATTGTCATACTTTTCGGTGTTTAGTTTGGGAATTATGCCATACATCACCGCATCGATTATTATGCAATTAATGCAAGGCGTTATTCCAACTGTAGCTGCATGGGCCAAACAAGGCGAGATGGGAAGAAAAAAGATTACCAATATAACCCGTTGGCTAACAATAGGCATTTCTATCCTTAACGCTTTTGGCTATTTATTGCTATTCAAAAGCGATGCTTATGGCATTACCTTATCATCTGAGGTACCTGAGTGGATAACAAACATTATCATTGTTGCAACAATGGTTATTGGTTCTACTCTAATCATGTGGCTAGGTGAGCTCATTACTCAACGCGGTGTTGGCAATGGTATGTCACTAATCATCTTTGCAAACATCTTGTCTGGTCTACCTCAAGCAATTCTATCTTCTTTGCAGCTTGAGTCTAATGGCGTAGCAGTAACAATTATGATCTGTGCTGTTGTGCTAGCTATTATTCCTGCAATCGTTTTGATAGAAAGAGCGCAACGCAGAATTCCAGTTAATTATGCAAAGCGTGTATCTGGACGCAGGGTTATGGGTGGAACATCTACATATATTCCACTAAAAGTCAATGCTGCTGGCGTTATCCCTATAATCTTTGCTTCTGCTTTGATTTATTTTCCAGCACAACTTGCAGCAATTTTTAATGTTGACTGGTTAAGAGTTGCAGCAGATGCAATTTCTTCTGGATGGGTTAACTGGATACTAACAGTAATCCTCATTGTGTTCTTTACATACTTCTATTCATCAATGGTATTTAATCCAGAACAAACTGCAGACCAACTAAGACAAAATGGTGGATTTATTCCTGGCGTTCGTCCAGGAACTGCAACTGTAATTCACATCAAGAATATCTTGCGCAGAATTACTCTTCCAGGATCTATCTATCTAGCTGTTATTGCTGTTGTTCCAACTATTTTGTTCTACTACACGGGCAACCAGCTAATTAGTGCTTTTGGTGGAACTTCAATTTTGATTTTGGTTGGAGTTGGACTAGACACAATGCAAAAGGTTGAAAGTCAGCTAAAGACTCACCACTATGATGGATTCTTTTAGGATCTGCATATAAAAAAAGATGAAAGGACTTATGTCATGAATCTTGTTTTGCTAGGAGCACCTGGTGCTGGTAAAGGCACACAAGCAAAGATGCTCGTCGAAGAATTTGGATACGCACACATTTCCACTGGAGATATATTGCGTGCAGCTGTTAAAAACCAAACCGAACTTGGTTTAGAGGCAAAAAAATATATGGATGCAGGAGATTTGGTTCCAGACTCTGTTGTTATTGGGCTTGTGGCAGAAAGACTAAAAGAGCCAGATACTCAAAAAGGCTTTATTTTAGATGGTTTTCCTCGCACAATTCCACAAGCAATGGCTCTATCAGAGGAGTTGGAGAAGCTCGGCAAAAAGCTAGATGCAGCACTTGCCGTTAATGTAGATTTTGAAGAGATCGTTCAAAGGCTAACTTCTCGTAGATGCTGCAAGGCTTGTGGCAAGATTGGAACTGTTGCAGATACAACATGCCCAGATTGCGGCGGAGAAATGTTCCAACGCGACGATGACAAAGAAGATGTTATTAGAAACAGGCTTGATGTTTATGAGAAAAACACAGCTCCTTTAATTGATTACTACCGAGGTGCAGACCTTCTCGTGGAAATCGAAAGCAAAGGCGAGCCAAAAGAGGTTTATTCTTTAGTTAAGCAGGCAATCAACCTCTAAGTGCGTATCATATAGATGATTTTGAGGCCCGGATTCGCATTGCGAGTTCGGGCTTTATATTTTAGATGCATTTTTATAAGAGGCAAATAGCCAATTTAGATGCAGGTGTCTATTTTAATTTGTACGATTTTTCTGGGGTGCGTTCATGATTAAGATTAAGTCAGAAGAACAAATTGAAGCTATGAAAGAAGCCGGAAGGCTAAGTGCTAAGGCTCTTCGCAAAGTGGGAGAGATGATTGAGCCTGGCATTACGACGATGGAGTTAGACCATAAGGCCGAGGCTATCATTAGGCTTGAGGGTGGCAAGCCAGCATTTAAGGGCTATGGAGGATTTCCGGGAAGCATTTGTTGTTCAGTTAACGACATGATAGTCCATGGCATTCCTTCTAATGATTTTGTTTTAAAAGACGGAGACATTGTTTCTATAGATACCGGCGCTATTGTAGATGGCTGGGTTGGCGATAATGCATGGACTTTTGCATGTGGAAAAATTAGCGACGATCTTAAAAGACTTTTGGAAGTTACCGAACAGTCTATGTGGAATGGAATTGATGCTGCAAGACCAGGCAACCATTTAGGAGATATTGGTCATGCAGTTCAGTCTGTGGCAGAGGGTGCTGGCTTTAAGGTTGTTCGTGAATATGTTGGCCATGGAGTGGGTCGAGATATGCACGAAGATCCCAATGTTCCAAATTTTGGAAAAGCAGGTCATGGCTTAAAACTAATAGAGGGTATGGTTTTGGCAATTGAGCCTATGATAAATATGAAGTCTCATCGTACACGCAAATGCAAAGATGGTTGGGGTGTAAAGACTGCAGATCACTTGCCATCGGCGCATTTTGAGAGAACTGTAGCTATTACTGCACAAGGTCCAGTGGTTTTAACCAAGGAGTAAAAAGATGAAAAGAAAAATGACTATTGCAGAAAAAATTCTATGCGCACACAGCTCGGCAGAAGAACTTGAGCCAGGACAACTTGTTGAGTGCGATCTAGACATTGTTCTAGCAAATGACATTACAGCTCCAATTGCTATTAAGGAGTTTGGCAAGCTAGGGTGTGACAAAGTATTTGATAAAGACAAGATTGTTCTTGTTGGAGATCACTACTGCCCCAACAAGGATATTAAAAGCGCAATTCAAGCCAAGGATATGCGCGAGTTTGCAAGAAAATTTTCGATTACTCACTATTATGATGTGGGACGTGCAGGCGTTGAACACTCCTTATTGCCCGAGCAAGGCGTTGTGGGAGCAGGAGACCTCATCATTGGTGCAGACTCACACACATGCACTTATGGTGCCCTAGGAGCACTTTCAACTGGCATGGGTTCTACAGATATTGGAATGGCTTATGCTACAGGCAAGGCATGGTTTAAAGTTCCTCAAACCATCAAAGTTGTGCTAGAGGGTCATCTCCAAAAACATGTGTATGCAAAAGACATAATTTTGCACCTAATTGGAACAATTGGTGTAGACGGTGCACTTTATCAGGCTCTAGAATTTTATGGCGATACGGTAGATGAGTTAGATGTTGACGATAGAATGACTATCTCAAACATGGCCATAGAGTGTGGAGCCAAGGCAGGAATTTTCCCAGCAGACCAAAAGACTCTAGATTACCTCGATGGCAGATTTGAGCGCGAACCCAAAGTCTTTAAAGCCGACGAGGGTGCTCAATATTCTAGAGTTGTAACAATTGATTGCAACAATCTAAAGCCAACAGTTGCACTGCCGCACCTTCCATCTAATACAAAGCCAGTGGACGAGGTGGGGGACATGCCAATTGACCAGTCTGTTATTGGATCTTGCACAAATGGACACATAAACGACATGCGCATTGCTGCTCAAATTCTCAAAGGACACAAAGTTGCGCCCACAACCAGATGCATCATTATTCCTGCTACACAAGAAATTTATAAGCAGTGCATCAAAGAGGGCTTGATAGATATTTTCTTGGACGCGCAATGTGCGGTTTCTACTCCAACGTGTGGTCCTTGCCTTGGAGGATACATGGGAGTGCTTGCACCTCATGAGCGTTCGGTTGCAACAACAAATCGCAACTTTATTGGACGCATGGGCGATGCAACTTCTGAAGTAATTTTGTCGTCTCCAGCGGTAGCTGCTGCATCTGCAATTGCTGGACGCATAGTATCTCCAAACGAAATTGATTAGGAGGAAATGATGATTGAGGGAAAAGCACACCGATTTGGCAGAGATATAGATACTGATGCAATTATTGCTGCACGCTATTTAAATGTTAGTGACCCAGACGAACTTGCCAAACACTGCATGGAGGATATAGATTCGGATTTTATTAACAGGGTTCACAAGGGCGACATTATGGTTGCAGACCAAAATTTTGGTTGTGGATCTTCTAGAGAGCATGCTCCTATAGCAATTAAAGCAGTTGGGTGCGACGCGGTTATAGCAAAAAGCTTTGCAAGAATTTTTTATCGAAATGCCATAAATATTGGTCTTCCAATTTTGGAGTGCCCCGAGGCAGCAGATGGAATTTCTGATGGCGATAATGTGAGCATAGACACAAAGACAGGCATTATCAAAAATCTAACTACTGGACAAGAGTTTAAGGCTCATCCGTTTCCTGAGTTTATAAATCAAATTATAGATGCAGGCGGACTTGTTGAGCGCACAAAGAAACTTCTATAAAAGGAGAAGCTTACACATGAAAAAGATTTGTATTCTATCTGGAGATGGCATAGGTCCAGAGATTATGCAGCAAGCACGTCGAGTGCTAGATAAAGTTGAGGAGCTTTTTGGAGAGAAGTTTGAATATAACGAGGAGCTCATTGGAGGCTGCGCTATAGATGCTACGGGTAGCGCTTTCCCTAGTCAAACCGAGGCTGCATGCTTAGACGCAGACGCTGTTTTGTTAGCTTCTGTGGGCGGTCCTAAATGGGATAAGGGCGAGGTTAGACCTGAGCAGGGTCTTTTGGCTTTGCGCAAGTCTATGGACACATATTGCAACTTGCGTCCAATCACAATCTTCGATTCTCTAATTAACTCTTCAACACTAAAGCCCGAGGTGGTGCGAGGCGTAGACCTCATGATCGTGCGTGAGCTCACAGGCGGCATTTATTTTGGCACGCGTGAGACTCGCAACAATGTTGAGGGAGCTGGCGAAGATGGCAAAAGCGGAAGCGTTGCTTTTGACACCATGGAATATAGCGAATATGAGATTTTGCGCATAGCAACATATGCCTTTGAGGTCGCGCAAAAGCGTGGCAAGCATGTAACTCTTGTTGACAAGGCTAACGTGCTAGACACTTCAAAGCTTTGGAGAAAGCTTGTTCATGAGCTTGGTCAGTCTAAGTATCCGGATATTGAGCTAGATGACATGCTAGTTGACAATGCTGCTATGCAGTTAGTTAAAAACCCAGGATTTTTTGATGTAGTGCTAACAGAGAATAGCTTTGGAGATATTTTATCTGACGAGGCTTCGATGATTACAGGCTCGCTTGGAATGTTGGCTTCGGCTTCGCTAGGTTCTAAGACGCCAATTTTTGAGCCATGCCATGGCTCTGCTCCAGATATTGCAGGCAAAGGGGTGGCAAATCCTTTGGCTCAAATTTTAACCGTAGCAATGATGCTTAGATATGCTTTTGATTTAAGTGACGCTGCAAACTGCATAGAAACTGCAGTTAACAACGTGCTGGAAGATGGCTGGTTTACAGCAGACATTGCACCTGCATGTTGTGAAAGCACACATATTTTGGGATCTGTGGCAATGGGCGATAAAGTATTAGAGGCAATGGATAAGGTCAAATAACAATATGCGCATTTTGCAGTACTTTCGTTATAGATTTTTTTAGATGTTTAGATTGATAAAAAACGATAGGCAACATTTTAGGAGGAATTTAAAATGGCATCGGTTGTAGAAAGCGAATTTATTTGGAAAAATGGTGAACTGATCCCTTGGGCAGATGCTACAACACATGTTTTAACACATGCGTTGCATTATGGAACTGCTGTTTTTGAGGGGGCAAGATGCTATAAAACAGAAAATGGTTCGGCTGCATTTCGTCTTGAAGATCACATGAAAAGGCTTGTTCGCTCAGCAAATATGGTTTTGATGCCTTTGTCTTATAGTGCAGAACAACTCTGCGATGCATGCGTTGAGCTAATTCGCGCGAATAAACTAGAATCTTGCTACATTAGACCAATTGCTTATAGAGGATATGGATCTATGGGTGTTGATCCTAGAGAGTCCCCTGTAGATGTTGTAATTGCAGTATGGCCTTGGGATGCATATCTTGGTCAAGAAGCCCTAGACCGTGGAGTATCTGTTGCAGTTTCTTCTTGGAGACAGCGCTCTGCAAACTCAACTCCTGGTGCGGTTAAGTCGTCTGCTAGTTATCTAAACTCTGGTCTTGCTCATATGGAAGTTGCAATCAATGGATATGGTGAGGCAATCTTATTAAATGAGAGTGGAACAGTTGCAGAAGGATCTGGAGAAAATATCTTTATCGCACGCGAAGGAGAGCTTTTGACTCCTCCACTTTCAGATGGTTGCTTGGCAGGAATTACACGCGACTCGGTTATTAAAATTGCACGTGATGCAGGATATACAGTTAGAGAGCAATCATTGTTGCGCACAGATCTTTATGCAGCCGATGAGGTATTTATGACTGGATCTGCAGCTGAGCTAACACCGGTTAACTCCATAGATAAACGCGAGGTTCCATGTCCTGGCCCTATTACAAAAGACGTACAAAAGCGCTTCTTTGATGTACTAAGAGGCAAAAATGAAAAATTTGTTGCTTGGAATCACGCAATTTAAGGGTTTTTTTGACAAGGGCATTATATAAACACTAACTACAAAGATATAGGAGATAAGTTGAGCAATAACGCATTTTTGGAGTCGGCTCCAAGTTCACTAAAAGTTGGCAATACGGTTAGCGGATTTGAAGTTCAAAAAATTGACGAAGTTCCAGAGATTTCTACAATCGCATACGTTATGAAACACATCTCAACGGGTGCTCGTTTGCTTTATATGCGAAATGAGGACTCCAACAAAACATTTTCTATATCTTTTAAGACGCCCCCCTCAAACGACACAGGAGTGTTTCATATTTTGGAACACTCTGTTTTGTGTGGCTCCGATAACTATCCTGTAAAAGAGCCCTTTGTTGATCTGCTCAAAAGCTCGATGCAAACGTTTTTAAATGCTATGACATTTCCGGATAAAACAGTTTATCCCGTGTCTAGCACAAATGAGCGCGACTTGCAAAATCTTGCGAGTATCTACATAGATGCAGTGCTAAATCCTGCAATCTATACCAACCCAAAGATTTTGCAGCAAGAGGGTTGGCACTATGAGGTGGCAAACAACCCTGAGCACACACTTAGCACAAACGGCGTTGTTTATAGCGAGATGAAAGGCGCACTTTCAGATCCCGACTCTGTTCTAAACGACGCCTTGATGCGCTCATTATTTCCAGATTCTCCATATTCATATGAGTCTGGCGGAGACCCAAAGAATATTCCTGAACTAACTTATGAGGAGTTTTTGGACACACATTCTCGCCACTATAGGCTAGATAACAGCTATACGCTGCTATATGGCAATATGGATATAGAATGCTTCTTGGATTTTTTGGATAAGAAATATTCGGCTGCAAAGATCAGAAGCGATAAAGGTCCAAATCCGCTACCTATGCAAGATGCAGTGCGAGTTGTTGGAGTGCGTCAAGAGATGGCAACTACTTCCGATAATTCGAGCGTAGCTCAAGGTTATGTTATTTCTACTGCAAAAGATAGAGAAAAGCTTGTTGCTACACAGATCATTATTAACACTTTGATGGGTTCAAACGAAGCTCCCCTAAAAAGGGCAATACTAGATAGCGATATTGCAGGTTCGGCTAGTCATACTGTGATAATGGAAGTTTTGCAGCCATTTGTGTTGCTGCAAATAAACGGACTAAAAGTCGGAGATGCCGAAGTTAAGTTTAGACAGATCGTGCATGATGTCTGTTCAGAAATTGCAGATAAAGGTTTTGATCAAGAGCTGCTTCTTTCAACAATTTCTCATATGGAATTTTGCTGCAGAGAGGGCAATTTGAGTTGCGAAGACGGAGTTGGATATGCAATGTCAACCTTGGTTAGTTGGCTCTATGACGACTCCATGTCTACTACGCACCTGCACTATGCAGACTTGCTCGATAAAATGCGTGGCTATACAAAAGATGGCTCAAATTATTTTGAGAAATTGCTTAAAGAGGTAATAGTCCAAAACCCCCACATGGCAAGTGTGGAGCTTGTTCCGGTCGATACGGATCCCTCACTCTGGGAGACCCAGAAAATGAGCGAGCTGCGTGCAACTTTGAGTGATAGTGAGCTAGATGAGATTGCAACAAACGTAGATGAATTGCGTGAGATGCAAGAGGCTCCAGATTCTCCTGAAGCAAAAGCAACCATTCCAAAATTGTCACTAAAAGATATTGGAGATGCTCCGCTAGATGCAGGTTACGATTATATAGATGACAAACAATGCATTTTGCACAACGTTGATACGCATGGAATTGTATATGCTTCTAGATTTTTTGACCTAGGCGCACTTGAGGCGAGCGATATATCTTATGTTTGGCTTTTGGCTAAGATGCTTGGCAAGGTCGACACGGACAAGCATAGTGCTGCGGATTTGATTACGCTTATGAAGGGCGAGCTCGGTAACCTCTCGTTTGCAATGCGCGTATACGAAAATCTAGACAATGTGGCTTCGCCTCATGTGTTTTTGGAGGCAAATGGATCTGCTCTTTCGCAAAAACTGAGCAGCTTGATTGATATTTCTAAAGAGGTAATGCTCACAAGTTGCCTAGACGACAAGCAGCGTATTCAAAATATTTTGGAACAAGAAAAGGTTTATACCGAGCAGCTTATTGTAAATGCTGCACATATGGTGTCTGGAACAAGGCTTGGGTCTATGTTTAGACCTGCTCAAGTCTTGCAAGATCAGCTGATTGGAGTTGAGCACTATCGCTTTGTAAAAGATACTCTAAATGGTTTTGCGGACAAGTCGCAAGATATAATTTATAAGCTACAAGATCTTGCTGCAAAGATATTTATAGATGTGCCAAGTTCTATATATAGCTTTGCAGGCAGCGAGGATGATTATAAAAAGTTTTGGGATATTAACCCGTCTTTGGGCACAATAAATGGTTTAGAACATGCAGACTTTGGCAAGCTCAAGGTTGAGACTCACAACAACAAAAACGAGGCATTTATTATTCCATCAAATGTTGCATTTGTTGCATCAGGAAACGACTGCCTTCCATATAACAAAACATACACTGGAGCTAACGGAGTCGCATCAAATGCGTTAGGTCTAGACTATCTTTGGACGCAGGTTCGCGTAAAAGGAGGGGCTTATGGAGCAGCAGGACGAGTCCCTAGATCTCAGCTTGCGCTTTTCTACTCTTATCGTGATCCTCATATTGACCAAACTCTCACAACATTTAAAAACTCAGGAGAGTGGCTCAAAAACTATGAACCCGATAATGAAACACTAGAGGGTTTAAAGATAAGCACAGTTTCGTCTAGTGATGCCCCACAAAAGCCAAGGGTTAAGGTGGCTGAAGAAAATGCAAGGTACTTCTGTGGAATTGCCAAGGAAGAAAAAGCAAAGCACAGACAAGAGGCGATTGACGCTACATTAGACGATTTGCATCAAGTGGGTAACACGCTTTGTAATGTTATGGAAAACTGCACAACTTGTGCATTTGCCAGCAGTGATATGATTGCAAAGTCAAAGATAGACTTTGAAGTTGTTGACTTATTTGCCTAAAAAATTTTAGGTCGACTAGATTTTAGATTTTAGAAAAAGGGTTTTGGTTTTGGATAAAAATAGCAACAATCAAGAGATTGCAGATTTGTGCAACGTATTTGCTAAACTAGATAATCCACAAGATATAAGAAGTTTTTTGGAGGACTTGTGCACCATCAAGGAGCTGCAAGACTTTGCTCAGCGTCTTAGTGTTGCCAGAAAGCTTGACGCAGGAGAGCCCTATACATCTATTAGTGATTTGACTGGAGCATCTGCCACAACAATAGCAAGGGTGTCTAAATGCCTAAACTATGGATCCGGTGGCTATAGGCATGTTATAGATAACATCTTAAAAAAGTCTTAATATAAAACTTATAAAATATCAACTTGCATAATACAAAAGAGAGAAGCGAGCATGGCATTTGTACATCTTCACAACCATACAGAATATTCTTTGTTGGATGGAGCCACAAAAGTTGATGACATGGCAGAGTATGCTTATAGCTTAGGAATGAATGCTATAGCCATAACAGACCATGGTTATATGTATGGAATTCCTGAATTTGTAAAAGCTTGCGACGCTGTTACCACTAGGGTTACAAAAGAGTGGGAAAAGGCTTGCGAGGAGGCAAAAGAAGCGGGCAATCCTCTTCCAGAAAAACCCCAAGGTATCAAGCCAATACTTGGTTGCGAGGTTTACTTCACCCCCGACTCAACTCTTGCAAAAGACAGAAAACCCGAGCTATACCACATGATTTTGCTAGCAAAAAACAATGAGGGCTATAAAAATTTGCTCGCTATTGTCTCAGATGCTGCTGTTGATGGCTTTTATTATAAGCCTCGCACAACGCTTGAATCTCTTCGAGCTCATCACGAGGGTATTATTGCTACTAGCGCATGCATTGCTGGCATTATTCCACGCTATATCGACAAAGGTCAGATTGACGAGGCCACAAAGTGGGCACAAACATTTGTTGATATTTTTGGCAAAGAAGATTTTTATATCGAGATTCAAGACCACGGGATAACTACCGATGCAGGAATGCCGGAGGCAGAGATCAATCATGCTTTGGCAGATATTGCCAAAAAGCTTGACCTAAAGCTCATTGCTACCAACGACATTCATTATCTAAAGCGCGAAGATGCTCAAACTCAAGACATAATGATGTGCATTGGTATGGGCAAAGAACTCTCGGATCCAAATAGAATGAAGTTCAAAAATGACGAATTCTATCTTAAAACTGAAGAAGAGATGCGAGCAATTTTTGCCGAGTATCCGCAAGCTTGCGATAACACCGTAGAGGTTGCGAACAAGTGTAGTGTTACGCTTTCACACGATTTGGTTTTACCTAGGCTTCCTTTGCCTGAGGGTGAGACAAACGAGTCGATGCTTCGCAAAGAGGCCGAGCGCGGTCTTAAGGTGCGCTACGGTGACCCTCTTCCACAAGCTGTAATAGATCGTTTTGAGCATGAATACAACATCATTTGCACAAAGGGATTTGCGGCATATTTTTTGATTGTGCAGGAGTTTACACAGTGGGCAAAAGACAATGGGGTGGGAGTTGGACCTGGTCGTGGTTCGGCTGCGGGCTCTATTGTGAGTTATGCTCTAAATATCACGACGTTTGATCCGCTAGAAAACGGACTTTTGTTTGAGAGGTTTTTGTCTCCAGAAAGAACTGAGATGCCTGATATCGACCTTGACTTTGACGATGAACGTCGAGGTGATGTTATCAATCACGTTAAAGAAGTTTATGGCGAAGAGAAGATTGCAAATATCATCACTTTTGGCAAGATGAAAGCCAAACAAGCCATACAAGATGCAGCAAGAGTGCTGGGATATTCGCTCGGTAAGGCTCTGTCGATAAATAAGCAGTTCTTAAGTCCTTTTGCAAACATTGATGGCACTATGGGAACGTCTAAAAAGCAGTCGGATAATGACGAATATTATAATCCAGACTTTGTTGATATGTATAAAAACGACCCAGAGGCCAAACAAATCATAGATACAGCCAAAAAGCTTGAGGGCATGATTAGAGGCGAGGGGGTGCACGCCTCGGCTGTTGTTATTTGCAGAGACCCAATTAAAGAGCATGTTCCTGCAAAGCTCGATACCAAAGAGGGTGCGCTTATCTCCCAATATGACGGTGTTAACGTTGCTGACCTAGGTCTTTTGAAGATGGACTTTTTGGGCCTTAGAACTCTAACAGTAATCTCTAAAGCCAAGCAAAATATTTACGAAAACTACGGCAAAACAATTGACCTAGATAAGATTGATTTTAAAGATCCAGCAATATATGATCTTTTTGCTAGAGGGGATACCACGGGTGTGTTTCAGGTGGAGTCCGCCGGTCTTACAAGCTTGCTTCAGCGCATGAAGCCAGATAGATACTCAGATATCATTGCTTGTATTGCTCTTTATCGTCCAGGTCCACTAGAGGCTGGAATGGTTGACGATTTTATCAACCGAAAATTAGGGCTTACTGAAATCAAATATTACGATGACAGGTTAAAAGACATTCTAGAAGATACATATGGCACCATTGTTTATCAAGAGCAAGTGATGCTTATCTCTATTAAGATGTCGGGCTTTAATGCTGGTGAGAGCGATAAAGTTCGCAAGGCTGTGGCCAAGAAAAAAATCGACCTGATGACAAAGAAGGTTCAAAAGTGGGCTGATGGTCAAGAAGAGACCATGAAAGATCACTGGCTAAATGGCGCAGAGCGCAATGGCTATAAACGGCAGATTGCACAAAAGATCTGGGACGATGTTGAGAAGTTTGCTTCTTATGCGTTTAACAAGTCGCACTCCGCAGCTTATGCAATTATCTGCATGCAAACTGCTTGGCTCAAAGCTTATTATCCACGTGAATATATGGCCGCTGTTCTTACGAGCTACATGGGCAAAAATGCAGACAGAATCAAGGTTGTTATCAATGATCTAAAACAACAAGATGTGCTCGTATTGCCTCCAGATGTTAACTCGTCTAGGCGAGACTTTACGGCGGTAGATGGCAACATTAGGTTTGGACTTGCAGGCATTAAGGGTCTAGGCACAGCTCCTGCCGACGCTATCATTGAGGAGCGCGAAAAAAACGGACCTTATTCATCGATCCATGACTTGGTAAAGCGTATTCCATCAAAGTTTTGCAATAAAAAAGTCGCTGAGGTTTTGATTAAGTCTGGAGCTTTGGACTCCACAGGTTATACCCGCAGGCAAATGATGCTTTTCTTGGAGCGTGATGGACTGTTGGAGTCTGCGGCAAAGCATCATAAAGATATTGAGATGGGACAGGTCTCGATGTTTGATTTAGCAGATGCTAGCAGTGAGACCAACTCATTTAAAGAAGAAATACCAGCTCCCGATGGAATTGAGTGGGACAGAAAAGTTAAGCTCGACTTTGAAAAAGATGTTTTGGGAATGTATATCTCAGATCATCCGCTTAGTCCTTATCAAGATCAGCTAGATGAAATCAGTGATTTCAAACTTAGTGTGTTTAGTGATGTTGCAAGTGATAGCGATGATGATATGGGAGATGATGGGGGCGATGGTGCTGATGTTGGTGGTGAGCCGACCTACGTTCCTCAAGATAGAGAAATTACGCTTGCTGGAATGGTGACCAATCTTAAATTTAAGACAACCAAACGCGGAGACAGAATGGCGGTCTGCACGCTTGAGAGCATGGATGGCAGCATCGATTGTGTTATTTTCTCGCGAACTCTAGCCGAGTACAGCGATGCTTTGGCAGAGGAGAAAATCGTTAAGCTCCGTGGTAAATACGACTGCGGTGACAGAGGTTCTCAGTTTAAAGTAAGCAATGCTCAAGCGCTGTCTTTTGGTCGCAATATAAATATTGAGCTTGATCGCGCAGAAGTTAGCCGCGAGCTTTTGGGGGAGATTAAAACGTCTGCTCTAGATTTTCCTGGAAACGACAAAATTACCCTAAAAGTTAGCAATAATGGAATTGTAAGTGACTTAGTTGATTTGCCGCTTAATGTAGATAGCGGCAATGTAGTTTTGATGTCAACATTGTCTTCGCTTATGCATGGTAGGGGTCGTGTGAGGATATGATACCTGTTACTCCAAGAGGATTTAAAGATGTACTTCCCAAAGAAGCGCGTATACGCGAAAAACTCAGGCGTAGCGCTCAAGATGTTTTTGATTTGTGGGGCTATGACCCTATAGAAACTCCTGCGCTAGAAGTGCTAGACGTGCTTCAGGAGGGGAGCAATATTGACTCTGCAACTTTTAGGCTTTTTGATGCAGATAATAAGCTGTTGGTGTTGCGACCCGATGTTACGCTGCCAATTGCTAGAATGGTGGCAACTAGGCTTCCAAGTGCAGATGAGCCTCATAGATTTAGATATGATATGAGCGTGTTTAGAGATAATGAGTCGTCAAAAGGAAAATCGCGCGAATTTACTCAGCTAGGCATTGAACAAATTGGCGTTGCTGGTTATGCAGCAGATGCAGAAACAATCGTGATTATGATAGAGAGCCTTTTAGCGTGTGGGCTAAAAGATTTTAAAATCGAGTTTTGCAACGTGAAAGTTTTGTCTATGCTGCTAGATGCATGTGAGATGGATGATGCGTTTAGAAAAGATGTTCAAAGCGCTTATCACTCTTCAAATTATGTTGCACTAGACAACATAGTTGATAGCGCAAAAAACGGTGGATACTCAAATAAAGCTTTGCCAGATGAGCTAGCGCAGTGTTTGAAGAATCTAATTCGTATTCATGGAGGCAAAGAGAGCATTGAGAAGTGCTTAAAAATGCTTAGCAAGCATGTTGAGGCATCAGTTTTTGACGAGCTTTTGGCAACTTGGAACATAGTTGAGCAATGTGGGTATCAAAACTACATAGGCGTTGATTTTTCGCTATTGAGCTCTTTTGACTACTACACAGGCATAATTTTTGAGGCATTTGTGCAAGGCTTTGGTAAGTCTATAGGTGGAGGGGGAAGATACGATGGTCTCCTCCAAGTTTTTGGCAAAAACCTGCCCGCCGCTGGATTTGCATTTTCTCTAGAAAATCTTATGCATGCTTTGGCAACTAGCACAGTGCTTGACCTAGAACCAGCATGCAAAAATCCAATAGATGGAGATGTGTGTGAGGTATTTGCAAAAGCAATGCAGCAACATGCTCAAGGTCAGGTTGCATCTCTTGGGAATTTGAGGTGATTTGCATGAAGCAGATAAACGATATGCTAGATACATCTGTAGACCCCACTTATTCAAAGCCAATTAGAATAGGCGTTCCAAAAGGATCTCTTAATGGCGATGCGCTAGATTTGTTATCTCGTGCAGGTCTTCCAATAGACAAACTCAAAAATCCAGGCAGACAGCTCATTTTTAGAGAAGATGAATATGAGTTTATAATTTTGCGTCCCACCGATGTTCCAACTTTTGTGGCTCTAGGCGGAGCAGACTGCGCAATTTGTGGCGAAGACTCAATTATCGAGGCAAACATGGACGTGGTTGAGCTTGTTGACCTAAAATTTGGAGCTTGCAGATTTGTTGTTGCGGAGCCTGCAGACGCGTCAACTGCTGCTCTAGATACTTATAGTCAGCTAGGCGTTATGAAAGTTGCAACCAAGTATCCAAAAATTACACAGTCATATTACGACTCGATAGGCACTCAAATAGAAATTGTGCAGCTGCATGGAAATATTGAGTTGGCTCCGCTATGCCAAATGGCAGATAGAATTGTTGATATTACAGCCACTGGCACAACTTTAAGAGAGAATAATTTAACAATTGTAGATGATGTTATGGAGTCAACTGCGAGGTTTATAGCAAATATTGCATCGGTTCGTATAGACAAACGCGTGCGACATTTGGCAGAAAAACTAGAAGAGATTGTTAACGAGTGAAGAGACAGATAGCTGGTTGGTTGGCTGTTTGACTTAGCTGGTTGGCCGGTGTTTTGGGTTTTAATTTGCTACTAGTTTGTGGTGCCTTGGGCAAAAGGGGCGCACATTTTGGAGGAAAGCAATGGATATTCAAATAATTGAACTTAACGAAGATGAAGAACTAGACCTTGATTCAATGAATAGGTCGGGCGAGATTTTGCCTGAGGTGGCCCAGTCGGTTCGCAATATTTTGGCTGATGTTAAGGAGCGCGGTGATGAGGCTCTGCACGAATATACACTAAAGTTTGACCATGCGGACCTAGGGTCGTTTAGAGTTCCAGATGAAATGCTAGATCAGGCTGTTAACTACATTGAGCCTAAGGTCGCCAAGGCTTTTGATGAGGCTTGCGAGTCTATCAAAAAGTTTCATGCAAACGATGTTGCGCGTTCCAACTTTAATGTTGGCGAAGACGGCTCGCTTGTGGGATACAAGGTAGAGCCTCTCGAAAGTGTTGGACTCTATGTTCCAGGGGGCAGAGCGGCTTATCCATCTACCGTGCTTATGAATGGCATTCCAGCAAAAATGGCTGGGGTCAAAAAAATAGTCATGACAACTCCTCCATCTGCAAATGGAACCATTAACCCTGCTTTGCTCTATGCTGCAAAATTAGCGGGGGTCGATGAAGTTTATGCAGTAGGCGGAGCGCAGGCCATTGGAGCTCTTGCTTATGGCACACAAACTGTGCCTAAGGTAGATAAGATTGTAGGGCCTGGAAACGTATTTGTTGCCGCAGCTAAGGCGCAAGTTTCTGGATTTGTTGGTATTGATTTTGAAGCTGGACCATCTGAGATTTTGATTTTGGCAGACGAAACAACCATTCCTTCGTTTGCAGCGGCAGACCTTATCTCGCAGGCAGAACACGATCCAAATGCATGTTGTTATTTGGTAACAGTTGGAGACTACATTGTAAAAGACCTGCTAGATGAGCTAAATAAGATGGTTGAGGTGTCACCGAGGCGAGAAATTATTGAGGCATCTCTAGAGGCTAATGGCTTGATTGTGGTTTGTCCAACTATGGAGTGTGCAATTGATACAGCTAATAAAATTGCTCCTGAACACTTAGAAATTATGATGGACGAGCCCATGGACTTGCTTGGTTCTATCCATAATGCGGGTGCAATTTTTGTTGGGTCTTGGACTCCGGTTCCTGTTGGTGATTACTTCGCAGGACCTTCACACACACTGCCAACCTCTGGAACTGCTAGGTTTACAAATCCGCTTACAACAGATGATTTTGTTAAGAAAAGCTCGGTGATTTGTTACTCCTTAAGTGCACTAGAAAACAATGCTTCTAATATTGCACGCATAGCTAGAAGCGAAGGATTTGAGGGTCACGCTAGATCTATCGAAGAGCGAATAGAGTTCATTGGATACAGTTGCGATTGTGACTGCGATTGCGATGAGTGCGACCATGACGATGAGGGTGCTGGTGGCGTTTGCGAGAACTTGACAAAATAATCAACCAAGTAATCGAACAAATAAGACAAAGAGGCAAAAAGCAAAATGAGAGACTCTAAACTTTTGACCAAGCTAGATCCTTATGATCCAAAATATATTGAGGCTAAGGTTTTGCTGTCTGCAAACGAAAGCCCTATAGATGTTCCCGCTGAGATAAAGCTCGTAAGCCTAGAGAAAATCCAAAAGGTTTTGTTTAATAGATATCCGCAGCCAACGTCTGATTTATTGCGCGAGCAAATTGCTGTTAATCTCTACAATTTGGTGTTGCCTACGCTTGATGATGATGTTCGAGACGGTCTTAATTTGCCAGCTGTTTGCACAGATCAAATTGTTGTAGGCAATGGCGGAGACGAGCTTTTGTTTAATTTTATGCTTGCATTTGGTGGAGAAAATAACAAACTGCTAATTACGCCTCCTTGTTTTTCTGTTTATTCAATTGATGCGTCAATGACAAGCACAGATGTTGTTGAAGTTCCAATGGATAGTAACTTTCAAATTTGCGAGGATGCGCTTTTGGAGCGTGCATCAAAAGATGATATAAATATGGTTATTCTAACTTCTCCCAATAATCCTACCGGCGGGTTGGTTAGTTATGATTTCTTGGAGAGACTGCTTAATACTACCAAAGCTGTTGTAATGCTTGATGAGGCCTATGGCGAGTTTAGCGAAAAAACAGCTCTGCCCCTAGTTGATAAGTATTCAAATCTTTGTGTTTTGCGAACATTTTCTAAGGCATATTCTTTGGCAGGCGTGCGTCTAGGATATATTGTTGGATCTCGAGAAATTGTTGAGAAACTTTTGGCAGTGAGGCAGCCTTATTCGGTGGATGCGATTGCTCAGACTGTGGGTATTGAGGTTGCTAAACGCACTCACTTATATAAAAAGCAGTTGCGTCAAACAATTGCTAGGCGACAGTCGCTTTTGCAGAGCTTGAGATGTATTAGTGGGGTAGAAGCTTTTGAAAGTTCCGCTAACTTTTTGATGGTTAGAGTTAGAGGAGCAAGCAAAGTTTGGGAGTCTATGGTCGAACAAGGCGTGCTTGTGCGCAACTTTGATAGTGCGCAGGGTCTTAGAGGATGCTTGCGCATTACTGTGGGAACTGACGAAGAAAACCAAGCTATGCTCGATGCCTTGGCAACAGGTGTAATTAGAGGATTTAGTTGCACACAAGATGAGTAGGGGCGTATAAAGCGGCGACGCCCTTAGCAGTAGGTGCCATTAGAGGTTTTATCTGCATAAAAAATGATTAGAGCTCACAAAAAGGATAAGAAAATGTTAAACATACTAAAGAAAACAAACATTAGAAAAGCAAAAATTTGCAGAACAACAAAAGAAACTGACATTGAAATAGAGCTAACTTTAGAGGGGAGCGGAAACGCAACCTCAAATACTGGAGTTGCAGCTTTTGATCATATGCTCGAGGCATTTGGACGCCATGGAATGTTCGATCTAAATGTTGCGGCTCAAGGAGATTTGCAAATAGATGCTCATCACACAGTTGAAGATGTTGGCATTGTTTTAGGTCAAGCATTTGATGAGTGTTTGGGTGATCGGGCAGGCATACACAGATTTGGAGACATTATTTTGCCTATGGACGAGGCTCTGGTTTTGGCTGCTGTTGATATTTCTGGACGAGGCCAGCTGCATTATGGAGTTGAGGTTCCATTTGAGTTTATAGGCAATTTTGAAACAAGTCTAGCTCGTGAGTTTTTTATATCGTTGTGCTCTAATATGGGTCTAACTTTGCATCTAAAATCTTTGGCGGGGTGCAATACTCACCATATTTTGGAAGCAGCATTTAAAGCCAGTGGGCGAGCAATAAGCGAAGCTGTTGCAATAGATCCAAAATTGCAAGGCAGTGTTCCATCTACAAAAGGAAGTATCTAAAGAGGCATACGCACATGAAAATTGCAGTGATAGATTATTGCCACGGTAACCTTC
This sequence comes from Senegalimassilia sp., assembly GCA_963661535.1. Taxonomy (GTDB): domain Bacteria; phylum Actinomycetota; class Coriobacteriia; order Coriobacteriales; family CADBOM01; genus CAVLCC01. The sequence goes on from CAVLCC010000013.1 coordinate 42,355, forward strand.
GCAGTGTGCAAAAGGGGCTAGAATATGCCGGAGCCGATGCATATATTGCTACAACTCCCGATGAGATTAGCGAGGCTAGTGCATTGGTTTTGCCAGGAGTTGGTGCTTTTGGCGATGCGAGTGCTACTATGCTACAAAATGGCCAGATGCAAAAAATTCGAGAGATGGTCTTGCAAGGCGTGCCTTTTTTGGGAATTTGTTTGGGCCTACACCTCTTGTTTGAGTATGGTAGTGAGGGTGGAACAGGCAAAAATGAGGGCCTAGGAATTTTGGCTGGCTCATGTGATCGAATGGACGATGGTCAGACTGCAGGAGATGTAGCAAGAGTAAAAATTCCTCACGTGGGTTGGAATACAGTTGACTACGTTGCAGGCAATAAGTGCCCGCTTTTTGATGGAATTGCAAGCGGCTCGCATTTTTATTTCACCCATTCATATAAGTGCAATCCAAAAGATTTTTCTTGCATAGCTACAACAACTATTCATGCATCTAGATTTGCATCTGCCGTGTGGAAAGACAATGTATTTGGAGTGCAATTTCACCCCGAAAAATCTTCAAGCATAGGAATGGCTCTTTTAGAAAACTTTGTAAGGATTGCGCGATGATATTTTTTCCAGCAATAGATATTCTTGATGGGCAGGCCGTGCGACTTGTGCAAGGCTCGTATTCAGACGTTACATCTTATAACAACGATCCGGTTTTGCAGGCTGCAATTTTTGCCGAGGCTGGCGCAAAGTGGATTCATGTAGTAGATCTTGATGGTGCAAAAAATGGCACCACTCAAAATCACAAAATTATAGAGAAGATTATTAGTGATACACATATAGATGTTGAAGTTGGGGGAGGCATTCGCAGCCTTGGAGCTATCTCAAAATATGTTGAAGCTGGTGCAAAGCGCATTGTTTTGGGAACCAAACTTGCAACAGACCCCCAGTTTGTTAAAGAGGCTGTGGCGGAGTTTGGATCTTACTTGGTTGCGGGAATAGATGCTAAAGCGGGCAAGGTTGCGGTGCATGGCTGGACACAATCTGAGGGTATAGATGCGCTAGAGCTCGTTTCTTGTCTTAAAGACATGGGGATTTATCACCTTGTCTATACTGATATATCAAAAGATGGTATGCAAACAGGCATAGATGTTGAACTATATTCTAGGCTTGCTAAGGTGGCTGGATTTGGTGTTGTGGCATCTGGAGGCGTTGCGAGCATTGATGATATTGTTTCGCTTGCTAATCTCGGAGATAAAATTGAGGGCGTAATAGCCGGTAAGGCAATTTATGAAAACACGCTTGATATAGGTGAGGCTTTGCGCGTATGTGCTGGTGTAAGTGATGGTATGGATGCTGATGGCTTGTGTGGTCGTGCAGATAATGGCACATCTAACGGCTCAGCTCCTCAAGCTTCTCTAGATGGAGGCGCATTATGTTAACCAAACGAGTTATACCTTGCCTTGATGTTAAAGATGGTCGCGTGGTAAAAGGCACCAATTTTGTGAATCTTCGTGATGCGGGTGATCCAGTTGAGCTTGCCAAAAGATACGATCAAGAAGGAGCAGACGAGGTAATCTTTCTCGATATAACTGCAACATCTGAGGGCAGAAAAACAACTATAGAGATGGCATCGCGTGCAAGTGAGCAGCTCCACATTCCATTTACCGTGGGTGGAGGATTTAGAGATGTTAGCTCTATCAGAGAGATGATTTATGCTGGAGCCGATAAAGTGTCTGTTAACTCAGCGGCAGTGAGGGACCCTAACTTGATCACGGAGGCGGCACAAGCATTTGGCTCACAAGCAATAATCTGTGCCATAGATGCAAAGGCAGTTGACGATGGCAAATGCGGCAGACCTAGTGGCTGGCACGTATATATACGAGGGGGTCGTGAAGACACAGAGCTAGATGCCATCGAGTGGGCACGCGAAGCAGCAAAGCGTGGAGCTGGAGAAATTTTGCTCACCTCGATGGATAGAGACGGTTCAAAGATAGGATTTGACATCGAGCTTACTCGCGCGGTGGCTGAGGCTGTAGATATCCCCGTAATTGCTTCTGGTGGAGTAGGGGAATTAGCTCACTTTTCGCAAGGTATTATAGACGGCAAAGCTGATGCAGTTTTGGCTGCTAGTGTGTTTCATTTTGGTGAGCTAAGCATTAGAGAAGTTAAAGAAGACATGGCAGCACATGGAATTTCGGTTCGCTTGGTCGATGAGGCCAAATTGGCAGACTCAGCGTTAGGATTTGCGGGTAAGCAGGTTAGCCAGAAGCTTGCGCAGACCAACATTGAAAGCGTTGTCTTTGATGAGCGCGGACTAGTTCCTGCTGTTGTTCAAGACGCAAAAACTGGTGCAGTTTTGATGGTAGCTTGGATGAATAAAGAGTCGCTTTTGCTCACAATTAAGACTGGCAAAACCTGGTTTTGGTCTAGATCTCGCCAAGAGTTATGGAACAAAGGTCAAACAAGTGGAAACTTTCAAAGTGTGTGTGACATGAGAGTTGACTGCGATGGGGATACTTTGCTAATTAAGGTTGATCCACAAGGTCCAGCTTGCCATACTGGCAGCAACACTTGCTTTTATAGAGAGATTTTATAGAGCTGCAGCTTTTTGCTTGCTTTTTTTAGGAGGATACAAAATGGGATACAAAACACAAGGCGTGCAAGCTGGTGATATTGGAGAGACTCTTGAGAGTTTGGCTAAAACAATACATTCAAGAGCTAATGCAGATCCCGATGTGAGTTATACCGCAAAGCTATTGCAAGGCGACCCCGAAAAGCTTCAAAAAAAGGTTGGCGAAGAAGCCATCGAAACCATACTTGCTTCTACATGCGGCGACAAAGAACATTTAAGATATGAAGCTGCAGATCTGATTTATCATTTAATGGTTTTGCTTGAGAGATACGATGTGT
>CAVLCC010000014.1:0-38650 GCA_963661535.1 Senegalimassilia sp.
CCTCCTTCATGAGTATAAAGCACGCAGAGCGCTAACGCATAAGCTGCCCGCGCCATACCCTCCAAGGCGCGGGCAGCTTCATTTATGTATGGCATTTATGTATGCGATATTGCTGCAAGTTGCACGATTTTATAGCGTGTGAGTTAGAAGTTAAATTTGATGCATACTACAAAATGATGCATATAAATTCTATATATGCACACTATGTCGGATGAAATCTAATATTAAATGCGTATAAACTATAGCCATGGATAGAAGTTTCAGCGTTTTATTTGCTTAAACGTTGAGCTTTATAAGGTCGATGCAGCAAATAAGGCATAGCTGCAAAAAAGATATGGAGGGCTACAAAATGATGAACAAACGCGAAAATTATCTTGCACTTCTAAATCATGAGCCAACAGATTGGGTTCCAGTTCTTATTGCGGATTGGGCATGGCTAGGCGGTCAGGCTGAGACATGGGAGAACGGTCCGGTAGGGGGAGGTCTCGACGGATTTGGCAATGGTTGGATTCCTACAGATTCTGCAGCTGGACAACCAGCGCTCGATCCAATGAATATTCCTCTAGAAGATCCGTGCGACTGGCAAGAAGTTGTTAAATTCCCAGACCTAGATGCAATTGACTGGAAAAAATATGCAGAAGAACAACTAGCTCCTTATAACAGAGATGAGATGGTAATCGAATATCATACGTGGAATTCTGTATTTTTGCGTGCCACCCACTTGCTGGGTTTTGAAAACGCCCTGTGCTCATTTTTAGAAGAACCTGAAGCTATGTTTGATTTATGTGATGCAATTGCAGACTACAAAATCAGACTTTTGGAGCGAGTGAAAGAATACATCAACCCAGATGCATATGTTCATTATGATGATGTGGCTACAGGTAAATCTTTGTTTATGTCGCTAGATGTGTATCGCAAATTTATTAAGCCAGCTCACAAAAAAATGAATGATGCTGCAAAAGACATGGGAATTATTCCTGTAAGTCATATTTGTGGCAAATGCGATAGCATTATAGAAGATGTTATGGAGGAGGGGGCTGTTGCTTGGCAGGCTGCCCAACCTTGCAATGACATTGTTGGAATTATAGAGAAGTATGGTGACAGGTTCTCTGTTATTGGAGGATATGATACACAAGGAGCACCAGGAATGGCAGATGCGCCTGATGATGTAGCAATTGCAGAGGTCGAAAGGTGCATGGAAGAATATGGCAAATACGGGCGTGCATACGGATTTTTTGGTCTGAGATTAGGTAAGGTTCCAGATGATGTTTTGTTTGGTGCTGCGATTCAAAAAGGTCATGAGATTATGGAAAAAGTTAGAGCTTAATGTTTGATGTTTTCAATAAGTCTCATTCAATGCAAAACAAAGGTGGCAGCAATGCATTTTGTTGTCACCTTTAATAAAATCCCTACATACCAAACATTTTTGCCGATAAAAGAATCATCAACTTTTGATCAGGGTCATCAAAGTCTATAGTCACCAGTTCACAAATTCTATCAAGTCTATGCAAAAGCGTAGTTCTATGAATAAACAATTCATCTGCTGCGTGTGTAGAATTGCAGTTGTTTTGCAAGTAACTCACAAGTGTTTTAGCATAGTCGGTTTGTTCACTCTTATCAATTTCATAGAGTTTCAAAAGATTGTTTTCGGATATTTGCTCGGGCAACAAGTTAGCAACAGATTTATCTAAAATATAATCAAAAGCATAAGTATCAAAGCTAAAATGCCAGCTAGATGGATTTTTCTTGAGTCCATATTCAAGTGATAGCTTAGCTTCTTTAAGGTATCGAGGAAGCAAGTTCAAATCACCAAACTCAGAGCTTTCTCCACTTTTGCAAACGTAGTCTGTAAGCAATTTTGTATATGATTTTCTAAAAGAACTTTGGCTTATATTAGACGGCATGCGTGTGATATTCAAAAGCCAAATCACACCTCTATCCGTAGAGATTGTGCAGCTATTTGTCCACATCGACTCAATTTGACAAGCCATATAATAAGCTGCAGAACTCCAGCTCACGTTATCTATAAACTCTAGCCATATAACTTTATATATATCTTCTATAAGCCAACCATAAGACAAAAGGTTATTTTGCAATATAGAGGTGTTAGGAATTTTAGAGCCGGTGGAGATATCTGAAAGCAGCTGATGAAGTGAGTCGTCTTGCCTAGAAATTTGCGCACTTCCAATTGCCAGCATATTATACTGAGTTTTTATATAACTCTCAAAGTGACCCAAAATTTGCTCGGCACCTGGGTGCAAGCTCATTTCTCCATCGTCAAGAATAGTTACAAATCTAGCTGCATAGACGTTGTCTATATGAGTGTTAATGCAATAAGCCATCCCATCTTCTGATAGATAATAAAAAGGCTCGGTTTTGGTGCTGGCTTGCTCAAATCTATCCTCTTCAATTAAATCAATAACAATATTAGGGGGTATAAATTCAGAAGAAACGGGGCAAGTATTGGAAGCGTTGCTATCCTTGGAGGAATTTGTTCCTAGGCTGTTCGAGTTTATATTTTGCGCGCTGTTTTTTGCGTCTCTAACTTTTCCGTTTGAAGAGGTATCGTAGTTTTGCGACCTCATTAGAATAATCAAATTTTTATTTACATAGCAAAAAGGCAAATCTATAATCTGTTCGCCAATGTATGCAAATTCAGATAAGGGCAGGTTAGAAATCAAGGCATCTTTGAGTTTAAGATCCCACTCGTTTAGCTGCCTAAGCAATTGATTTGCTATATCTAAAACTTTAAGCTCATCTTCTAAAGTATATTTTTGCGGCTTCACAGAAACTATAAAAACATATCCATCTTTTGGGTTAGGCGTTATGTGATTTGACTTGTTGAGGTCAATATAGGCAACGCCACTTTTAAACTGCGACACATTTGGATAAGCCTTGCTTGTTTTACAAACCAAGCTTGCAATTTGTATATCACACTCTGGATTACCCTGAACACAAATATCAATTTGTCTTTGCTTTAGCAAATATTCAAGCATTTTAGAAGTAATCTTCATATGAGTAACTTTCTTATATCTTGTTTGTGACGATGCTGTAGTCTATGCAAACACCACCACATTTCTTTATCTCAACAGCACAATGACCTACATGTTTAACAACTTAGACGAAAGCAATATAAATGCCCTTTCATCTGGATCCAAAAAATCTATCTTAGTAATCTTTTTAATTGTATCGAGGCGTCTTAGCAATGTAGTTCTATGAATAAAAAGCTTGTTCGCGGTACGCGAGGCACTCAAATCGTTTTGCAAATAACATACCAAAGTTCGAGCATAATCAGTTGTGCGCTTTCTATCATACACAATAAGCTCTAGAAGTTTTTTGCTGCATACTTGTTCAGAAAAAAGTTCTGAAACTGCGCTGTCTAAGATATGCTCGAGCTTATAATTTGAAAATCTATAGTGCCAAATCGACGGATCGTGTATAGTGCCATATTTGAGTGCAAGCATTGCTTCGTGACGACGCGCAGGAAGCGTAGTCAAATCATCAAATTTAGAGCTTACACCGCACTTGCAAACATAATCTGCAAGCAGCTTGGTAAATGCCTTTCTAAAAGTTTCTCCGCTTTTTTCTGCTGGCATCATAGTGTAGTTAAAAATCCAAAGTATCCCATTGCCATCTGCTACAGCACAGCTGTTTTGCCATTGCAGCTCAAGTTGGCACGCCATATAAAAACCTGCGTTACTCCAACTCACATTGTCCATAAATTCAAACCACATTACGCCATATGTATCGCTTATTTTCCACTCGTATGAAGCTATAGAAGATTGAAGCACAGAAGCATTGATAGTTAAATCTGTTCTACTAATTGACCTAAGGAGTTTGTGAAATGCATCGTCTTGACGCGAAAGCGAGCTTGAACCCGTAGCAAGTCTTTTATAAAGCAACTTTATGTATCCATCAAAGTGCTCAACTAGTTTTTCTTCTCCTGTATGCAAACGCTTTGAACCATCGAGCAGCCTAACAACAAATCTAGCCAAATACCTGTTATCTGAGTGCGTGTTAATGCAATAAACCATAGTGCCGTCATTGCGCTCATAATAAAATGGTTTGTGCTCTTTGCTTGCGTCACTAAAGCGCTTTTCTTCAATTAGATCTAGGGCAACATGTTGGGGGAGCATAGAGGTGGCTGCGTTTTTTTTAGATTGCTGCGTGTGTTCGTTTTCATCCATTGGAGTGTCATCTGATATATCGTTGTTTGCCTTGTGCACTTTGTGCTGCATAACTTGGGTATATTTTTTGGAAGTCATAAGCATAACTAGGTTTTGATCTATAAATGAGAACTCGTGAGAAATCATTTGTTGACCAAGCGTTGCCAAACTAGAAAGTGTTGCGTTAGTTGTAATTGCATCCTTGAGTTTGCTATCCCAAGTTTGCAAGTTCGAGATAATTAGGTTAACTCTGTCTAAGATTTCTATCTCGTTTTCTAGATTTATGTTTTGTGTGGTTTGATTTTTTGCCTTGGTGTCTAGTGTTAAAAATGCATAACCATCAGATAGTGTAGGCGCAATATTGTGATGATGATAACGCCCACAAAGATCTATGTATAAAACTTCCTTTTCGTATTTTGTATGCATAAAACTTGCTGAATCTTTGCTATTTTGGGAGCTTAGAATACAAGCTCTTTTTATTGCACATTCCTCGTCTCCCAAAATATGCAAATTCAAATTTTGCCTCTGTAACAAGTATTCGATTATGCAAGCATATATTTTCAAAGCAGCCTCTTTTGCAATCGCTTTAATGTTGACACGCATCAAAGTGTAGCATAAATGCGTTTAATATTCACGTTTTTAAAGAATGGTATACAAACTTATATGCGTATAAAATTACTGTAATGAGTGAAACATCACTTTAACGGGGTATGTTGCTTATAAATTTGTTTCGATGCTTATTGCAAAAGCCAAAAAGTTTTAACTGCTGCAATAAGCATCGAACCGTCGTTATTTTGAATATGGAGGTAAACAAAATGATGAACAAACGCGAAAACTATCTTGCACTTCTAAATCATGAGCCAACAGATTGGGTTCCATTGCTTCGCTATGACTGGGCCCTGCTTGGTGGAAGACTAGAAACTTGGGAAAACGGTCCTATGGAGTGTGCGGGTCTTGACGGTTTTGGCAACGGTTGGATTCCTACAGATTCAGCAGCAGGACAGCCAGCCTTAGACCCAATGAATATTCCTTTAGAAGACCCATGCGACTGGCAAGACGTTGTTAAATTCCCAGACCTAGATGCAATTGACTGGAAAAAATATGCAGAAGAGCAGCTCGCTCCTTATAACAGAGATGAAATGGTAATCGAATACCACACTTGGAATTCTGTATTTTTGCGCGCAACCCACTTGCTGGGTTTTGAAAATGCTCTATGTTCATTTTTAGAAGAGCCAGAAGCTATGTTTGATTTGTGCGATGCTATAGCAGACTACAAAATTAGACTTTTAGAGCGCGTAAAAGAATATATTAACCCAGATGCATATGTTCACTATGATGATGTGGCTACAGAGCGTTCGCTTTTTATGTCGCTAGATGTGTATCGAAAATTTATTAAGCCAGCGCACAAAAAGATGAATAATGCTGCAAAAGATATGGGAATTATTCCTGTTATTCATATTTGTGGCAAGTGCGAAAGTATTATCGAAGATGTTATAGAGGAGGGTTCTGTTGCTTGGCAGGCAGCTCAACCTTGCAACGACATTGCAGGAATTATAGAGAAGTATGGCGACAGGCTATCCGTTATTGGAGGATATGACACCCAAGGAGCCCCCGGTCTTCCAACTGCAAGTGATGACGAAGTTGTTAAAGAAATAGACAGATGCGTTAGAGAATACTCTAAATATGGACGAGGATATGGAATGTTTGCATTTAGACTTGGTATTGTTCCAGATCCAGTTCTTACAAATGCTGCAGTTGAGAGATGTGCAAAACCGGCCGCATAGACTTAAGAAAATATAAGCGCTAGTTAGCCATTATCTAACCAAACGGCATAAATGCCTCCTAGCAACTGATAGTTGTCAAGGAGGCATTTTTATTTGTTATCCGACTTTTAAATCAAATGATGAAGACTCTTTTGCGTTCTTCTTTCAGACTAAAGTTTATGTTGTATTAACTGCAAATCTCCGCAAATTTTAAATTTAAAATGCCATAGAGCTGTAGCACAAGATGTAGAAGATTGCATCAATAGTGCATTGAAGTAGATGCAGCTCTTGAGACGTAGCTTGTAATGTATTGATTGCATTAGAATACATATCTTTGTAAGCTAAATAATAAAGACTGGGAGAAGGCAAACTTCTTCCAGTCTTTTGTTTTATATAAGCATTTAAGCCTTTATGCTTGATTGTTGCTTATTTGTAGTTTGGCTTTTTAAAACCCTGTTGTTTTAAGTAAGACTATCGCAAACTTATTTAATGTGATTTTGGCCTACCTACCACGAACACCCAGCTTTAGCTCATCTCTTAAGTAGCGAACACTTTCCTCACATGCTTCCATTTCGCGTTTGCGAGCCTCTTCTATAGGCTCGTTCAAACTCTTGTAAGCAATCTCATTTTCAAAGATAATTTTGTCCATAGTAGATTTTTCTAGAACTTGTGCAATCATCTTTGGACAATCCATAGAACCTTGACCGTGAGCTGCTCCAATGTCGTGAACACCTAGTGGATCAACAATAATAATGTCGTCGCTAAAGTGAATGCAGTTAGCACGTGGAAGCATAGCCTCCATTACATCATATGGGTTTTCTATTACCTGCAAGGGATTCATTGTATCAACACATGTCCCAATTAGTGGGTGGTTGAGCTTGTCTACAATCCAAAGAATTTCTGCTGCAAATGTATCTGTGTGGTTTTCTATAGCAATTTCCATGTCATATTCATCTATTGTTTTAAGAGAAGCAGCAAACTCATCGTAGCGATTTGCAAGTTGTTTAATAACTTCTGGATGCATACAGGATCCATATAGGCGTGCAGGTCTTTTAATGTCTAGACTAAATTTAACTAGCTCTGCATCTAGGTCGTGGCCTATGCGCAAAGCTTCCTCAACTGTGCAATTAACTCTTGAGTCGCTGCCTGCATCAAACGACGAGTTAAATTCTAGGAACAGTCCATGGTCTTTAGCCGACTTGGAAATTTTGTTTAGAGTCTCAGTTGAAAATGGGTCTTTTTCGCCCGATGCGATAAGATCTACTTTTGTAATTTGCAAACCATCTAGCTGCCATTCTTGAGCTTTGTCAAATAACTCTTCGAGGGTCATAACTTGGTCAAAAAAGTGATCTTTGCCAAATCCCCAGCTTTCGCCAAATCCAAAGAAGTGCAGGGTATAGGTATGCATACCTAGCCTTAGTGGTCTAACTCTACTCTTGCTCATAACGGTATCCTTTCGAAAGATTGTTATTCGTTTTAAAACAAAATGTCTAAAATTGATACCGCTTTTATGTAGGTGCTTATTTGCAATGTGAATTGCAGTTAAAACTTTGCAGATAACCTCATATGTGGCAAGTGGCACAAATAAGTTTCCCCGTTATCTAGCAACTAATAGTTAAAGTATAGCTTTTGTTGTGTGTTGGTGAATGATTTGCAAATAAATGTGTGTGAATTGTTAATTTGCACGTGATAGATTGCAAACAATAAATGTAGATTTAAAAACGCTGTTTGTGCAAAAGTTCGCATATATAGATTGTCGAAATGCTAAATGTTAAGAACAAATTAACCGTTCAAAAATCTAAGTGTGCAATTCGCAAATAATCTAAAATCATATCTTGCAATAGATATAAAAACTTGTATACTTTTCAATTGTTAGCAGTCAAACCTTGTGAGTGCTAACAGATAAAGTGTTGGGCTGCTAATAAAGCTCAATGCTAAGCATTTAGCAATTTTAACTTGTACGCAAATTTATGTAGGAGGTAGTTCGATATGAAACTCAAGCCACTAGGCGACAGGGTTATTCTAAAACAAGCAGAGGCTGAGACAGCAACAAAGTCTGGCATTTTGCTTGCTTCAACTGCACAAGAAAAACCACAAAGAGGCACAGTTTTATCTGTAGGCGAGGGCAAACTCGACAACAATGGCAACCTTGTAAAGCCAGCTGTTAAAGAGGGCGACACTGTTATCTATAGCAAATATGGTGGAACAGAAGTTACTCTAGACGGCGACGAAGTAATCATTCTTCGTGCAGACGACATTTATGCAGTAATTGAGGGCTAATCAGGCTCTTATTCATAAAATTTTTAACTTTAAATTTTTTAGAGAGGAACAAATAAAATGGCAAAGAACATTAAGTTCGATTCTGATGCACGCGGTGCTTTGGCTAAAGGCGTTACAAAGCTCTCCGATGCTGTAAAAGTAACCCTAGGACCTAAGGGTCGTTATGTTGCTTTTGAGCGTAGTTATGGCGCTCCAACTATTACAAACGATGGTGTTACAGTTGCAAAAGAAGTTGAGCTAGAAGATCCAGTAGAGAACATGGGCGCTCAACTTGTTCGTCAGGTAGCAGTTAAGACAAACGATGTTGCAGGCGACGGCACAACTACAGCAACCCTTTTGGCAGACGAGATTGTTAACGAGGGACTTCGTAACGTAATCGCAGGTGCTAATCCACTAGCTATTCGTCGTGGCATTTCAAAAGCTGTAGACGCAGTTGTAGACCACATCAAATCTGTTGCAATTCCTGTTGCTAATAAAGAGCAAATTGCAAACATCGGTTCAATTTCTGCTGGTGACCCAACAATCGGACAAAAAATTGCAGAGGCAATGGACGTTGTTGGCAAAGACGGCGTAATCACTGTAGAAGATTCACAAACATTTGGCATTGATATCGATACTGTAGAGGGTATGCAGTTCGACAAAGGATACATTTCTCCTTACATGGCTACCGACATGGAGCGCATGGAAGCAGTTATGCAAAATCCTCTAATTCTTATGACAGACCAAAAGATCACTTCAATCCAAACAATTTTGCCTTTGCTTGAGCAGGTTATGCAAAGTGGTCGTTCTATGCTAATCATCTGCCAAGACCTTGAGGGCGAGGCTCTAGCAACTTTGCTACTAAACAAGATGCGTGGAACCCTAAATGTTGTAGCCGTTAAGGCTCCAGGTTATGGAGACAGACGCAAGCGTATGCTAGAAGACATTGCTATTGTTACAGGCGGAACTGTTGTATCAGAAGATATGGGCATGAAGCTCGAAGATACAACTATGGAGATGCTTGGCAACGCAAAGACAGCAACTATCACCAAAGATACAACAACTCTTGTTGATGGTGCTGGCAGTGCAGACAACATCAAAGCTCGTGTATTCCAAATCAAAGGCGAGATTGAGACAACCGACTCTAACTTCGACCGTGAGAAACTTGAAGAGCGCCTAGCTAAGCTATCTGGTGGCGTTGCAGTAATCAAAGTTGGCGCAGCTACAGAGTCCGAGCTTAAAGAAATTAAATCTCGTATCGAAGATGCACTTCAAGCAACACGCGCAGCTGTTGAGGAGGGCATTGTTGCAGGCGGCGGCGTTGCTTTGCTAAATGCAATCAAATGCCTCGACTCTGTTGAGACAGTTAACAACGACGAGAAGGTCGGTGTTGATATTATCCGCCGTTCTTTGGAGGCTCCACTTCGCACAATTGCAAACAATGCAGGCTTTGAAGGCTCTGTTATCGTTGAAAAAGTTAAGGAACTTCCAGAGGGACACGGTCTAAATTGTGACAATGGTGACTTTGGCAACCTAATTGATATGGGCGTAATTGACCCTGTTAAGGTTGTTCGTTCTGCTTTGCAAAATGCTGCATCAGTTGCTGCTCTTATCCTCATTACTGAGTGCACAATCAATGATATTCCTAAAGATCCAGACCCAGCTGCAATGGCTGCAATGGCAGGCGGAGCAGGCGGCGGAATGGGAATGATGTAAGAATTTAGTATATAACTAACTTTTTACTGACGTCTATCCGCAATATTTTTTGCTAAATAGAATTTATAAAGGCTTTGGCATATTGTGTCAGAGCCTTTTTTAGTTAAGTATATGCAACTAAAAACCCGCTAGATAACGTAGCGGGTTTCTCAATTTTTAATATGGCGGAGGGGGAGGGATTCGAACCCTCGGAACGGGGACACCGCTCGACGGTTTTCAAGACCGTTGCATTCAACCACTCTGCCACCCCTCCGAGCGGCATTGTCTACAATAACACAGCAAGCATAAAACTAAGTTGATTACTTTGTTAACTGTGTATAAAATTACGATGAAAAGCAATCGGGAGCTTTAAGACTGCCCTCAATTGCTTTTTAATCGTGTACTTCAAACCAGCTTTAAAACACAAATCATGACCGCGTATTATCTGCTAGCACAACACATATTAAGAAATAGCCTTTTGGCCTAGAATAAAACGCAACTCACATATGCAACATGATCTGAGCCATGGTTGTAGGGAATATCAGCTGCAACGCATACTTTGCTAACAACCATTCCAGCTGCTTCCATAGCAACAAATTGTTTGTCAGGAAATCTGCATGAATCATCTGGATACGAACACTCATCGCAAATTGTGCATGGACCTGCTGCCAAAAATAAGCAATCCGATACAAGCTCGCGCACATCATCAGCAAAAGGAAGCATTCTTTCTTTATGCTCATCGTTTGTGTCCATCATTGTATCAATGTCAAACTCATCTTCAAGCTCTGCAACAGTTTCAAATACCACACAATCAGAATATTTAGCTATTCGCTCCCCCCATTCATCAACACTTCCACATGCGGGAGGACAAGACCAATTCTTATCATAACTATGACAAGTGTTTGATGCGCACATTGCACGCACATCTTCTGTTACAGATAGATTGCTAGCCTCAGTATATCCAATGCAGTTGTATCCGTGTTCTTCTGCGAGATTCTTAATTTTTTCTACAAGTTCAGGATTATTCATATTTTCTCCTAGCCTCTTCAAATCTTACCTTGCACATATTATATATATTAGTAGCTTTAGCTTTTATATATCCATTTCTTCTTCAAACATCATTTGATCTACATAGTGATCATTAAATCTAGCAGAAGTAGAAAGCTCCAGATACTCGCAAAGTTTTGTGACTTTCTCAAGTTCTCCTCTTGCTTCTTGAGAGATAAGCACTGCAGATGCGCCTTCTCCAGCGGAGTTTCCAACCGCACGTGCTTTTGGTAAAAGCTCACTTGGATAAAGACCAATTCTCACAGCGTTTCTTACATTAATATGAAAACCAAATCCACCGGCAACCAAAAGCTCGTCTACGTCGTTAACGCTAATCCCATATTCATCTAGCAAAGTATAAATGCCTGCGCACACAGCACCCTTTGCAAGTTGAATACTCCTCACGTCCTTTTGCGTTACATATACATTATGCTCGCGCGATAAGAAAATTGCACTCTGATCTCCAACCTCACCAACAAGGTCTGCACCCCAGCCATCAATATCATCTGGATCTTGAATTAGACCAGTCTCATCAATAATGCCTAGGTCAAGTCCAATAGCCAAAGTGTCAATTAACCCCGTTCCACAAATTCCCACCGGAGCAACATTTGCAATAATGTCTAGCTCTAAAGCGTTGTCCTTAATATTAACCTTAGAAATTCCTCCAGGAGCTGCTGGCATTCCGCACTCAATATTTGCACCCTCAAAAGCAGGACCTGCGGCAGTGGCACAAGCAATCATACGATCTTTGCCACCAACAATCATCTCTCCATTGGTTCCAACATCAACAAATACACAAGGTTTTTCTTTGCGAGCAAGACCTACCGCCACAGCACCACTTGTTATGTCTCCGCCAACATAACCAGCAACGCAAGGCATCATATACATATTGTTGCAAAGTCCCTCAATCTTGTGTTTATCACCAAAAAGTGTGAGAGGCGTAAACGGGTTTACACCAATGCTGTCAGGGGAGAGTCCCGTGGCAATATGCTGCATTACAGTGTTTCCTGCCAATACACCTTTAGCGGGAGCCTTATACTCAATTCCAGCGTGTGCAAATGCTTCATTAGCAAGCTTAATCAAACCAGAATCAATTACCTCTTGCATAGCTTTAAGCTTTCCTGCCATAGAAGCATCAATTCTGCTAATTACATCTGAGCCAAATACAATTTGTGGATTCGGACAGCTCGCACTAGATAGGCGCTTGCCAGTCTTTAAATCATGCAAGTGAACAACAACTGTGGTAGTTCCAACGTCAATAGCAAGTCCGTATTCGCCTTCTTGACCCTCATCAACTTTATATGGAGTCGAAAATCCGTCATCTGTTATAGCCATCACGCTGTCATCTTTGTCGAGAATGATCTTAATGCCATCTTCAACTTTAGATTGACAAGCCAAGTGGTATTCCAAGCCTTCAGATGTTCTTAACAACACTCTACACTTGCCACATTTTCCGTTTCCTCCGCAAGGAGCCAAGAAGTTAATGCCTTGTTCTTGCAATAAGTCAAGAACAGTTTTGTCCCCGTTACTTTCAACTAAGCTTGTTCCTGAACCTGTAACAATTTCTGCTTTCATGTTCTCCTCCAAACTTTCCAAATACATTTGCATACATTCGGCATATACCCGCACTACATTTAAGTAACAAAATATAAGCAAAGCACGTTTTTGCAATAAGCATATTTTAAGCATACTTTACATAATTTATTGCTTGTATATAAAGGATTATACTTCTATTAGTAAAAAATCCCAAACTATATTTTTTCACGATATTTTGTGTTTTTGACCATATACAACCACTATATTTTCTATATATTACCCGTTGTTTATATGTTTTTAGCAAAATTGGAGCTTACAAACTTGAGACATTCTAATATTTATATCTGTCAAATTTATACTTATATATCATCGATAATCACAATTTAGCACTTAAAAATTTATATCATTAATACAAGAAGAGAATAATTTTCTTCTTGCAAACTCATTAAAGCGCGGTGCTATAATGTCAATTGTTCGAGGGACTTAAGAAGGCAATCGGATAAAAACGAGTCTCACGAATGACTGTGAAAGTTTCGTATTGAGTGGCTGCAAGGAGCAGCCAAGACGAAAGGGGTTTTAAAATGGCACTTTTAGATGACATCAATGCCGCAATCCAAACTGGTAAGAAAAAGAAAGTTGTTCCGCTAGTACAACAAGCTATCGACGAGGGCGTTGACGCACAAGACATTCTTGGTGCTCTACTTGACGGCTTTGGTGTTATTGGCGAGAAATTCCGTAACGACGAGGTATTCGTTCCTGAGGTTCTCGTAGCTGCACGTGCTATGAACGCTGGTACAGCACTTCTAAAACCACTTCTAGAGCAAGCTGGTAATGAGCCTCTAGGCAAAGCTTGCCTAGGTTCTGTCGAGGGCGACATGCACGACATTGGAAAGAATATTGTTCGTATGATGGTTGAGGGCAAAGGCATCGAGGTTGAAGATCTTGGCATCGATGTTAAACCTGAGGTATTCGTAAACTGGGTTAAAGATCACAGCGACTGCAAACTAGTTCTTTGCTCAGCTCTTCTAACAACCACAATGCCTAAGCTAGACGAGGTTGTTCGTGCATTCAAAGATGCTGGTCTTCGCGACAACGTAAAGATCATGGTTGGCGGCGCTCCTGTAACTCAAGAGTATTGCGACGAAATTGGCGCAGATGCATACACTCCAGATGGCGGTTCTTGCGCAATCAAAGCTGCTGAGCTTCTAGAGGCAATGAAATAATTTATTTCTAATCTACTAACTCGCTAGCATATATAAACTAGTAATTTATCCCCCGTTTGCGTTTAATGCAATCGGGGGATTATTTTTGCTTGCGATAATTTATTTATGAGTTTAAAAGACGATGAGATTTATATGGGGTATGCGCTCGAGCAAGCTCAGGCTGCACTTTCGATGGGAGAAGTGCCTGTGGGTGCTGTGGTTGTGTGCAATAAAGAGGTTATTGCCAAAGCATGTAACTGCAAAGAAACCCAAAATGATCCAACAGGACACGCAGAAATTGTGGCAATGCGAAAAGCTGCAAAATATTTGGATAATTGGCGTCTCGAGAATTGCACAATATATGTAACCTTAGAACCATGTTCTATGTGTGCTGGAGCAATGGTTCAAGCTAGAATATCTAGATGTGTTATTGGGGCAGATGATCCAAAAGCCGGAGCTATAGATTCTATATATGCTATTGGAGACAATCCGCATCTAAATCATTCATTCCCTTCTACATTTGGTGTTAGAGAAGACGAATGTCGAGATTTGTTAGAGAAGTTTTTTATGCAAAAAAGGAGCTATGAAGATGCCTAAACCTGAGTATATAGAGATGGATATTGTGGCTCCTGCAAAAATTAATCTAGGTTTAGACGTTGGTAAAAATATAGTTGATGGAAGACATAGATTATCAACAGTAATGCAATCAATTTCTTTGTGCGATAAGCTCCATGTGTGTGCCGATTGGGATCCTCCACATGCAGATGTGCAAATAGATATGACATATGCCGAGGGTATAGACCACGAAGATGTGTCGCTAGAAGACAACCTAGCATACAAGGCAATAATGTCTTTTTGCGACTACATTGGAAAACCAATGGGAGATCGCATACACATTACTTTGCAAAAAAATATTCCAACAAAATCTGGGCTAGGTGGAGGTTCTTCTGATTGCGCTGCCGTAATAAAACTTATGGCACTTTTATATAGACTGGACCCAAATGGCAAAGAAGCAATTGAAGTGGCACGTAGTTTGGGAAGCGACGTTGCATTTTTCTTAGATGGAGGGTGTGCAAAGTTTGGAGGTTTTGGAGATGTAATCGAAAACAGGTTTGAAACTCCAAAGCTTTATTTAGCACTTGCTCGTCCGCATGAGGGGCTAAGCACTCCTGATGTATATAAAACATTTGACAAGATGAGCACTTCAGATGATTTACAGGGTGAAGACTTTTCTCAAAAACAATTAGTTGAACACCTTAGTTCAAAAAAATCATCAGCTACTAAAATTGCTAGTTCTATTGGAAACAGCTTACAGCTAGCCGCATGCAAACTAAATAGCGAAATATCTTACATAATTTCAACATTTGATAGTTTGCCAGGAGTTCTAAAATCTTCAGTATCTGGAAGCGGATCTGCATGTTACGCAATTTGTGAAGATGAAATTTCTGCAAAAAAAGCTGTAGAAGAGATGAAAAATCAAGGATTTTGGTCGGTTGCCTGCGATAGTGTATCGTTTGGCGCAGGCTGGAATGTTAACTAGCAATTTTTGTGATTTGTGTGTTACACTAATCAACGCGCATTTGAGCGAAACATTTTTTAAGCTCAATCGAGCAATGGGATATCGTCCAATGGCAGGACTCTGGTTTTTGGTACCAGCTATCTAGGTTCGAATCCTGGTATCCCAGCCAAAAGAAATCTAAACGGGGAGACAATATCTCCCCGTTTTTAATATGAACGCTAAAATATATAAGGAGCGCATTAAATAACATGCATACAGCTCTAATTATGGCAGCCGGTAGCGGCACTAGAATGAAATCAGATAAGCCAAAGGTTGCATTTGAAATTCTAGGAAAACCACTTGTTAAGTGGGTTGTTGATGCATCTTATGAAGCTAGTTGTGATGAGGTTGTTTGCATTTTAGGTCATGGTTCGGATGTAGTTGAGCCTCTAATAGGAAATGCAAAAGTAGTTTATCAAAAACAAAGACTTGGTACAGGAGATGCAATCAAATGTGCTTCTGAATATATTAAATCTTGCACTGGAGCACTGGTTGTTTTATCTGGGGATTGCCCGCTTGTTAGACCATCTACAATAAAAAAACTTTTAGACACACAAAATGTAGACAACGCATCTGCTGTGATTTTAACGAGCATTGAGGCAGATCCTACAGGATATGGCAGAATTGTTCGAGATAAAAATAATAATGTGTCTGGAATTGTTGAACACAAAGACTGCACGCCTGAGCAGCTAGATATTAAAGAGGTCAACAGTGGAATGTATGCTTTTAATCCTCAATCTTTGAATGAATATTTGCAAAAAATTACCAATGATAATGTTCAAGGCGAATACTATCTAACCGATGTTATAGCGCTGATGGTTCAAGATGGCAAAAAGGTTTCTGCAATTTCAGTAGATGACAGTTCAGAAACAATGGGTATAAACAATCGAGTACAACTTGCTCAGTCAACCAAGCAGATGCAACTTCGCATCAACGAACAACATATGCTTGCAGGCGTTAGTATGCTAGATCCTAATTTGGTATGGATTAGCGCGGACGCACAGATTCAAAAAGACGTGGAGATTTTGCCACTCACTTTTATAGAGGGTAATACACAAATTAAATCGGGATGCAAGATTGGACCTAATACAAAAATCTCAAACTCAACAATAGGCTCTAATTGCATAATTGAGGAGTCGATTGTGCTAGATTCAGAATTTGACGACAACGTTAGTTGCGGTCCTCGTGCTTATGTTCGTCCGGGTGTGCATATGTGCAGTGGCTCTAAGGCAGGCACGCACGTAGAAATAAAAAATTCAACAATAGGCAAAGGTTCTAAGGTTCCTCATCTAAGTTATATAGGCGATACAACCATGGGTGAGGGCGTTAATATTGGAGCTGGTTCTATAACTTGCAATTACGACGGCAAGAATAAGAACAAAACATCAATTGGAGATCGCACTTTTGTGGGGAGTGACACAATGATGGTTGCACCTGTTGCCATAGGGGAAGACTGTGTGGTTGCTGCAGGGTCTACGATTACTAAAGAGGTTCCGGATGGTGCTTTGGCGGTCGAGCGAAGCAAGCAAAAAAATCTGGAAAATTTTGGCAGGCGCAAAATGCGTAACAAGTCGCATGGAGATAAATAAGACTTAGGTATTTGAGGTCATGGAGGATTGGCAGATGGACGTTGTAAACAAAACTATTAAGTTGTATTCGGGAAACTGCAATCCGGAGCTGGCGCAGGGAATTTCTGAAAGCACCGGAATCGAGCTGGGAAACATTAAGCTAGAAAAGTTTGCAAATGGTGAGATTTATGCGCGTTTTCTAGAAACTGTGCGTGGAGATGATTTGTTCATTGTCCAATCACTTGCAGGAGAAGTAAATGATGCGCTAATGGAGCTTCTCATTATGACTGATGCTGCAAAAAGAGCTTCTGCAAGAAGTGTTACGGCTGTTATTCCTCATTATGGATATGCGCGTCAAGATAAAAAATCAGCTGCTAGAGAGCCTATTACTGCCAAGCTGGTTGCAAATTTGTTAACCACAGCTGGCGTGGATAGCACAATTATGGTTGATTTGCACCAAGGTCAAATCCAAGGATTTTTTGATACACCCGTAAATCACCTTACTGCTCTAGGTCTTTTTGTTGAATATTTCCAAAAGCAAAATATAGAAAATTTGTGCGTTGTTTCTCCTGATGTTGGTCGTGCTAAAGTTGCAAAGAAGATGGCTGAGATGTTAGAGGCGGATCTCGCTATTATGCATAAGAATAGACCAGCACACAATGTTGCAGAAATCTCTACTGTAATAGGAGATGTTAAAGGGAAAAATTGCATCATTAACGATGACATGATAGATACAGCTGGAACAATTGTTAATGGTTGCAAAGCTTTAATGGATGCGGGCGCTGCTTCTGTTCGCATTAGTGCTACACATGGTATTTTTTCTGATCCTGCAATTCAGCGCTTGGTTGACTGCCCTGCAAAAGAGGTAGTTGTTTGCAACACTGTTCCAATTGATCGCTCAAGACTAACAGATAAATTCCATATTATTTCTGTGGCTCCACTTTTGGGTCGCGCAATTCTAAATGTTTATAACGAGACAACCATCTCAGAGCTTTTTGACCCAGATTTTGCAATTTAGTTTGTGGATTTAGATTGTCTGTGAATATAGTTTGTGTGCGGAGCTAGTTTTTGATATGTTGCATTATAAGTTGGTGGCAGGACTTGGAAATCCAGGTCAAGAATATGAGATGACTAGGCATAACTGCGGTTTTGCAAGTGTAGACGCAATTGCCGATGCCCTAGACGTAACATATTGGAAAACTCAAGACGGAAGTTTGCTGGCAATAGCAAAGGTAGATGGCGAAGAGTTATTGCTTGCAAAACCTCAGTCTTTTATGAATACATCCGGAGGCCCCATCTCTCACTTGCTAAAAAGATACAGCATAGCTCCCGAACAACTCTTGGTTATCCACGATGATATGGATATTCCACAAGGCGATATTCGTTTTAAGCGTGGGGGAGGTCACGGCGGACACAATGGGCTGCGTTCCATAACTACTTCGCTTAAAACAGATACATACGCAAGATTAAAAGTTGGCATAGGAAGACCTCCTGGAAAGATGAATCCCGCAGATTATGTTTTGCAAAAGCTGCGCAAAACCCAAGCTGAAGAGTTTGAGTTCACTACGCAAAAAGCTGCAGAAGCTGCGGTTTATGCAGCAAAAGAGGGACTCGATCGAGCCATGCTTTATTATCATACAAAAGGTTAGGGTGCTGTTTTGAAAGTTAGTGTTATAGGAGCGGGTGCATTTGGCTTATCTATTGCCCATAGGCTTGCAACTAACTCTAATAACAATGTTATTGTATGGACTTCTTCTAAGTCAAAGCTACAAGAATATTGCAATACAGGTGTAATTGCTAGCGTGCTTGACGGTCATCAGCTTCCTCAAAATATTTGTATGACCACGTCTTTTGAAGAAGCTGCAACCTCAAACCTTATATTTATCTTAACAACTGCCAAATATATCAAAGAAGTATGCGAGAACTTAAAACCATATCTTTTGCCCGAGACGCATGTGATTGTGGGCGCTAAAGGGGCTTGTCCCGATGGACGCTTTCCAGCAGTTGTGGCAGCGCGTGCTTTGGATCAGCAAATTTCTGCAATTGCAGGTCCTGGATTTGCAATAGATATTATAGAAGACGTACCAGTTGGATTTACTTTTGCATCTAGCTGCGACCAAGCTTTTGAGATGGCTAAAGACGCATTTGCCCACGATACAAAATTTATCCTAGATCGCTCACACGATATTATGGGGGTTGAACTTTGCTCGTGCATAAAAAATGCAGCCGCCTTAGCTGTTGGAGCCTTGCATGGTTCTAACCATCCAGTATCCACTCAATGCCTACTTATGCAGCGTGTTTTATCTGACATTTCTTCTATGCTTATACAAATTGATGGAGGAAGTCAACTCACACCTATGAGCCTTGCTGGTGTGGGGGATCTTATTCTCACGTGTTTTTCGGATAAAAGCAGAAATTACACATTTGGAAAAATTGTTGGTGAGCACGGGTTTGGGTCTACAAAAGCAAATGAATATCTCCAACAAAACACAGTGGAGGGCTTGACTGTGGTTAAAAAATGGAACTCGATGGCAAAAATGCTTGGAACCACATCTAAATTTATGGATATTGCAGGGCAAGTTTTTTGTGAAAATGGAAACATCGAAAAACTCACTAACTATATTGTGAGCTAGTCTAAAAAGGGGGGTTTCAACAATGTCAGAATTATCCCAAGAGCTTTTAGAAAAGCAAGCTCAACTAAAAGAAATGATAGAAAACCACAACAGGATTGTGTTTTTTGGAGGGGCTGGAGTTTCCACAGAAAGCGGCATTCCAGATTTTAGAAGTTCGCAGGGCATATTTACAAC
Source organism: Senegalimassilia sp. (assembly GCA_963661535.1). Classification (GTDB taxonomy): domain Bacteria; phylum Actinomycetota; class Coriobacteriia; order Coriobacteriales; family CADBOM01; genus CAVLCC01. The sequence goes on from CAVLCC010000014.1 coordinate 19,602, forward strand.
TAGTGGACGCAAAAATCCAGAAGAAGTTGTTAGCCATAGCTTTTTTATGCAGCATCCAGATGAGTTTTATGACTTCTACAAAAAGTCGATGATATTTTTGGACGCCAAGCCAAACAAGGCACATCAAAAAATTGCCCAGCTAGAACAAGCTGGCAAAGTTAGCGGCGTTGTTACACAAAATATTGATGGCTTGCACCAAGCGGCTGGCTCAAAAATGGTTTTTGAGCTCCACGGCTCTGTTCTTCGCAATAACTGCATGTCTTGCGGCAAGTTTTTCCCAGTAGAATATGTTATGGAGGCATCGGGCGTTCCAAAATGTGATGTTTGCGGAAGCATGGTTAAGCCCGATGTTGTTTTATATGAAGAGGCGCTCGACTCTAATGTTATGGATGGAGCCGCAAGAACAATCATGCAAGCTGATATGATGATTATAGCGGGTACCTCTTTAGTTGTTTATCCTGCGGCAGGGTTTGTTAGTTGTTTTGGTGGAGATAAGCTCGTTATAATCAATATGAGTCCTACCTCACAAGACAGCAATGCTGATCTTTTGATAGAAGGACCTGTGGGTCAAATTTTAGATTTTTAAATAGTTGTTGATATAAGAGACGAAAGGGACTGATAACATGGCAGACAATCCAAAAGTTAAAAGAGCGCTTGTTTCTGTAACAGACAAAAGCGGAATTGTTGAGTTTGCAAGCGCATTGTCAAACGAATTTGGCGTTGAGATTGTTTCAACAGGCGGAACTGCGCGTGTGCTGGCAGAAGCTGGCGTTTCTGTTAAGCCAATAGAGGAGCTCACAGGTTTTCCTGAGATGATGGACGGGCGAGTAAAAACGCTACACCCTTTTGTTCATGGCGGTCTTTTGGCTAAACGCGATAATCCAAATCATATGAATGCTGCTAACGAGCATGGAATTGGCATGATCGATATGGTCGTAGTTAATCTATATGCCTTTGAGGCAACAGTTGCAAAGCCAGATGCAACTCCAGATGACTGTATAGAAAATATAGACATCGGAGGTCCTTCGATGCTTAGGTCAGCCGCAAAAAATCACGCAAGTGTAGCAGTTGTTACGCAGCCTTGCAAATACAACGACATTCTAGAAGAAATGCGTGCCAACGATGGCTGCACAACCCTAGAGACCAGACAAAAGCTTGCCCTAAAAGTTTTTGAAACAACGAGTGCTTATGACAATGCAATTTATAACTGGTTGAACAAGCAAGTTACAAAAGATACAACATATGCTGAGGATAAGAGGCTATTCCTTGCTAAATCTCAAGAACTTCGTTATGGAGAAAACCCGCACCAAAAAGCTGCATTCTATAAGGTTTCACAAGATTTATCCCTAGACTTTGGAGATAATCCTGAATATAGACTTTCTAATGCAAAGCAATATCAGGGCAAAGAGCTGTCTTATAACAACTACTTAGACATTGATGCTGCATGGATGGCTGTTCGTGAGTTTGATGAGCCAACCTGCGTTATCGTAAAACACCAAACTCCTTGTGGAATTGCGTGTGATCAAGATATTGCTATGGCATATTTGCATGCACATGCATGTGACCCTGTTAGCGCTTTTGGCGGCGTTATGGCATTTAACACACAGGTTACAAAAGGTGTGATTGAGGGGATTTATAAAAATGAGCAGTTTATAGAGGCGATAGTTGCTCCTTCTTTTGAAGAAGAGGCACTAGAGCTGCTAAAACAAAAACCAAATGCTCGCGTTTTAGAAACCAAAGGATGCAACCCAAGTGGTTGTGGTCTTGAGTTTAAAACTATAGAGGGTGGAATACTTATTCAAGACAAAGATGCAGTTGTAGAAGATTCTTCCACTTTTAGCGTTCCTACCAAAGTTTCTCCAACGCCAGAACAACTCCATGACCTTGAGTTTGCTTGGAAGGCTTGCAAGTCAATCAAGTCAAATGCAATACTTATCTCACGTGGAACTTCTACCGTAGGAATTGGAGCTGGACAGCCAAATAGAGTTAACTCAGCAAAACTTGCAGTTGAACAAGCAGGCGAGCTTGCAAAAGACGCAGTTGCAGCAAGTGACGCATTTATGCCATTCTCAGACTCACTAGAAGTTCTGGCAAAAGCTGGAGTATCTGCTGTAATTCAACCTGGTGGCTCTATTAGAGACAACGAGGTAATAGAGGTTGCAGATAAGCTTGGGGTTGCGTTGGTATTTACCGGACATAGGCATTTTAGACACTAGTTCCAAATTTTTAGTGCATAATTGTTTGGTTATTTAAAAACTAACATGGAGAAAAATTAATGAGTGTAATTGCTGGAATTAAAGACAGCGGATATTTGCTTGTAAACCTTGTGTCAAAGGATTTTAAGCTCAAATATCGAAGGTCTGTTTTGGGCGTATTGTGGAGTGTTTTAAATCCACTTTTGACGATGATTGTTTTGTCTGCGGTTTTTTCGCAGCTCTTTAGATTTGAAATTGAGTATTATCCTGTTTATTTTATTTTGGGCAGTACTTTATTTACACTTATGACAGACGGAGTTGGAGATGCGATGCATTCTATTATAGATGCAGCGCCACTCATCAAAAAAATCAAAGTCGAAAAAATTATTTTTCCAATAGAAAAAGTATTATTTGCGCTTGTTAACTATGCATTTTCGCTTATAGCTGTAACATGTGTAATCATATTTTTTCAAGTTCCATTTACGCCTTTGATGTTTTTAGTGCCAGTAGTTGTTTTGTTTACAACAATATTTGCGCTGGGTCTAAGCTTGTTGTTTTCTGCTTTGGCGGTTTATTTTAGAGATGTATTGCATCTTTGGAGTGTTCTTGTGACTTTGTGGACATATATGACGCCAATCTTTTATCCAGTTTCTGTATTGCCAAATTGGATGATGTCTATCATCAGGTTCAATCCTATGTATCATTATGTGGACTATATTCGCAATGTTGTTATATATGGAATATGTCCGTCTCTTTGGGACAACATAATATGTGCAATTTTTGCATTTGGTATGTTGGCTATTGGTTTTTTGGTATTTAACAAACTGCAAAAGAAATTCATCTTATATATTTAAAATTATACGCATCTGATTTTGGTAATTTATTTGCTTGTCTAAAAGCAGATGTATCTTTTAGTTAAATTAAGTTTAAGGAGGTTTGTAAGATGGGTGCCCAAATGGAGGTTCCGTTCTTAAAGCCTGATATAACTCAAGCAGAAATAGATGCTGTATGCGATACTTTGAAGTCTGGTTGGATAACAACTGGTCCTAAAACAAAACGTTTTGAAGAAGAGCTTGCCCAATATTGTGGAACTTCTCAGTTTGCGTGTCTAAATTCTGCAACTGCTGCACTAGAGTGCGCTTTGCGTCTTTTGGATATAGGTCCTGGAGACGAGGTAATCACTTCAGCTTATACATACACATCATCTTGTAGTGTTATTGTGCATGTGGGAGCAACGCCGGTCTTGGTTGATACAGCAGTAGACTCATTAGAGATGGATTATTCTAAACTTGAGAGTGCAATCACTAGCCGAACAAAAGCAATTATCGCTGTAGATGTTGCAGGAATAATGTGTGATTATGACAGAATTTTTGCTGTAGTAAAGTCTGTTTCTAGCAAGTTTGTTGCACATAACGATTTGCAAAAATCAATTGGACGCATAGCTGTTATTGCAGATGGAGCACATTCTCTAGGTGCCACATATCACGGGCAACCATCTGGTTCGGTTGCAGACTTTACTGCCTTTTCGTTTCATGCTGTTAAAAATCTAACAACAGGCGAGGGCGGAGGACTAACTTGGAAAAACACCAACGCATTTGATGGTGCTCAAATGTATAAGCAAGTTCAGCTTATGTCTTTGCATGGTCAAAGCAAGAGCGCACTTGCAAAAACTCAGCTAGGCTCATGGGAATATGATATTTTAGAGCCAGCATATAAGTGGAACATGACAGATATTTGCGCTTCGATTGGCCTAGCTCAGATACAGCGGTATCCCGAGATGTTGGCTCACAGAAAGTCGATGATTCATCGTTATATAGAGGCGATAGATGGCGATAAGGCTTCTGTGGTTATGCACTATACCGATGAGGGTTCATCGAGCGGACACCTTGCTATCACTAGAATTACAGGTGCAAGCGAAGATACAAGAAACACATTTATTACAAGGATGGCTGAAGCGGGTGTTAGTTGCAATGTTCACTATAAGCCGCTTCCCATGATGAGTGCCTATCAAAAGCTTGGATTTTCTATTTTAGATTATCCCAATGCGTTTGACTTTTATCAAAATGAGGTCACTTTGCCCTTATACACGGTTATGAGTGATGAGCAGCTTGAGTATGTTATCGAGTCATATCTACAAGTATTAGATGAACTAGAGGTGTAGCTTTTGTACAGCAGGTTCATAAAAAGACTCCTAGATATCATGCTTAGCATTCTTGCGATGCCTATTGTATTGATTATCTGTCTTGTGCTTGTTCCAATTATTAAGCACGAGGATAGAGGACCTGCTTTTTATAATGCTGCGCGTGTTGGACAAAATCGCGTTGAGTTTAAAATGTATAAGTTTAGGTCTATGAAGGTTAACTCTCCTGATCTTAAAATGCCTGATGGGTCTACATATAATGGTCCAGATGACCCTAGAATGACAAAGATCGGTGCCTTTATGCGACGCACTAGTTTAGATGAGGTTCCGCAATTTTTTAACGTGTTTTTGGGTAATATGAGTTTGATAGGACCTCGTCCAGATGTTTGGGACGAAGTTAACTTGTATGAAGGAGACGATGAGCGTAAGCTTGAGGTTAAACCTGGTATCACAGGTTATGCTCAGGTTTATGGCAGAAATTCGATTCCTTGGAAAGAGCGTCTAAGATTAGATGTGTTTTATGTAGAGAATATATCTTTTTTGCTAGATGTAAAAATATTTTTTAGAACGTTTGTTAGCATTGCTAAAGAAGAGGGCATCTATAATGAGTCCCAAAATGATACAGAAAAGGTAGAAGATGCCCAATAGAGTTGCAGTAATAACAATGGGGGTAAAGCTTGGTCACGAGGATAAAGGCTACACACGCTTTTTGTCTATAAGCCAGTTTTTGCATGATTCAGGATTTGAAGTAGACCTAATTACATCGTCTTTTCAGCATTGGAAAAAAGAGCAGCGAGATACTGATCATTTTCCTTATGATATGTATGACTTTAATGTAGTTTTTATAGACGAGCCAGGTTATAAGCGAAATATAGATTTAAAGCGCATCCATAGCCATCGTATTGCTGCTAAAAATCTTAAAAACTATCTAGATAGTGCATCCAAATATGATTTGGTATATGCCGAGATTCCTCCAAATGATGTTGCTTTGTCTGCGTCAAGGTATGCAAAAGAGAATAACATTCCCTTTATAAGTGACATAAATGACTTGTGGCCAGAAGCTATGCGTATGGTTTTTGACGTACCGCTTTTGAGCAGTTTGATGTTTAGTGAGCTTTCGCACGATGCCAAAGAAGTATATTCTAGCGTGTCTGGAATTGTTGGTACATCAGATGAGTATGCGCTAAGACCCTATACGGATTGTTCTAAAGATGTGCCGCATATAACTGTATATGTTGGAAATGACATAGATCTTTTTGATAGCGGTGTTAAGTTGCATGCTGATGAGGTCTGCAAACCTAAAGATGAGTTTTGGGTTATTTATACTGGAACGCTGGGCAAAAGTTACGATATAAAAACTCTCATTGATGCTTCTGCTGTTTTGAAGAAAGCAGGTCATGGTGACGTTCGAGTTAAGATTTTGGGAAGCGGGCCAGACGAAGAAGCTCTAAGAGAGCAAGCTTCTGTTTGTGATTGCAATGTTGACTTTTTGGGCTATGTTGATTATCAAACTATGGCTGCATATTTGTCTAAGTCTGATGTTGCAATTAACTCTCTTGTTAAAAAAGCTCCTCAATCAATTGTTACCAAAATTGGAGATTATTTGGCTGCTGGTATCCCGATGATCAACACAGGGGAGAGTCTCGAGTTTAAGAACAAAGTTACAAGCGACGGTTTTGGTATAAATATAGAAGCTGAAGATCCTAGTGCTTTGGCACAGTGTATTTTGGCTCTAAAAAATGATCCTCAACTTTGCGCCGATATGGGCAAAATTGCAAGAAAAATTGCTGAGGAGCAATTCGATAGAAAAACTTCGTATCTAAAGATTATAGATTTTGTTAAGTCGTTTTTATAAAGCTTAAATACTAGCTCGGCTAAATGAACCAGTTTACACTACGGCTCACATAGCTACTACAGCTCTTGGAAGTTCTGTGCAACTCTCGCAAGCTATATGCAATCTCTCAACAATTGCTATTAAAAACTTCTTGCCATATACAAATGTTAAATTTGTGCTTATGAGTGGTAGACTAAAAAACTATGGGAAACAAATTAACGACACGCGCAATTTGTCTTTTGCTTTGGGACATTTGCGCTACATATATAGCATATCTATTAGCAACTGTTGGAACAGGTCAAGCAGAAGACTTGCTCGTTACAACAGATGTTTTATTTCATATAGGAATTTTGGCAGTCATAAATTGCATTTCTGCTGCGTGCTTTAGACTTTATACAGATTTGTGGGAATATGCATCTGCCCCCGAGCTTCTAAAGATAGTTGCTTCTACTGCGCTGTCAACATTTATTGGAGCAATCATCTTGTTTCTTGCAGGAATACGCCTGCCAATACGAGTATATTTTGTAGCAGCGCTTTTACTGTGGGTATTTATTGGAGGGGCAAGATATCTCTTCAAAATAATTTATTACAGCAAAGGGGCTATGACTAAGCGTCCGGCAAAGAGCGCACGCAAGCGCACACTAATTGTTGGAGCTGGAGAAACCGGATCGCTCACAATTAACCGCATGACAAGCGGCGACTATTATATGCAAGGTAATCCTGTTGTTGCAGTAGATGATGACCCTGCAAAAATTGGAATGCGAATACATGGTGTTCCAGTTGCAGGCGACAGAAATTCAATTGTTTCTCTAGTTAAAAGATATGGCATAGAGCAAATTGTTTTGGCTTTGCCCTCAGCGTCTAAGTCAGATGTTCACGACATTTATAACATTTGCATGTCAACGGGTTGCCACTTGCTAACGCTTCCTAATGTGAGAGATATTCCGACCGATCAGCTAGGCGACATTAAGCTTCGCGATGTTGATGTTACCGATCTACTTTCTCGCGATGAGGTAGTTTTAAACACAAGGCAAGTTAATGGATATATTGCTGGACAAACTATTTTGGTAACAGGCGGCGGAGGCTCAATTGGCTCGGAGCTTGTAAGGCAGCTATGCGTGGCTGCCCCCAAACAAATTGTTGTGTTCGATATTTATGAAAATACAGCATATGAGCTTCAAAAAGAAATTCAACAAAAATATGATGATGTAGACATTGTTGTTGAAATTGGTTCTGTGCGTGATTATGAGCGCCTGGCAACTGTGTTTTTGAAGTATTCTCCGAGTGCTGTTTTTCATGCTGCAGCTCATAAGCATGTTCCTTTGATGGAGGCTTGTCCACAAGAAGCTGTACGCAATAATGTATTTGGAACCATGAATGTTGCACGCGCTGCAAGCATACACGGCGTCAAGAGGTTTATCTTCATTTCAACCGATAAAGCCGTAAATCCATCGAGTGTTATGGGTGCCACAAAAAAACTAGGGGAGATGATTATTCAATCTTTCTCGCAAAACTCTGAGACTGTATTTGCGGCTGTTAGATTTGGTAATGTGTTGGGCTCGCATGGCAGCGTTATTCCACTTTTTAAGCATCAAATTGCTGAAGGCGGTCCTGTTACCGTAACACACCCAGATATGACCAGATATTTTATGACTATCCCTGAGGCATCAAGGTTGGTTATTCAAGCTGGTGGTCTTGCTCGTGGTGGCGAGATTTTTATTCTAGATATGGGCAAGCCCGTCAAGATTGTGGATTTGGCAACAAACTTAATCAAACTTTCTGGTTTGCGTCCAGGGGTTGATATTAATATTGAGTTTACTGGACTTCGTCCAGGAGAAAAACTTGAAGAAGAACTTTGGACTCAAAGCGAAAAAACTCAAGCTACTTCGATCAAAGACATTATGATTTCTAATGATGAGCCAGTAGATTCACGCGATGTTGAGCAAAAACTTCAAGAGCTTGCCAACTCATTATATGGAAGCTCTAGAGATATTAAAGAGTGTTTGTCTAAGCAAATTCCAACTTACAAACCTCGCTTTAGCGAAGCCGACGATGACGCTTTAGAGTTTGATTAAGGTTTATTTGTTTGCTGATTGTTGGCGGTTGTTGGTTTGCTTTTAGGTTTGTATGCCAATCAGCATCAATTTCTATTTGCACTCTATAGAAATTACATCTAAAGAAAAATATTTCCGTGCAAAAAAAATCTGCATATTTTGTATCTTTAATATAAAAAAATCGTATATTCTTCTTAAAGTATAAAAAAGAGATAGATAAATAATACCTAGGAGATATGCAATGTATAAAGCAGCAGTAATTGGAGCAGGCGGATATGCAGGAATTGAGGTCGTGCGAACTTTATTGCATCACCCAAATTTTGAGCTTGTGGCTGCGTCGTCAGATTCGCTAGAGGGTCAAAAGATTACAGATGTTTATCCTGCACTAGAGGGTCATACGGATCTTAAATTCGTTAAGTCAGATCATCAAAAAATTGCTAGCAAAATAGACATCGTATTTTTAGCTGTTCCACATACCGCGGCTATGGCATGTGCGCCTACTTACTTAAGCCAAGGGGTTGCTGTCATTGATCTATCAGCTGACTATCGAATCCATGATAAAGATGTATATGAGAAGTGGTATGGAGTCAAACACTCAACTCCTGAACTTTTGGCTCAGGCAATATATGGACAACCAGAAATCCACAGAGATGACTTAAAAAAACTAGGCGAGAAGTGGAATAAAAACGACTCAAGCACAACCCCTCTGGTTGCTTGCGCTGGGTGTTATCCAACAGCTACAATACTTGCATCTTACCCTGCTCTAAAAGCACAATTTGATTTAGACGGATATGTTGTTATAAATGCACTTTCAGGTGTATCTGGTGCAGGCAAAAAGGCAAGTTCGCGCACTCATTTTTGCCATGCTGAGGAGTCGGTTCAGGCATACTCGGCAGGAAACCACAGACACACTCCAGAAATTGAACAAGAACTAACGCAAGCTGCGACGCACGACATAAAGATTGCTTTTACGCCAATTTTGGTTCCTATGAAACGCGGACTGTTATCAATGGCAAACATAAGAATTAAAAATGACATTTCATTTGATGCTGTAAAACAAGAGTACCGCAAGCTTTATGCACAAGAAAAATTTGTTCATTTTCTAGAAAATGATATGCCGCAAACCTCATGTGTATATGGAGCAAATCATGCTCATGTTGGAGTTGCTTTTGATGAGGGTACGCATACGCTCATTGCATCTGCTGCAATTGATAATTTAGATAAAGGTGCGGCTACTCAGGCTGTTCAATGTGCAAATATAGTGTGCGGGCTAGATGAGACTTCAGGGCTAGATTATATTAATGCAACTGTCTAAGTTCTAAAATAATTTGGAGGATACATAAAAAAGATGACAAATACATCTAAACAAAAAAATATAGATTTTTTTGATGAAGCAGCAGATGGAGTTACATTTATTGAGGGTGGAGTAACTCGTCCAATTGGAGTTAGTGCATCTGCTCTTCATGCTGGCTTTCGCAAAAAATCAGATAAGTTTGATTTTGCTTTAGTTAGTGTTCTCAAAGGATCTTGTGCCGCAGCGGTTTTTACAACAAATAAGTTTTGCGCAGCCCCTGTGCAAGTGAGCAAACAGCACGTAGAGTCTGGGCAAGCACGTGGAGTTGTTTTAAACTCAGGAATTGCAAATGCGGCTACGGGAGATATTGGTCTTAAAAATGCTAGAGTGTCTGCACAGCTGGTTTCTGAGAAGTTAGGGTGTTCTCCAGAAGATATTTTAGTTGCCTCAACTGGCGTTATAGGTGTTCAGCTAGATATGCAAATATTTGAGAACAATGTTGGCAAACTCGTTGATAACTTAGGGTCAAATGATGGAACCGACATAGCTTCGGGACTTGCTGCAGCCGATGCAATAATGACTACAGATACAGTTCCAAAACAAGCCGCTGTTGAGTTTGGTGTTATTGGAGCTGATGGCGGCAAGACTACATATCACATAGGAGGTATGGCAAAAGGTTCAGGTATGATTGAGCCGAACATGGCAACTATGTTAAGCGTGCTTACAACCGACTGCGCTCTAGATAAAGACGCCGCAAAGCTAGCGCTAAAACATGCTGTTGATATTTCGTTTAATTGTGTGACGGTTGACAGCGATACCTCTACAAACGATAGTGTATTTTTGATTGCCACAGGTGGCTCTAATCAAAATATCATCAAAGCCAATACTCCAGAATTTTTGCAATTTGAAGCAGCACTAAAAACTTTATGCGTGAGTTTGGCAAAACAAATGGCAGCGGATGGCGAGGGTGCAACAAAGCTGGTAACCGTTAAAGTATGCGGAGCCAAAGACGACCACGATGCTTATATAGCAGCAAAGTCTGTTGCTAACTCTCCACTTGTTAAAACTGCAATTGCTGGACACGATGCAAATTGGGGCAGGCTAGCAGCTGCACTTGGAAAGAGCAGTGCTAAATTTAGACAAGAAGATGTGAGCATCAGCCTTATGGGGCTAAAAGTGTGTGAGGGCGGTCTTCCAGTTGAGTTTGATGAGGACGAAGCGCTAAGTTTGTTTGAGGCAAACGACAACATCTTGGTTGAGGCAGATCTAGGATTTGGAGATGGTGCTTCGAGAGTATGGACGTGCGACTTTACACATGGCTACATTTCTATAAATGCTGATTACAGATCATAAATTTTTAACGATATACAGGATTTATGCGGGTTAAAGACATAAACGAGACGGATATAAAAGAGACGAGGTCAAACAAAAAATGCAGTTTGAGAAAGACCGCAAAAATGATACTAAAAAGCTTACGCAGTTGGCGGAGGTTTTGATTGAGGCACTCCCATGGATTAAAAATGTTACAGGCAAAACCATGGTTATTAAGTATGGTGGAGCAGCTATGGTTGACGAAGAACTGCGTGCTCAAGTTATGAGCGACATCGTAATGCTTAAAATCATGGGTCTAAACCCAATACTTGTTCATGGTGGTGGCAAAGAAATTAACTCTATGCTTGCTCGCGTTGGTATTGAGTCTAAGTTTGAAGACGGCTTGCGTGTTACAGATGATGAGACTATGGATATTGTTAGACAAGTCTTAATTGGAAAAGTTAATACAGACCTTGTTGGTGCAATGAATAGACACGGTGCAATTGCTGTTGGTATGTCGGGTGCAGAGGCTTCGACTCTTGTTGCCAAACCTCTAGATGATGCTCATAAAAACACGGGTGAGGTTACGCATGTAAACACTGAATACCTCAAAGACCTCGTAGAAAAAGACTACATTCCAGTTATTGCATCTATTGCAATAAGCGAAGATAGCAAAACTTTCTATAACATAAATGCAGATTCTGCTGCAGGAGCTGTTGCAGCTGCAATTGGAGCGCACAAGGTCGTATTTTTATCAGACGTGGACGGGCTGTACCTAAATTTTGAAGATAAAAGCTCGCTTATATCTCGCCTGACCATGTCGGAGGCACAAGATTTGGTTAACTCCGGCACGCTATCGCGAGGCATGATTCCTAAAATTGATGCGGTTGTAGAGGCACTTGAGGCAGGAGTTCCGCGTGCTCACTTGCTAAATGGAACGGTTCCACATGCTTTGTTACTTGAGATGTTTACAGACAAAGGAGTTGGCACTATGGTTACGCCTAATGCGGGCGATACTCACGATGATTTTGAAACACTGCCGCTAATGAACTTTGCATCTAAATTGCAAGATTAAGATATAGGAGAAAAAAATATGCAAAAGCCGAGTTTGGCTCACGAGATGGAGCTTGAAGATAAGTATGTTATGCATACTTATGGCAGAAAACCTGTAGAGTTTGTTGAGGGTCATGGTATGACTCTGGTTGACTCAGATGGCAAAGAATATCTTGACTTTTTGGGAGGAATTGCTGTTGTTTCGCTAGGACATTGCCACCCTGCTGTAGTTGGTGCGATTCAATCGCAAGCCGCTAAGCTAATGCAAACTAGCAATTATTATTATGCAGATGGAAGAGGAGATCTTGCAAAAAAGATCTCTGAGCTTTTGGCTGTAAATGCATGCGGGGCGGATGGAGTTGTGCCGTGTTTGGCTGGAGTTGCTGGCGCAGTAGATGAAGCTGCGGCAAGCTCGACAGAAAATAATCAGCAAGTATTCAAAACATTTTTTGCCAACAGTGGGGCTGAAGCTAACGAAGGAGCCTTTAAATTAGCTAGGCGCTATGCAGATATGTGTGGCAAAAAGGATGCAAAAACGGTTCTTTATCTCGATAGGTCTTTTCATGGTCGCACGATTGCCACAATAGCAGCAACTGGTCAGCCTTCAAAACAAGATATTTTTAAGCCGCTGCCTGATGGATTTTTAAAGATTGAGCAAAACAACATCGACTCATTTTTAGATGCAATAAATACGCACGGTGATGAAGTTTGTGCAGTTGTTGTTGAGTGTATTCAGGGCGAGAGCGGCATTCATCCATGCACAAAAGAGTATCTCACATACCTTCGCAAAGAAACATCAAAACGCAACATTTTGCTAATTGTAGACGAGGTGCAAACTGGATTTTTTAGATGCGGAACCTACCCATTTTCTTATCAACACTTTGGAATTGTTCCAGATATAGTAACTATGGCAAAAGGAATTGCATCGGGCTTTCCAATGGGTGCTTTTGCGGCGCGTGCTAAGGTTGCTGATGCAATGCAGCTAGGCGATCATGGTTCTACATTTGGTGGCAATCACTTGGCTGTAGCCGCTGCTAATGCAACGATTGACACAATGTTAGAACTAGATGTGGCAACCAACGCATGCGATGTTGGAGACTACCTTGCAAGCATGTTATCAACACTAGATAGAGTTACAGAAGTTCGTGGCCTTGGACTTATGAGGGGGGCACAGCTAGACTCGCCAATTGCTCCAGATATTGTGTCTAGGGGTCTTGAAATGGGTCTTGTTTTAAATGCACCATGCAGTGATGTTTTGAGATTTGTTCCGCCGCTTATATGCACAAAAGAAGATGTAAATGTTTTGATTGAAAAACTATCTGCAATTATTGGTCAATTTTAGAAGGGAATAACTTAGAGATGACAAATGCAAATCCATACGCAAATAACCCGCTTGCAGGCAAAGATGTTTTGAGACTTTTAGACCTAACTCCAGATGAGGTTAAGCTGGTCTTAGATACGGCTGCTAAGCAAAAGTCGGATTGGGCACAAGGAATTTATGAAAAGCCCTACGAGAACAAAGCGGTGGCTATCATTTTGGAAAAGCCTTCTATGAGAACTCGCAACTCCTTTGATGTTGGAGTAACTAGATTGGGAGCTCATTCTATAGTTATGTCGGATAGTCATTCGGCATTTTCTAGAGGTGAGTCGGTTAAAGACACCACGATGGTTTTGGAGAGATTTGTAGATGCTATAGTTATACGCACATTTGTTCAAGCAAAGGTCGAAGAGGTGGCAAAATGGGCTTCGATACCTGTTGTTAATGCTCTAACCGATGATTATCATCCTTGTCAAGTTTTGGCAGATATGCTAACAGCTAGAGAGCACTTGGGTGATTTAGATAAACTCACTTTGGCATACGTTGGTGATGGCAATAATATGGCAAACACATATTTAGAGGGCGGAGCTCTAACTGGAATGAATGTTAAAGTTGCTACTCCTATAGGATATGAGCCAAGTTCGTCAAATTATAAAGAGTGTCTTGAAGTTGCTAACCAAACTGGAGCAAAACTCGAGCTTATGCAAGACCCCCGCGAGGCAGTTAGTGGCGCGGATATCATTATTACAGACACGTGGACCTCTATGGGAGATGAAGCTGAACACGACGCTCGCCTTGAGGCATTTAAGGGATATCAGGTAGATACAAATATGATGGCACTGGCTGCTCCAAATGCAATCTTTATGCATTGTTTGCCAGCGCACAGGGGAGAAGAAGTAACCGATGAAGTTATGGACGGTCCTCAATCTGCAATTTATGACGAAGCCGAAAACAGACTGCATGCTCAAAAGGCTTTGCTTTCTTTGATTATGGCTTAAGAGGTTGTTAGAGTAGGCAAGATTTTGCTAGGCAGCTTGGCTAAGTACTGGTTTATTTAAACGGTATTTGTATAAATTTTGCATTAATTTATAAAGTTGTTTGTTTAGAACATAAGATTTGTTAGAGGAAAAAATGGGCAAGCGAGAAGATAGAAAAGCGATAATTAAAAAAATTGTTCGTACATATAATATTAGAACGCAGCGCGACCTAGTTGAATACCTCAATAAAGAGGGGTGTGTATGCACTCAGGCAACTATTTCTAGAGATATTTCTGATTTGGGTCTTATGAAAGCTTATGATGGTGCCTATGTATTGCCTGAGGATCTTAATCTAAAAAAGCTGGTTTCGGATTTGGTTACAAGTGTTGAACAAGCCGGGAATTTGGTAGTGATTAAGCTTATGCCTGGAGCTGCTTCTGGAGTGGGAGCTGCGCTAGATGCTGCTGAGTCGCAATATTTGATGGGAACCATAGCAGGAGACGACACAATTTTAGCAATAGCAAGAACCGAAAATGATGCTAAAGAATTTAGCAAGGCTATTCTCCATTTGAAGGGGTAGTTTGGCGTTGGTAGGTTTTTGGGTTGCACACGGGTTGCATGTTGTGCGTGTTTGTGCATGTGCTTGCGCTTGTGCATGCGGTCATAAAATATTTATATCCATATGCAATTTAGATGCAAATATATGAAAAATTATTCTATATAATGCATAAAGATGCATATTAAATATAGGTTGTATGTTTTTACAGTTGTTACTCAATAAAGATAAGGAGAGCATTATTATGAGTAAAGAAAAAGTAGTTTTAGCATATTCTGGAGGACTTGATACATCTGTTTGCATAAGATGGCTCATGGACGAAATGAATCTTGACGTTATTTGTGTTGCAGGAGATGTAGGACAAGAGCGTGCAGATCTAGAAACTACTCGTGATAAGGCTCTCAAAATTGGAGCTATCGAGTCTATCGTGGCTGACATGCGTGATGAGTTTTGCGATGACTATCTAGACAAAGCAATTTATGCAAATGCAATGTATGAGAATAAGTATCCGCTTTTGTCTGCTTTGTCTCGTCCAGTGATTGTTAAGCACCTAGTGGATGCAGCCCATGAGCATGGTGCAAAGTATATAGCACATGGTTGCACCGGCAAAGGAAACGATCAAGTTCGTTTTGAATGTGGAATTAGAGCTCTAGATCCTTCGCTAGAAATTATTGCTCCTGTGCGTGTGTGGGATCTTCATACTAGAAACGAAGAAATGGATTGGGCAGAAGAACACGGAGTTCCAGTTCCTACAACAAAAGCTTCCCCATATTCAATTGATGACAACCTATGGGGTCGTGCTATTGAGTGCGGATTTTTGGAAGACCCATACAATGAGCCAATTGAAGACATTTATACAATGACTGTATCTCCTGAGGCTGCTCCAGATAAGGCTGAATATGTTGAGATTGAGTTTGAGCATGGAAAACCTGTGGCTGTTGACGGCGAGAAGCTGAGCTTACACCAGTTAATTTTGAAGATGAATGAGATTTCTGGTCGCAATGGATATGGTCGAATTGATATGATTGAAAATCGTTTGGTGGGAGTTAAGTCGCGCGAGTGCTATGAGCAGCCTGGAGCTATGGCAATAATTGAGGCTCATAAGGCTCTGGAAGATATGTGTCTAGAGCGCGAGACATTGCACTACAAGCTAAAACTTGAGCATGACTGGGCAACTATTGTTTATAACGGACTTTGGTATTCTCCTCTAAAAAATGCTATGGATGCATTTATTGCATACACCCAGCAGCCAATAAATGGCACTGTTCGCCTGCGCTTTTATAAAGGTAGCTGCACAGTTGTTGGACGCAAGAGCGATGACTCTCTATACGATTACAGCCTTGCAACTTATGATGCAGCTGATAGCTTTAACCATTCTGCTTCGGCTGGCTTTATTGAGCTATTTGGATTGCCAACAAAGGTTTGGGCACAGAAAAGGAGAGGCTAAAAGTGACCAAAGACGGTAATCATGCCCTTTGGGGAGGTCGCTTTGAGGAGAGTCCCGAGGCTTTTACACAAAGCTTTGGGGCGTCTCTGTCTGTTGATAAGCAGATGTGGAAAAGCGATATTACAGCATCTATTGCGCACGCAAAAATGCTAGGTCGTCAAGGCATAATTAGCGCAGAAGATGCTGATGTAATTGAGCGCGGCTTACTAGATGTTGCTAACTCTATTGAACGTGGAGAGTTTGTATTTAGTGACGACGATGAAGACATCCACATGGCTGTAGAGGCCGAGCTCACAAGGCGAATTGGAGATGCGGGGGGTCGTTTGCATACGGCCCGAAGTAGAAACGACCAAGTTGCCACAGATACTCGTCTCCATGTTAAAGTCGAACTTTCAAAGGTTGCTTTGGGAGTTGTGAACTTACAGCAAGCTTTGTATGACGTTGCCCTGCGCGAGATTGATACAATCTTGCCAGGATACACACATATGCAGCGTGCTCAGCCTGTGTTATTGTCACATCACTTGATGGCATATTTTTGGATGTTGGCTCGTGATTTTGATCGCTTGCGACAGGCTTTTTCTTCAGCTGATGTTTTGCCACTAGGCAGTGCTGCTTTAGCTGGCACAACGTATAATCTCGACAGGGATTATGTGGCCGTGCAGCTTGGGTTTTCGTCTGTTTCTCAAAATTCGCTAGATGCGGTATCTGATAGAGACTTTTTGCTCGACACAAACTATGCTTGCTCTGTTGGAATGATTCACTTGTCGCGCCTTTGCGAAGAGCTTATTTATTGGTCGACTGGTGAGTTCGGATTTATTACGATGTCTGATTCGTATTCTACCGGCTCATCAATTATGCCTCAAAAGAAAAATCCAGATTTTGCTGAGCTAATTAGAGGTAAAAGTGGCAGGGTAGTGGGAGATTTGGTTTCTTTATTGGTGACCATGAAGTCGCTTCCCTTGGCTTATAACAAAGACATGCAAGAAGACAAAGAGGGTGCCTTTGACGCTCTAAAAACTTACGAGGATTCTTTGCATTGCATGGCAGGAATGATATCTACTCTAAAGGTTAATTCTTCTCGTATGATGGAAGCTGCTCATGGTGGATTTATGGCTGCCACAGATTTGGCAGACTACCTTGTAACTAAGGGATTGCCTTTTAGACAGGCTCACGAAATTGTTGGCAAACTAGTTTTAGAGTGTGAAAAGCAGGGTTGCACGTTGCAGTCGTTGAATGTTGACGACCTCAAAAAACATTCTGAGTTGTTTGATGAGGGTGCAATTGAGGCAATGGATATTCGCAATGTTGTTGCAAAGCGCATAACTGTTGGAGGAACAGGCAATAGTGCTGTTCAGGAGCAGTTGAAGAAAGCTAATGAAGTTTTGAATGCTGAGCGCAAAGATGCTTTGCTTGGCGCAGATGACTAGGTATGTTTGTGTTTAGTCTTTGTGCTTGCGGATTGTTTAGTTTTTTGATTGATTAGTTTTTGTTGATGATGCTGCTACAGGTGTTGTTGATATGCAGATTGGGTGGGTGCTTAGATGCCTATAATCTTTGTCTTGCGAACGTTTGCGGCATTAAACAAATATTTTGTTGACGAATAAAAGCTATGTTGATAAAGTACTAAAGGTTGCACGACAGATTTTGTTTATTTTGTTGCAACTAATATATGGATCGTTAGCTCAGTTGGTAGAGCAGGGGACTTTTAATCCCAAGGTCGAGGGTTCGAGACCCTCACGATCCACCATAATAAAACAGCCGGTAAGCCGTTATTTTTATAGCGGCTTGCTTAATTTTTTTAGAGAAACCCTAAAAACCCTAAGCATTCTTGATCTTGCAAACTATAATAAACTTATTGTACTCATAGTTATTTTTCTCTTATAAAAAAATATTTACCTAAATAAATTTTATTTAAATCTAAAACAAACAAATTAAATTTTGTGTGTTTTTAAACAAAAATTTAAGATTTTATAAAAAAGTGCCTTAAGTGTCCAAGTATATGGACATGTAAACTAATTATTTTAATGTATAATTTTGTCATAGCCTTTTTACAAAAATATAGTACGTATAAATAATCAAAATAAATAAATAAGACATTGTTAGATAGAGTAAAAAGAAAGTGAGAAAAAATGACTCAAGATCAATCAGTTTACGAAGATTTTATTGGACGATATCAAGTTTCAAAAACCTTACGCTTTAGATTGAAGCCGGTTGGGAAGACGCAAGAGTGGATTGATAAACGTGGAATTATTGAACGAGATAATAAAAGAGCAATAGACTCTAAACAAGTTAAAAAATTTATCGATGTAATATATCGCGAGTTTATTGAAGATGTCTTATTTAATGCAAATGTTGATGGCTGGAACAAGTTGAAAGATGCAATTTTAAATAACAAAAGTTTATCTAAATTATTTGAAGATCAACGAAAAAAGATAGTTGAATGTTTCAAAGATGATGAAAGATACGACTTATTGGTTAACAAAAAATCTAAATGTATAAAAGACGGTTTACCTGAATGGATGAAAGAAAATAATTATAGTGATCAAGATATTAATCTGGTGAAAAGCTTCAGTACATTTACTTTGTACTTTGATAAATTTATGGAAACAAGAAAAAATATGTTTTCAAATGAAGCACAGACTACCGCAATTGCCAATAGAGCGGTTAATGAAAATTTTGTTAGATTTGTTGATAATATATCAATGCTTCAAAGTTTAGAAAAAAGTGGCTATCAAATAGAATCCGATTTTTTCAAATTCCCTAACTCTCTTGATTACAACAATTATTTATCTCAAAAAGGCATTGATTCTTATAATAATCATATTGGCGATATAAATTCTGAGTTAAATAATGCATATCAAAATAAACTT
>CAVLCC010000014.1:38660-44839 GCA_963661535.1 Senegalimassilia sp.
ACACAGAACCGCTATTTAATATTGAGAAACTTGAAAACGACGGAGAGCTTACTGAAGAAATTTTAAAATTATTTAATAGCTGGTTTTCTAATAAAAACATATCTGAAAATAATAATAATCCAATGGAATGTACTATTGATTTTCTAGAAAATATTTCTAATTTTGAACTAGATGAAATTAAGGTTAATCCTAAAAATATAAGTGTTCTTGCTAAATGTTTGCCAGATGGAATTGGACGCACTCAAATTATGGAGACAGTTGATTTGAGTGAAAACAGCGAAGAAGACCTTCTTGACTTATCAAATATTATTAAAGAGCTTGGTTGTGCATTTGATGATATAGAGATAAGTCTAGATTTAGTTTTTAATACCGCAATAAATTTACTCAAAGAATATAATGAGAATATTTCTGTACAGTATACAAAACTAAGAGATGTTTTGGACGGTTATAGAGGATCAAAAAACAAGGATATTATATCTAAGGAAGATTTAATTGCTGATATTAAATCCTTGTTAGATGAAGTGAAGTATAAAGCAGAACCCTTTAGGGATTTGTTTGGACTGCGAAATGAAACATCTCCTAGTTCTTTTCAACAAGGATATAACGATTGTAATTTTTCCTATTTAGAATTTGATAAGTTATACAATTTAGTGCGCAACTATCTAACTCAAAAGCCTTATAGCACCGAGAAATTTAAATTGACTTTTAATAACTCTCGTCTTTTAACAGGTTGGAGTATAAGTTCAGAAAATAATTACAGGGGAATTCTTTTGCTTAAGGATTCTAAATTTTATTTAGGAATTTTAAATAAACGTTTAGATTTCAACGATAATTCCACAGAAGACACTCCTGACATTCAATGCTACCAAAAACTTATTTTTAAAACTTGTGGAGACGCAAAATTACAAACAAATAGAATTCTATCTTCAAAAAAATGGAAAAAGGGAAAAACTGAAGATGAAATTTCATATAGTTCATATATTACAAAAATTAAAAAGAATTTTGATGAATCAACAGATAAAGAGAGAATTGATTTAATTAGTTTCTATCAAGAACTTTGTAAGAAATATGAGTGGAACGAATGGGCTAATTTTGATTTTAAAAATCCAGCTGAATATACTTCGAAGGAAGAATTTTATCACGATGTAGAGAATCAAGCGTATTTAATGAATTACTGTGATATAAGTTCTACGTATATTGATAAAGCTGTAGAAAATGGAAGCCTATATTTATTTGAGATATATAACAAAGATTTTTCAGAACATTCTACAGGTAAGAAAAATTTGCATACTTATTATTTTGAACAGCTATTTTCTATAAAAAACAAAGAAAATGGATATGTATTTGAACTAAATGGTAAAGCCGAATTATTTTATCGAAAAAAATCACTTGAGAGAAAAATCACGCACAAAGATGGTAAAAAAATAATCAATAAAACTTACCTTAAAAATGGAAATAGAACAAGTATTCCAGACGACATATATTGTGAACTTGTAGAAGTTTTAAGAACAAAAGGCGAAGAACAAGCAAAAAGACTTGCAAAAGAAAAATTAAATCTGGTTGAAGAAAACATAGAAATTAGATGTGCACCACATGACATCATAAAAGATAAGCGCTATACACAAGATCAGTTTAATTTCCATGTTCCTATAACAATTAACAGAACTGCTCCAGATGCTAAAAATAAAAATATGTCAAAAATAATTAAAGAAACAATTAATAATGATATTCTCAAGTTGATTAAAGAAAATAAAATCAAACATATTATTGGCATAGATCGTGGCGAGCGCAATTTAATCTATGCTACTGTTATAGATAAGAATGGAAAGATTATTGAGCAAAGAAACTTTAATGTTGTTAATGGTTCTGACTATCACGGAAAACTCGACAATAAAGAAAGGATTAGAAAAGAAGAAAGAAAAAACTGGAAATCAATTACTCAAATCAAAGATCTTAAATCTGGCTATTTATCTCAAGTTATACGTGAAATATCAGATTTAGTGATTAAATATGATGCAATCTTAGTGATGGAAGATTTAAATTTTGGATTTAAATCGAGCGCAAGAGCAAAATTTGAGAAGAATGTATATCAGCAATTCGAAAAGGCATTAATTGATAAGCTATCTTACTTGTCCTCAAAACCTGATAATGATAATCAAATTTGGCAGCCTGGAGGAATAGCACAAGGGTATCAATTGGTTCCATGCATCGATAGTTTTAAAGATTTGACAGGACAACAAGGTTGTATATTTTATGTCAATCCTTGGAATACGTCGCATATAGATCCAACTACAGGTTTTATGAACCTCTTTAGGTTTCCAGAGAATACTGTCAAATTTTGGAAAGAATTCTTTGGACATATGGATAGCATTAGATATGATAAAACAAACGGATATTTTGTATTTTCTTTCAGATATTCTAAATTTAAGAATCTTTCTTGCAAGGACTTGGTTGATGAGTGGAAAGTTTGTTCTTACGGCGACCGTCTACATAATAAAAAATGTGGTAGTAACTGGATTACCGAATCTATAAATTTAACTAAAGAAATAAAAGATATTTTTAAAGAAGAACCTAGTATAGACTATGAAGATGGTCATGATTTAAAGGAAGAAATTCTAGAGAAAAAAATAAATATTAAGAAATTAGGATGGTTGTTTAGACAGATTTTAAATCTTCGCAATTCACGCATAAATTCAGACGAAGATTATATCTTATCTCCTGTAAAAAATTCTAATGGCAAATTCTTTGATTCGAGAAATGCGCAATCGTCTGAGCCGTACGACGCAGATGCTAATGGATCATATCATATTGCATTAAAAGGATTGCAGATAACTGAAAATAATATAACTTGCAGTGAAAATAGTATGTATAAACTTGATTTTTCTAACAAATCTAGCAAGCCGAATGAACAATGGGCAAAATGGATTCAAGAATTTCATCAAAGATAATGGAGTAATAAAATGGAGGAACTCATACCTTTTACGATGCTAAATGATTTCATTTTTTGTCCTGCATCTATTTATTTTCACAAAATGTATGATGGAGTAGAAAATCTACTCTTTACGAGTGAAAAACAACTGACAGGCAAATCTTTGCATAAAAAGATTGATGAAAATACATGGACTCAATCAAATGTAATTTGCGGCCAAACATTTGAAAGCACAAAATATGGCATTTATGGAAAGATAGATAAATACTATAAGATTTCAAAAAAGCTTGTTGAAAGTAAAGCAAATATCTCTACTATCTACGATGGTTATATTTTTCAACTTTATGCACAATGTTTTAGCTGTAGAGAAGCTGGGTTTGAAGTTAATCAACTTGAGCTCTATAGCATAAAAGATAATAAAAAATATGCCATTGAACTTCCTGAAAATAATCCTAGCATGCTTGAAAAATTTGAGAACCTTATAAGAGAAATTCATGTATTTAATATTACTGGGTTTAAGCAAACAAATAAGATAAAATGCCAAAATTGTATTTACTCAAATGCATGTGCTTGGGGTGAAATAAATGATAGGTCTTAGCGAATATAATAAAAAGCAAATAGTTTTTGTATTTGCAAACGAGGGAGAAAAAATATCATTCAAAAATGATAACCTTGTTGTGAAAGCAAAAGACGGATCTATTAAGCATCAGTCTACATGCTGGAGAATATCTGTTTTATTTGTTATTGGCTCTTTAACTATTACTTCAGGTTTGGTAGAACGCTCACATAAATTTTGTTTTCCAATCTTTCTTATGAAGCAATCTTTGCGCACATATGATGTCATTGGTTTTAGGGCGCAGGGTAATACTCTTTTAAGAAGGTTGCAGTATTCTGTTGATGGTCTTGAGATTGCAAAACAACTGATTAGGAACAAAATTTTAAATCAACGTTCTACACTTATGAAACAAAGATATAGATGCGATGAGTGCAATTTAGCAATTTCTGATTTAAAAAACTATGCAGATAAAGTTTTATATGTTGGCAGTATTCAAGAACTGATGGGATATGAGGGAAGTGCATCAAAAATATATTTTAAAAATCAATTCAATAATTGCGAATGGAACGGAAGAAAACCTCGAGCAAAATTGGATTTTTTAAATTCTACATTAGACTTGGGGTATACTCTTTTGTTTAATTTCATGGAAAGTTTGTTGCATTTATATGGTTTTGATTTATACGTAGGAAATCTTCATCAAGAGTTTTATATGAGGAAATCTTTGGTATGCGACATGGTCGAACCATTTAGACCATTGATAGACCAGTGCATAAGAACAGCAATATCTAATTCTCAGTGCAAAGTAGATGACTTTAAGATTTATAACGGGCAATGGAAACTTGATTGGAAGATGAATAAAGACTATATTTTATTTTTAATTAAGCCTCTTATACAGCATAAAGACGAAATGTTTGAATATGTTAGAGACTATTACCGTGCTTTTACTCAACAAAAACAATTGAATCTTTACCCTTTTTATAAGATATAAAGGTAGCATATGATTTTAATAAGTTATGACATATCCGATAATAAATTAAGAACAAAATTTATGCATTACATTACTAAGTTTGGGCATCGTTTACAATATTCTGTTTATGAAATTGATAACGGAAAAAATGTTCTTAAAAATATACAAAAAGAAATAGAAACATCGTGGATTTCACGCTTTGGAGAAGAAGATAGTGTTATGATATTTGTTATGTCGGAAACATGCAAAATTATTCGTTGTGGATATGCAAAACATGATGAGCAGGATATTATTATTGTCTAATGTGCATACTTTCGTCATATATATGTGTCTGGACCTTGAAAATGCGATATTTCATCTATTGTCTACAATATATTGTGGTTTATTTTTTCATGATTCACAAAATATGGTACGAAGAGTCTAGACACATAATTTAATTTCTACTTTTGTAGATTTGCGTATGCTTTACCCCCGCTAGACATGTCTAGACACATAATTTAATTTCTACTTTTGTAGATTTCAGACTTTTTAAACAAAAAATTTTAGTGGTCTAGACACATAATTTAATTTCTACTTTTGTAGATATAAACATTCGAGCCTTGCCTCATCATGTCTAGACACATAATTTAATTTCTACTTTTGTAGATTTAGCAGAGTTAGATAGAATGATTGGCGAGTCTAGACACATAATTTAATTTCTACTTTTGTAGATCAGCAGTTTTCGTCCCTGTAGTAGTTGCGTCTAGACACATAATTTAATTTCTACTTTTGTAGATTTTTTGAAAAATTGCATTTAAAAGAAAAGTCTAGACACATAATTTAATTTCTACTTTTGTAGATTCTGTGTCATCTATAATCATAGTTGCAGTCTAGACACATAATTTAATTTCTACTTTTGTAGATACCACCATGTTCACCATAATTATCTGTAGTCTAGACACATAATTTAATTTCTACTTTTGTAGATACTTAGCATTTTTTTTGCGACCTCAAAAGTCTAGACACATAATTTAATTTCTACTTTTGTAGATTCATAAGTAGGTGATGTAAGTTCAAAAGTCTAGACACATAATTTAATTTCTACTTTTGTAGATCTATTCATCACGTCTGCAAGCCTTAGCTGGTCTAGACACATAATTTAATTTCTACTTTTGTAGATACAATCTATAAGAAAGGACGTGCCTATTAGTCTAGACACATAATTTAATTTCTACTTTTGTAGATGCAGATGCTGCAATGCTAGGCATCTGTTAGTCTAGACACATAATTTAATTTCTACTTTTGTAGATATAAATTGAAGTCCTGCCAATATATTCCGGTGTCTAGACACATAATTTAATTTCTACTTTTGTAGATGTTTGCTGGTGCTGTCATTTTGTCTCCGTCTAGACACATAATTTAATTTCTACTTTTGTAGATATCAGGTCAACACATGAAAATTAAAGACGTCTAGACACATAATTTAATTTCTACTTTTGTAGATTAAAGTCTTATGCAACGTCAGACATTGTACGTCTAGACACATAATTTAATTTCTACTTTTGTAGATAACGGAACAGGACTGCAGGAAACGTTCGGTCTAGA
This sequence comes from Senegalimassilia sp., assembly GCA_963661535.1. Taxonomy (GTDB): domain Bacteria; phylum Actinomycetota; class Coriobacteriia; order Coriobacteriales; family CADBOM01; genus CAVLCC01. Next base: position 44,697 of record CAVLCC010000014.1, read on the forward strand.
CACATAATTTAATTTCTACTTTTGTAGATTCTTCGATTCTACTTTGTCAAAATAAGGTCTAGACACATAATTTAATTTCTACTTTTGTGAGTCTTCGTTAGTTTGTGTGGGTAAGAAACAATACATCAGGCAACCCCCACCAC
>CAVLCC010000015.1:0-41866 GCA_963661535.1 Senegalimassilia sp.
CCCTAATATTCCTGCATTTAGCGAATACGAAGACTTGCTTGGTGCTATTAAGTCGGCACTCGCACTGTAGTCTACCCCTCTAACAAATAGTTGCAAAAGAAGCTGTAATGGAGGTATTTGAACACGCATCATCACAAATGATCATCATGTTTTTAATGATGGCTGTGGGTGTTATTGCGCATAAAGCAAGAATATTAAACAACGAAGTTGACTCTGCACTCTCTAAATTAGTTATGGATTTTGCACTTCCGGCAATGATTATAGGTGCGGTGCTTAACAGTGATGAACTGCCGGACAGCGCAACAGTTTTATATATCTTGCTTATCTCTACGCTTTCTTTGGGCGGAACATCTCTAGTTGTAGACTTATTCTCCCGCCTATACCGCAAAAGCACTCCAAGTGAACAGGGCGCACACGCGTTTGTGATGTCATTTGGAAATGTAGGATTTATTGGACTTCCGGTTTTATCTGCTATCTTTGGTTCAAATGCGTTGCTATACGCTGCAATATTTAATATCCCCTTTAATTTTTTGATATTTACTGTAGGGGTCTCGCAAATAAAGAGGGGATCAAAAAAGAAGACCTCGCAAGTTGCAGATTCGGGGCTTGACTCTAACTCAAGCTCCTCAAATTCCTCAAGCAATGCTCCTATAGCAATTGGCATGGGACGCGGTTCTATAAAAGGAAAAGTCTATCGAACACTAAAGAGCCTATGCAACCCATGTTTGCTCTCATGCATTGCTGCCCCCATCCTAATTATGTTCGGTGTTACAGACAACGGCGGAATTATTGGGAACTTTTGCGACTCTCTAGGACAACTCGTAACGCCTGGAGCAATGATTGTGGTTGGTTCTAATTTGGCAAAAATGTCGGTTCGAGATATGGTTAGTCATGGCAATGTGTATGTAACTTCTTTTGTGAGGCTGGTTGCTGTTCCGCTTTTGGTATTTTTTGTTTTTCGTAACTTAGTAACTGACCCAACTTTATTAGGCGTGCTAGTCATTGGTTCGGCAATGCCTGCCGCAGCGCTAGGAACAATCTTTAGCACTCTATATGGTGGATCTACTAAAACAGTTATGCAATGCACATTTGTTAGCACAATTTTGTCTATTGTTACAATTCCTCTTATTTCACTTTTATTTACTTGATAGCAGCACGGGACGTGGAACAACGAGACGAAAAACGTGAAGATTAAAGCACAAAGCATGGAGCGCGCATCGCGCTGCATGCTGCGTGATACACAAATCACGAAACATATTGTTAACATAATACAAATCCGCTCATAGATTTCAATCAAAATTTATACGCATTAACAATTTTGAATTTACTAATATGAGTTCATGTTTAAGTCGCGTTATAACATAGAAGTCGAGGGAGAAGCTGGAGAGCTTCTGCTTTTTAATGCTGCAAGTGGAGCTTTTGTTGTTCTGCGTGGTGGCGCAAAAATAATCTATAACAAATACAAACCTGGTGATTTTGCAAAGGCTAAAACCATAAATAGTCGCTATGGAATAATCGAAGACGATATGGATTTCTTATTCGATATTGATCCAAGCGAAAATATGGACTTTGGTTTAGACTTTGGTCAAGACTTTGATTTTCCTACAAACAAGCTTGTGCCTGGCAAAGCCTATATCGATAAACTAATCGAAGATGGCTTCATAACACTTTTAAATCCTGAAGAAGAACTGCAAATTCAGCAAAAATATTTTGATAGCATTAAACGCAACAGCCGAGAGTTTACAATATGTTTGGCTCCAAGTTATAAGTGCAATCATGCATGCCCTTATTGCGACGTAAGAAAACATGGAGCAAAAAACTCTCTCATGTCAAAACAAGTTATTGAGCAGGTGCTCAACTTTATACTTAAAAAGTATGAGAGCAATCCATTTGAGAAGCTCACAGTTCAATGGTATGGTGGAGATCCTGCGCTATGCATCGATTTAATCGAGCATTTTTCTGAGCAGCTAATCCCCTTTTGCATGGCACGCGAGATAGTTTATAACTCTGCAATACAAACAAGCTATAAATCTCTTGCGGCAAATAATGCTGTTGACCATCTCACAAAATGCGGAATATCTAAAGCGCAAATTTCTGTTGACGACATAAACATACTTAGGGGTACTACTAAGAGCAAAAGTTGTCCTACACATACATTTTCAGATGTAATGAATAAAATTCGAGATATGCACTCCTGTGGTATTGAGGTTCAAATTATCTGCAATATAGATGGTCAAAACTGGCCTGTGTTTTTAGAGCTACGAAAAAAGCTCCTAAATGAAGGAATTAATCTAACAACTTCTATTCAAACCAATAACTATGGCTCATTTGGTTTGTCTGTTTGCAGATCCGAAAATAACGAATTTTTGAATCGCGATGAATTTTGGTCTGCATGTCGCAAGATAATGTTTGAAAATGGAAGTGGAACCGAAGCTATACAAGAGTTGCTCCACCCTTGCGGAAAATTTTGTCATGGTCAAATTGACAACTACCTAGTGGTTGATGCAATTGGAGATGTCTACAAATGCGACGGTTTTGTTGGAGACTCCAAGCACAAGAAGTTCAATATCTTAGATGGCATAGACACAAGTGCCCTACAACAAATAACATTTAATGCAACCACAGACAAAAAATGCTCCCAATGCAACCTAATGCCGGTATGCCAAGGCAGCTGCTATTGGGAAAGAACGCGCACTGGAACTCCATGCAATTTGTTATTTAGAAAGGTGTCAGATTATCTGCGCTATTATCGCAAAATGTTTGGAAAGATGGGATATAACGAATACATACGTATGGCATCTTCCATGTCTGATTCTGAAGTGGTTGCAAGAAGTTAGGAGGCTAAGATAGATTAGTTGTTGCCTAACTATCTCAGCTCTCCCAGTTCATCCGGTTCACCCAAACTAGTCAAACGCACAAACTAGTCAACATGCAGCATTGAAAATATTTCAGCGCTTGTTTCAGCTTCAATTTCTTTGCGAGGATTTAGAAAAGCCAACTCTTGCAAGAAAGCCAAGCCAGCTACTTCTCCCCCAAGGCTTTCTACCATCTTTACCTGCGCTATTGCAGTTCCACCGGTTGCAATAATATCGTCTACAATTAAAACCTTATCGCCTGCACAAATTGCATCTTTGTGCATCTCCAAAGAGTCGGTTCCATACTCTAAGGCATACGATTGACTAACAACATCGCAAGGCAACTTACCAGGCTTTCTAGCAGGAACAAATCCCGCATTTAACTTATATGCAACAGGAGCTGCAATCATAAATCCGCGAGCCTCAGCGCCCACAACTTTGTTTATGCCTTGCCCAATAAAGTGATCAGATATTTCATCTATAGTAGCCGCAAATCCCGAAGGATCTTTAAAGAGGGTGGTTATATCCTTGAATACAATCCCTTCACTCGGATAATCAGGAATACTACGAATTAAACTTTCAAAATCAAAATCTGACACTCTTATCACTCCGTCTTATAATTGCATTTTTATCTCAACAAACTTGTGAACTCTATCAAAATTAAAGCACTAAGCAATTTTACCTTAAAGGCAGCTGTTGATATAGATACTTATCCACAAAACCCAACTTGCGATAATACTCTCTTGTGCCCACAGAGCTAATTACATTTAGAGCCTCATAACCATTTTGGCGAGCAATTTCTGCTGCTCTGTTTATAAGAGCTCTTCCAAGGCCTATATGCTGCGCCTTTTTAGATGTTTTAGAGCCGGCATCGCTCAATCGGGCGGCACGTCCATATATGTGGACTTCTCTAATCATGGCTTCATGCAGCCCAACAGGGATTTGCTCTCCTAGGTCTTCAATAAATTCTTGGCGAGGCAAAGACAGGCGCAAAAACCCAGCAATTTTGCCCTCTGGTGTTATCCATTGCAAAAACTTTTCGCTTGTGGCGCGGGTCTCATATTCATATATGCCAATTTTTAAGGTATCAGGGTCAAACTCACCCGTGCTAATTTCTCTAAATCTAATTTCTTGAATTTGCGAGTTTTGATTGCGCTTATCTATTGTTCGATCTACTATTTGACGCAAATTAGTGGTTTTATTTCCGGCCAAAATATGAATCGATGGAATATCGCGAATCATTCTAGACATGCGAATATGCGGCGGGGTTGCCAACACATCTTGCACCAAAATCTCTAGCAGCTCCTCATCTGAATAAGGCACCCATTTATGCAACTCATAATCCCTAACAAGCTTTGTGCCTGGCACAAGCTCACATGGGTAGAGCTTAACTTCATCAGGAGAAAAGAGCTCCCCTGCCACAAATTGGCGATAGTCCTCAATATCTGACCTAGGAGTTGCCCCCAAAAGATTAACCATAAAATGTGCATGGATTTTAAAGCCAAAGAGCCTTGCTAGGTCAAAAGAGCGCGCTATTGTCTCAACATCTATATTGCGTCCGTTTTGGTTAAGAATTTCTTGCTTTGTGCTTTGTACTCCAATTTGAATTTTTGTGCACCCAAGTTTGCGCAAGAACTCAAGTTTATTAGGAGTTATGGAATCGGGTCGCGTTTCTACCACTAGACCAACTACGCGGTGTTTTGCTTTCTCATTTATCTTGTGTTGAGCAAGCACGTCTTCAATTGTAGCTGTTTGTATGCTTGCCGCCTTTTCCCAAGAGGGATTTTGTCTATAGAGCTTATCTATCGCAGCATTAAAGCTGAGCTCGCCCGTATCAACCTTAGCTTGAACCTCTTTTTGCTGGTCATGAATGAGCTCAGTATCTGTTATAAGCCCCGTATCTTGATAAAAGCTTCGGCGTTTTTGAGCAGTTTCTTCTGAACAATCGTTTATTGCCTTAAACATCTGCTCAACAAACCACAACTGATATTCTTTGGGATAATCGCACCACGTACCGCCCAAAACAATCAACTCTACCTTATCTATTGGATGACCCATCTCGCGCAAGACCTTAAGCCTCATATATACTTGCAAATATGGGTCAAAGTAGTTTTGCTCCGCACGCTGACATGCGGGCTCGTCTCCAATATAGCTTTTGGGCATACTAACATCGTTTGGACAGTATCTGCAATCGTTGCCGCAACTCCAAGGCTTTGTGATAACCGTAATTGTTGCAACCCCAGATGCCGACCTTCTAGGCTTTACCTGAAGTGTGCGCACTAGCTTGCGCTCAAGCTCGTCTGTAACATTCCAACTCTCCCAGCGACCATCACCGGCTGCCTTAACCTTTAAGTAGTATGGCAAAATCTTGCGCTTGGCAAACGTATTACCTGATTCGCAATGCTCTTTGTTAGCCTTGAGAATAATTGCACGCAGTTCTTCTTCCTCTAGCGTTTCACAAGACCTAAGTTGTTCAAGTATTTCTAGTAAAATCTTATCCATGATATCTAAATTTTACCCCACATCTGTTACTCGTGCGCTTTCGAGTATCACCACACGGTTCTATAAAAGCGAGTCTTCGTCGTTTAGCTCTACGCGCAGCCGCCCTTGGGATGGCTGGTATGAACTGGCTAGTTTTTTGCGTGCGCGTGATTTTGGGGAGAATATCCTTGATGTTGCGTGCGGAAACCTGCGCTTTGAAAGCTTTTTGCAGCAAGAGTTTTGCGACAAGCATTTTGATTTTATTTGCGTTGACAACTGTATCGATTTAGCTTGCAAAGAGCATGTGGTTGCTGCGGGTATGACGGACTGCATGAAGTTCATCGAGACCGACATCATAGAATGTTTGCTAAACGATAAACCCATTGTGCCCGTGGCTTGCGGGAGCGGCACATTAGATTTGATAGTATCCTTTGGATTTATGCATCATATTCCAGGCTCAGCACTTCGTATGTCTTACATCAAACAGCTTCTTGACCTTGCAAAACCTGGATGTTTTGTCGCAATTTCTTTTTGGCGATTTGCAGACGACCCGCGTTTTTTAGACAAGGCTAAGCGCGAACATTCATCTGCCATTAAATATCTTAAGTCGAAGGATGTTTATTCTGAGATTTGTGATTTGGAACTTGAATGTGGAGACTATCTGCTTGGTTGGAACAATAAAAGTGCCACCTTTAGATACTGTCACAGCTTTAGCAATGAAGAAATTGAAAGCATAATTGATATGTCTGAGTCATGTAGCGCCTCGCTGGTTCATAGATTTAGAGCAGACGGACGCAGCGGGGATGCAAACGAATATCTCGTATTTCAAAAGTTACCTTAGAATACTTGGTGTATTTTAAGCTATGTGGTCTATAATCAACCATATCAAATAACTATTTTTGAAAGGACTAGCGCTATGTCTGATATTGCAATGAGATTTAACCGAGATATGCTTGTAGTTGAAGGTGGCATGGGCTTTATGTTTGAGCGCTACGGAGCTTCAAACACAGACTGTCCTGAACTATATAATGTTACCGAGCCGAGTCTGATAGAAGAAATCCACAAATATTTTCATCTAGCAGGTGCTAATTGTGCAATATCTAATACCTATGGTGCCTCCTTATCTAGGCTCACAAAACTTGACTTGCAAGATCATTTTGAAGATTTAAATCGCAGTGGCATAAAGCTTGCCAAAACTTGCAAGCCTCAACATGTGTTGGCTGATATGGGTCAAAGTGCAATTTTAGTAGAAGATGATGAGTCTGCTAATGCTGCTGCACAAGACTATGCAAAGCAAGCACAAGTTCTTGCATTAGAAAAGCCCGACGCAATATATATAGAGACCATGACGAGTCTTGCAGATGCTACATGTGCAGTTAAATCAGTTAAAGATGCGTGCGATCTTCCTGTAATTTGCAGTTGCGTATATAACAAAGATGGAAACTTAAAAACAACAGGTGAATCTATAGAAGAGTGTTCAGAAAAACTGCAAGATGCTGGGGCGGACATTTTGGGTGTTAATTGTCTGCTAGCACCCAATGAGATGGTTAAGCTAGCGCCGCGACTAGTTAGTGCAAGCAACGTGCCTACTATGATGTGTCCTGATGTTGCTGCTCCCACAAGGAATAGAAAAGGCGATCTGCAATACAACGGTGCCACAGATGAAATGGCTAGGATAGCTGTAGAGATGAGAAATGCAGGCATTCAGCTTATTGGATCATGTTGCGGTTCTACTCCCGCTTATACGAGCGCTATATTTTCTATGGTAGGAAATTTGGAAGTCAAGAATAACTAGGGTCTTTGAGAGGAATCTGGGCGAGTCGATTAAGAGAAGAATTTTTTGACTAACCCCCAACTCCAAAAAACAGACGCACAGTTTTTTGGCAATCCACATAAGACAAAAAAATAAAGGGCACCAACTATAAATTGGATGCCCTTTTTTAATTTTCTATTAATCTCTAGCGATTAAAGCTTATGCACGCTCTACTTTGCCAGCTTTTAGACAACTAGTGCAAACATTTGCTCTATGAACGTGTCCGTTCTTTTCTTTAATAGTTACTTTTTGAACATTTGGTCTAAATTTGCGGTTAGTTACTCTGTGTGAGTGACTTACATTTCTACCTGCAGCTGGGTGCTTACCGCATACATCACATACCTGAGACATTATAAACTCCTAAATAAGATAAAACACAAACTTCGTGTTAGATATTTTTGCAACTTGACGAATATACCACTTAACACAAGCATTAACAATATCGAGCCCGCTATAGCAACATATAAGCCTATAAGCGGCAATTAGTGGCAACCTAGCAAAAACAAACGGAGCTTCTAATATAAACAAATTGACTAAAAACAGCAACTACGATTGATAGCTAAATGTGAAACATTATCTATCGCTAATAAACCTCGTCGTAAGAATAATCACTGGGCTTGAACATTTTAATAAACTCTTTTGGAGTTAGTGCAGGAACAGGTGAGTCCTTAAAATCTTTTTTATTGCTTGTAACAATAAAATCGACTCCGACTCTCTTGCACGAAAAAGCAATTAAAGCATCTTCATAGTCTTTTATATTTGAAGCAATTGCAGCACGCACATCTGTCTCATTGTTACTGATTATCTTGAAAAGACCTGTTATCTTTTCAATTGACTTCCTTGCAGCAGACTGTGATTTTTCAAACCCTCTACTGTGCATAAGATAAACAATATCGGTTATAGACGATGCACAACAATATATCTCAAAGCCATTAACTAACGAAATATCTAACACAGAAAATGCATCAAAACATTTACTAGTTTTTCCTAAAAAGTCAATGATTACACATGTGTCAAAACATATATTCATCTTAGACTATGCCCTTTTACTCAGGCGCTCGCTTCTTAAATCTCCAAGCGTCATTTCTCTCTCAAGTGGAGCACAACCAACGATTTCTCTCAACAACATTCTTTTGTCATCTATCTTAGCCGAGTTAGAATTCATAAGCCATTTGGGCAGTTCTTGCGAAGTAGAGAGCTGTTCATAAAATTTGCGTATTGCCTCAGATACACCAATGCCGTGTGATGATAAAACTTCATCTCCTGTTGCTTTAAGTTCTTGCGGCATTCTTACGTTTAACATTACGGTTGACATAGATTCCTCCTTTCGATTGCCTTAAATTATATATTGATTTATGCTTTACGTAAAGCATAAAATATGCAAGCAAGAAATAATTTTTGGATAATATAACAAAGGGTTGTGACAGACTAGGTGCCTACAAGCTTGGACTAAGTTTGGCAATTAACCTGCACCTGCGAGTATGGCAAACAAACATTCGCAATGCACATCAAACAGGCAATCAACTAGGCATGCTAAAATTATACGTTCTGGAGTGAGTCGGACGGTCGCGCTATATAAATCAAACGCTTGTGTATGACTTATAAGTGAGGAAAGTCCGGGCTTTGCAGGGCAAGATGCCAGCTAACAGCTGGGCGGGGCGACCCGATGGAAAGTGCCACAGAAAAGAAAACTCCCCTAGCAAAATAATGCTAGGAGAAAAGCTGAAACGGTGCGGTAAGAGCGCACCAGCACGTTGGCAACAGCGCGGCTTGGTAAACCCCATCTAAAGCAAGGACAAATAGGAATGCCATGAGTTGGCCCGGCTCGCATTCGGGTTGTCTGCTAGAGCTGCTTGGCAACAAGTAGTCGAGATAAATGGCCGTCGATAACAGAACCCGGCTTATAGACTCACTCCAGTTTATACAAGCAACCTACGCGCACATCCGCACGCACAAGGCTCTCACACTATCCAACAACACAACCCTACAATTCAGCAATCCAAGCTTCATAAACATCAGGTGCTACATCTATCTCAATAATTTTGTGTCGAGAAGTATCCCCACGCACAACACAAACCTTAGACTTTGCAATTCCAATAGAAGACGCAACTAACTCACAAATTGCCTTGTTGGCCTTGCCATCTGTAGGAGCCACAGTAACACGAACGGACAACTCAGTGCATGAATTGTCCGTCCAACCACGAATTTCGTTTTTTGAAGCCCTAGGAGTAGCTTTAATTGCAAGCTTAATACCCATCAGACAAACTCAACTCAAAATCAACTCAACAAAGTCTAGTCAATATCATCGTCTATGTCTATTGAGTCAACTGCACCATAGAGAGTGTCGTTAGTAGCAGCTACTGCTTCTGCAAATCCTACGCCCAAGCCTGAGCCCGATTTGTTAGCCGAAAAACTCTTAGCAGGTTCATGTGTTGCCCTAACTGAGGAATCTGCGCTAATTCCAGATCTTGTAAATACCTTAGTTGCCTCGTCATTGAAGTGCTTAATCAATGAGGCATATTCCTCTACAAAAGAAGTGCGAGACTGATCTAGTCTTTCTATCTCGTCAATAATGCGCTGCTTTTCTTCTGCTGCCTCGTCAACAATTTGGTGTGCTTTAGCCTGAGCGTCGGCAATTGTTTTTTCTGCCTCAGCACGAGCATCTTCTTTAATGCTGTTTGCGCTTTTTTGAGCAGCAATAAATGCCTCAGAAATCACAGACTCACTAGTATGCTGATCGCTAAGTTTTTGTTGGAGAGAAGCCACTGTCTCACGCAAACGACGAATTTCATTTTCTTGCTCAGGGCTAGGACCTGATGCCTTTTTTGCAGCATCGCGTGCAGCCGACAGCTCATACTCATAGTCAGACTGCATTTGATCTATCTCAGAAGCAACATGCTCCAAGAATACATCAACTTCTTTCATGTCATAGCCATTGCGCTCAGTTCCAAAACCTTGCTCTTGAATGTCTCTGCTCGTTATGCTCATTGCCGACCTTTCTGTAGTTGTTTTGGGCTCCACGCCGCAGCCCTTATTACGTAGCCCTTGGTTTAATGCACTTGCTAAATAATTCGCAAAATAAGCCGTGCTACTAATTGTATTACAAGAACAGCTAGCACGGGACTAAAATCAATGCCGCCGAACGGCGGAATAAGTTTTCTAAACAAATTTAGGTATGGCTCCACAAGATTTGAAACTGCTGTATTTATTGTTTGTAATATGGGTCCTTTATTTGGAATCCATGTAAACAAACAATATGCAACAATCAAAATCACATAAAAATCAACGAGGAGTTTTATAATCATTCCAATTTGATACGAAATCACGCAAGCTCCTTAGATCTATTAAACGCAGCTTGCACTCCTTTGGCAATGCCGTTTTCTACCTCGCACTTGCGCATAGCATTTATGGCAGCCTCAGTTGTTCCACCCACCGAACATGCTTCTTCGATAACATTTGATGGAGGTTTGCTCTCTTCGCACATCAACTCTCCAGCCCCAATCATTGTATAGAGAGCCATCTCTTGTGCCATCTCGGGGCTAAGGCCGAGTTCTGCACCTGCGCGTGCGACAGACTCAACAAAGAAAGCAAAATAAGCTGTTCCCGAACCACTAACTGCAACAACTGCGTCTTGCAAGCTTTCGGGAACTACCTCAGCTTTTCCCATGCAAGAAAACATGTCCTTTGCAAGCAGCACATCTTCTTCGGGAGTGTTTGCGCCACCAGAAATACCTGTAACCCCACAGCCATGAACAAGTGGAATATTTGGCATCGTGCGAACAACTCCACAAGCAGGAAAATGCGCGGCTATAGATGTTGTTTTTGTGCCTGCTGCAACAGAGATAACCCTTTTGGGCTTAAGCCCGCTTTTAGCAATTTCGCTCATAACGTCCTCAATAATTTGAGGTCTAACAGACAAAATGAGCGTGTCACAAAGTTTGCATTCTGTTGCACTAGCGATACACTCAACTCCGTATTTTTTATGGATTAGCTCGCGCTTTTCTAGACCCGGATTAGCAACAACTATTGAGCTAGGCTCTAGGTCGGAGCCGCGCAAAAGTCCAGCCAAAATGGCTTGACCCATGTGACCTCCGCCTACAATTAAGACGCTGCCGAGTCTGCCTGCCAAAGGGGTTGCCATTACAAAATTCCTTCATCTTTAAGCTTCTGTTTTTCAGACTCAGTGATTGGGCTGCCTCCGTGGTTTAAGAAGAACACTCCATTGCCCAAGTTTTCGACCGAGCCTGCGCTCACGCTTACTACGCCGAAGCAAAAGTCCAAAACGCGTCTTGCGAGGTCGGGCTGAACAGCCGTTAGAGAAACCGCAGCAGACGAACCAGTTCTAAATGCCTCCGACACTTTTTGCGCATCATCATATACTTGCACTTTAACAGTTACAATTCGGCGGCTAGCAGTGGCAGTTTTTCCATTCTTTGAGGATTTGCCCGTATAGCTGTTTAGAGGCACAGGCTTTCCTTGCTGAAGTTGGTCGAGCTCTTGGCGTGCCGCCTCTAGTGTCTCCTCAGAGTGATTTGAAGCTCTAGTTAAACCCTCTCTAGCCTCAATCTTATAATTTGTTAGAGCTCCATCATAATCAGGAACTCTATTAGAGTTATCTCTAGAAGAAGATGGTTTAAATGTGGATCTAACATCGGTATTTGATACGAGTGGGGTTCCGCCCTCTAGTCTGCCCGCTCTGCGATCTGCAGCATCTAGCTCTTGAGGCCATCTTGCAACTCCGCTTGAGGAACTCTGTGGCTCGTCGTCATAGTCATCGTAGTACTCGTCGCCATATTCATCATCGTAGTCGTCGTAATAATCGTCGTCCCAGTCGTCTTTTCTCGATAAAAATCTATCTTTAACATTATCCAAAATACTCATTGCTATCTCCCATATAAATTTCGTTCATGAGTCTAAAGCGGTAACCTATAAATTAATGTTCAAATTAGCTATTAAGCAAAAATTGACCTTCCAAGTCTAACAATAGTTGAACCTTCTTGGACTGCCTCAATAAAATCTTGGGTCATACCCATAGAAAGTTCATCTAAAGCAATATTTTTAAAATTACAATCATTGCTATTGTACGATACTTTGAGCTCTTCTTCAATTTGATACAGCCTTTTAAACACGCGTTTTGCTGTATCTAACTCCCCCAAAGGAGCCATGGTCATAAGACCTCGCACCTCAACATTGCTAAAAGCAGCACATTGCTCAATAGCATTTGCAATTTCATCTGGAGAAAATCCGTCTTTCGACTCCTCGCCACTCACATTTACCTCGAGCAAAATTGACTGAACAATATCTTGCTTGGCAGCAATTTTGTTGATGGCCTGCGCTGCATGCACAGAAGCAACCGAGTGAATCATGCAAGCCCTGCCCACCACATCTTTGAGTTTGTTTGTTTGGATTCTTCCAATAAAGTGCCAGTTTTGATCTGGATAAGCATCGTGTTTGCGCTTGAACTCAGCTGTGCGATTTTCGCCAAAGTCGTGAACTCCAGCTTCTATCGCGGCCTGCACATCTCCTAGACCCACAGTTTTGCTAACAGCCATTAGCGTAACACTGCGGCTAGAGTCGGATTCTTTTAGTGTTTCGCTGATGTGTGCCTTTGCGTCTTCGATGCGATTTTTGATTTTGGCTGCTTTTTCGGCGTCGCAAAAGTCTATGTCTTGTAAGTTGTCTTGTGCTTTGTTTGTTGTTTTTGATGTGTCTACTGTGTCTGTCATTTTTGTCTCTTTCAAGTTTGTTAGGTGTTATGCTAGCTGTTTTGTTAAAGGGTTGTGCTAAAACGCATTAAAGTCTGCAGCATAGCGCACCAAAACGTCCTGTTTTTCCATTTTGCGCTCTATGCGAATAAAATATTTCTTTATTGCACGCCGTGCACATATCTGCCGAAACTATGCGCTTGGCATTTGCACCAGCTTTGTTTAGAGAGCGTCTCAAGCAATATTCTAGGTCAAGATGATTTTTGCTATCCATTGTATAAACGCAACCTTGTCCAAAACAAGATGCAAATTTTTGCGCCAGTTCTTGGTCTACTTCATAGCAGCACTTGCCAATGTGAGGTCCAATATATACATTTATTGAGGACGGCTCACATGAGGATAAAGCAGACAGGTGCTCTAGTGCCTTGTATGCAATCTGGTCATATGTGCCCCTCCAACCAGAATGAATCACACAAAAATCTCCCGTTGGAGCCACCATAATCACGGGCACACAATCTGCGTAGCACAACATCACTGGCACGTGCTTTAAAGTTGTGACTACCGCATCGCACTCATCATCAAAATGCCTTGATGTTGGAGGCTTAAAAACATCCACAATTTTTGTGCCATGAACTTGCACGGGATTTATAAGCTTGCCCTCAAACTCGCCCATCCCACAACTTGCAAGAAAAATACTCATGTTGCGCTGCACACAAGACGGTTCGTCTCCAACAAACCTGCCAAGATTTAGCGAAGAATAAGGAGGCGCACTCACACCCCCAAGCCGTGTAGAAAATGCAACACGCACTCCTATGACTTCAAAAAGCGACGGATCAGTTAAGCAAAATATAGCGTCTGCAGCTTCTTGGGCGACAACCCCAGCACAGACACTATCGCAGATCCCATTCATATTTTCGACAAATGAAAAGCTGCCATTGCAAGCCTTCGATAATTGAAGGCAAGGCAAAGGCAGCTGCATTTGTTTTTTATCAGAAGCTTGTTGCTTCAAAATTTGCATCTCCTCTAGAAATTGCCCTTCTTGAGGAAATCAGGAATGTAGTCGTCGTCTAAAACATTATTTTGAGGTGCTGGAGCTGGAGCCTCGCGCCTGTCAGCATAGTTAGTTGCAGCACTAAAATCAAAGTTTGACTCTCTGCTAGAAGATGCTTGATTAAAGTCAAACGAACTTTGCGAAGGACCATCAGAAAAACCTGTAGCAATAACAGTTACGCGAATTTGGTCGTCTAAAGTATCGTCGATAACAGAACCAAAGATGATTGTTGCCTCTGGATCTGCTGCTTCTGTGACTGTGCTTGCTGCATCAGATACTTCAACAAGTCCCATGTCACTAGCACCTGCAACAGATACTAAAATGCGTCTAGCTCCTGCAACCGAAGACTCTAGCAACTTGCTGGATACAGCCTGTGTAGCAGCCTCTACTGCTCTGTTGTCTCCATTTGCTGTTCCTATGCCCATCATTGCAGAACCAGCATCTTTCATAACTGTGCGAACATCTGCAAAGTCGAGATTGATAAGACCTGGAATTGTGATTAGGTCGGTAATGCCTTGCACGCCTTGACGCAAAATATCATCAGCAATTCTAAATGCGTCGAGCATTGTTGTCTTTTTTTCGATAACTTGCAAAAGTCTGTCGTTAGGAATAGCAATTAGTGTGTCGGCCTTTTCTGCCAAAACATCTATTCCCTCTTCTGCTTGCTGAGTGCGCTTGCGACCTTCAAAAGCAAACGGCTTAGTAACAACTGCAACGGTGAGAGCACCTATCTCGTCTCTTGCAATCTCTGCAACAACTGGAGCAGCACCGGTTCCAGTTCCGCCTCCCTCGCCCGCTGTTACAAATACCATATCGGCACCTGCTAGCGCATCGCGAATTTCGTTGCGCGACTCCTCAGCAGCTCTAGCTCCAATTTCTGGATTGCCACCTGCGCCCAAGCCGCGTGTATAATCTTCTCCAATGTGCACTGTTTGATCTGCGTCTGACATCAAAAGAGCTTGACGGTCTGTGTTAACCGCAATAAATTCAACTCCCTTAATCCCTGCTTCGACCATTCTGTTAACAGCGTTGGTTCCACCACCACCAACTCCTGCAACCTTAATTACAGCCAAATGATCTGATGCTGCAGAGTCTAGCATTGACGCTGAGGATTCCAACATATTTTGCACCTTTCCCTAAAGTACAGCTCGTTTTTAGCTACGTTTGATAAAAGCAAAAGATGTTTGCAACTTATCTATCTTATACCAAATTATTGCCATCTTAAACGCATTTAGCCCGCAAAAGAAACAAATGTCTCTATTTAAGGCAGCAATTTGTTAAAAAATCGCATAAATAAGTGCTTCAAGACTTTTTTATAGCATAACAGTTTACACCATTAGCGCAAAACTATATGTGCGTATTTATGTCAAGTGCAAATTGGGAGTTAGTGGGAGTTCGTGTATGAGCGTTTATGAGCGTTTATGTGTGGGAGAATGTGGCGAGGTTATGGGAGTGTGTTTGTGGTGGGATTGCAAGAGAGCGTGGGAGTTCACGGCGAGCGTGTGAGAGATTGTGCAAGTCGTGGCGAGCCTGTGGAGGTTCATGCGTAGCTCGCGCAGGAGCTCATAGAGCTTATACACTCATAAGCGCGTTTGGAATTGCCTCAATTACATCTTCTGCCATAACCGACAACGTGCCCAGCTGCCCCTCGCATATCTTTGCAGCCAAACCATGCGCAAAAACACCTAGAACACATGCATTTTGACACTCAAGACCTTGGGCTATAAACGAGCCAATCATTCCAGCCAAAACGTCACCCGTGCCAGCTTTTGCAAGAGCTGGGGTGCCTTGCAAATACATCCAATATTCGCTTGAATGTGCAATATGTGTAACGCTGCCCTTGGAAACAACAACGCAGCCTAGTTTTTGCGACAGCTCAATGGTTAAAGTTTTGTTATCTTTCTCTTTGCTATACAAACATGTGGCTTGAGTGAGTCGTTTTAGTTCCCCTGCATGTGGAGTGAGAACACAGTTACCTTGCCTTTCACACAAAGAATCTAAGACGCTGGTATCTGATGGATCATGCAGACCAGATATGCAATTTAGGGCATCTGCATCTGCTACCACACAAATTTCTTTTAGCTTAAGTATCTCTTTGCACAAACTTGCGGACTCAGCACTAATACCAAGTCCAGGACCTAAGACAATGCAGTCAATGTGGCTTAGGCTCTCAATTTCTTGCATAACGCTTGTTGCGTTTAAACCGTGCTCAGTATTATCAGGGCTAATTACAGGAATTGACAACAAGTGACAGCGAGCAGCAAGTTCTGCACATTTAGGAACCATCACACTAGTGTAACCCGCCCCCGATCTAGCCGCAGCCTTAGCTGCTAAGATTGGAGCTCCACTATACCGCGGCGAACCTCCAATAACTAGCACACTTCCTCTAGAATATTTGTTGGAGTCTCTAGGAACTTTTGGCATTAGAGGAACTACCATATTTATATCTACATTCACTAGTTTGTTCCTCTCCATGCCGGACGCGATGCCACCCTCACATTTATGTAGCTAATTTGACCCTCATACTTGCTCAGCAGGTCTTGTGCAACAGCTATTTTGGTGTCCATATCTTCTGCTTCGCCAAACGAAATTTCTACGCCGTTTTTGAGAATTACGCCAGTGCTGCTTCCGCTAGCAGATGTGATGGTTGCAATTTGATCTCCAAAGTCGCCTTTAGACTCCTCTATGATTTGGATTGCATTAGTTATTCCTGAGTCTGTTTCTATGGCTCCAACTTCAGGTGTTATATCAGAAGAGGTCTGGGTGATTATGGGAATTTTAGACAGCTCGGTTGCCGTGTAATAAACATCTGTGCATATGCTTTTTTCTTGCTGGCTGTCTGTGGATTGCGCATTTTGTGTGGTTTGCTGCTGTGAGCTCGCATCTTGCGAACCGCTGCCTTGCGAACTTTCGTCCGTAGCATTTGTAGTATCAGAGTCTTGCGCTTGTTCACTATTTGAATTAGTCTCACTGTTTTGCGTTTGCGTTTGTGCCTGCGTCTGGTTGTTATTATTAGATTGTGCAGTGGTGGTAGCAGACGACCCTGCATCTCCTGTAGACGTAATCACCATATTTCTTGCACTTTGCATTCCTTCTTGACTAACCTGACCCATCCATGTGCAGTCAGATCCAATGAGCCAATATTGAGTTCCAGAATTAGCCGAATTGGGCGCAACCTCAACAACTGCCAAAGGTGTGTTTTCGTTTATTTGCAAAACCAGCGTGTGCGGAAACTGCCTCTTAACCCGCACAGACGACACCCACGCATTTTTTGTAATTCTAGAAGTTATGCTTGCGGCATCAACATTTAGGAGGTTTGTGCCTTTGGGAACAGACACAGCGGAGGTTAGATAAGAATCGGAAAGTCTAGTTGAACCCTCAACTTCAACAGATGTAATCTCAAACACATTTGTGTGAGATAAAACAACATATGCAATTCCTAAAGTAACTGCAACACATACAATCGCTATTAAGATTTTCTTTAATCTCGAGGTGCCTTTGCTTTTGCGCCTACCCGAGCCAGAACCAGATCCAGATCCCGCACCAGATCTTGAGCCAGCACCAGATCTTGAGCTCGCCCCCGCATTTCTATCGCGAGTTTTGTCTACACGCGAGTCTAGGCGCAAATCCTGTCCGGCATGCCTTCCCCTAGCCCCAGAAGACGGCACGCGTCCTCCACCAGAGCTCGGCGCAACTCTCCTATTTCCTGATGAAAAATATGAAGCGCTTCTTGCACTGCGAGACGAAGTGTTTGATCTTTTGTTTGAGTTTGTCGAATTAGTTAGTCGACCATTGCCAGATGCCATTTAAAGTTATTCCACTTCGCTTTTTAGCCCATCAATAATCTGTGGGCCAATTTGTGTAACATCTCCTGCGCCCATGGTTATCAACAAATCACCCGACGACAAATTATCCAGCAAATATCTCACAACATCGGCACGTCCTTGAACCCAGTTAGCGTTTTTATTTGGATTGTGAGCCAAAATTGCGTCTACCACAGTTTTGCCCGTAACTCCTGGAATTGGAGTTTCTCCAGCCGAATAAACATCCATCACGGTTACTTGATCTGCCTTGTCAAATGCAGCTCCAAACTCTTTAGCGAGTGAGGCAGTTCGAGAATACCTATGCGGTTGGAACAGCACGTGAACATTCTTATATCCCATAGATACTACCGCTTCAATTGTTGCAGCTATCTCGGTTGGGTGATGACCATAATCATCTACAACTGTGACCCCGCGCACCTCTCCAACTTTGTCAAAACGTCTGCGCACTCCGCTAAACTTCTCAACTGCACGCGCAGACTCGTCTAGACCATATCCTGCTTCTACAAGAGCACTTACAACGGCAGCTGCGTTAAGCATATTATGAACGCCAGGATTTGCTGCAAGCTTTAGGTGAGTCTTCTCGCCACCTGGCATCAAAATATCAAACGATCCATCTTGGCTGGGCAAAACTCTAACATCAGCTCCGTCTGATAGACCATACAAAATAACTTTTGCGTCTTTAGCCGACCTAGCAACCTCAGGCACTCCCTCACAATCTGCACATGCAATAACACAGCCGCCTTGAGGGATTTCGGCAACAAAATCTGCAAAAGCATCTCTAATTTGATCAATGCCTGAGTAGTGGTCTAGATGGTCTTCTTCGATATTAGTGATGATTGCAATATAAGGATCTAGATATATAAATGAGCCGTCGGACTCGTCTGCCTCAATTACACAATACTTGCCACTGCCATATCTTGCGTTGGAGTTAAACTCATCTAAAATTCCCCCCACCAAAAACGAAGGGTCAGCTCCTAGGCTAACAAGTGCAGAAGCTGCCATAGAAGAAGTGGTTGTTTTGCCATGCGTGCCAGCAGCTGCAATAACCCTAGACTCTTTGCAAACATAAGCTAGCATTTTTGCTCGAGGCCAAACTGGAATTTTTGCTTCTATGGCATAAGCTAGCTCGGGATTTGTTTGAGGAATTGCACTAGATGTAACAACTACGTCAGGGCGGCTATCCTCCAGATTTTTTGCATCGTGTCCCACAAAAACGTCTATGCCCTCGTCGCGCAATGACTTTGAATACTTGGACTCTTTTAAATCCGAGCCGCTAACACTTATGCCTTGACGAGCAGCAACTAGAGCAATTCCGCTCATGCCGACCCCGCCAATGCCTATAAAGTGCACGCGCTTAATATCATTTATACCAAAATCTCTACAAGGCATCTATTTCTCCTACTTCTATTTTGTGGCCTGCCGCCTGTTGTGCCAGCAAGGCAACTTTGGCTGCAGCATTTCTTCTGCCTAGGCTCTTTGTTTTCTTGCGCATTTCATCTCTTTTTGAGCTATCTTGCAAAAGCTCCTTTAGTTGAGTAGCAAAAATTTCTTCTTCTACTTGATCGTCTGAACACATATATGATGCTCCAGAATCTAGGAGAGCTTGAGCATTTTTTGTTTGATGGTCATCGGTTGCATATGGATAAGGAACTAGCAAAGCCACAGCACCTACCGCAGTTATCTCGGCTAAAGAGGTAGCACCTGCGCGAGACACAATCACATCACTTGCCGCGATAGCCTCACCCATATGGTTAAAATAACCCGTAAGCATATATCTATTATCAGGATTTTCCCAGCCATCTTCAACACTAAACTTAGGACCTGCAAGCTTGATGCCCTTGTCTATGAGGGCATCGAAAACTGTGTCATATTCTTTGGGCCCTGTTACATGAATAACATAAAGATTGCTATTTTGCATAAGCTCAGGTGCGAGATTGCATATCGCAGTATTGATATGACGAGCCCCCAGCGAGCCACCAAATACAAGCAGCAGTTCTGCGTCTTGCGGGATTCGCAGGGTCTTTCTTGCCTCCACAGGATCTGCGTGCAGTATCTCTTCTCTTACAGGATTGCCCGTAACTACCAACGGACATGTATGATTGAGAGCGCTCGCTGCCACCTCGTAGGTCACAGCAATTGCACTAGCATGCGGGGCTAGATATTTGTTTGCCATTCCACATGCAGAATTTTGCTCATGAATAACTAGTGGGATCTTTAGCTTAAAAGCCGCTCTTCCAACTGGTATTGAGACATATCCTCCAAAGCCAATAACAGCATCGGGCTTAATTTGGGAGAGCCACTTTTTTGCACTAGATGCGGCTTTTAGCGCCTTAAAGATAGATTTAAAAAGAGTTGTTGGGTGTCTTCTGTTAAATCCCGAAACATCGAAAGCCTTAAACTCAAATCCAGCTTGAGGAACTAGCTTTGACTCCAAACCTGCTGGAGTACCCGCAAATTTGACCTCATGACCTGCGCTTTCAAGCTCTTTGCCAACAGCGATAGCAGGATAAATATGACCTGCTGTTCCTCCTCCAGAAATAACAAATCTCAAAATTGTCTCCTTTTATTTAAGCTGCTCTCGGGCAACTCTAAGTTATCTTAAGCCACCTTAAGGCTACATCAGACTGCCTTAAGCTACCTTTAAGCAACCCCGAACTAAACCAAGTAATCCTAGGCAGCCTCGGGCAACGCCACGCAACGCCTATGCAACCTCGCTCAGCCCAAGTCACCTCGCTCACTCCAAGCTACCTCAAGCCACCCTAGGTCACCCCGGGTCGCCCCACGCAACTTTCAGGCAACCGTCTGCCCGCTACTGCGCCGACGTCTCGTATCTTGCGTATATCCGCGGTTGCGCTCTCGCGTTTGTCTATCTCGCGTGTTGTCTCTAATAGATTTTCTACGGCGTCTAGAATCGTCTTGCGAATCCTTAAACGACACCGACAAAATTATTCCAACCAAAATCATAGTAGAAAGCATGGAGCTTCCGCCGTAGCTAATAAAAGGAAGCGGCTTTCCGGTAACAGGCAAGACTCCACTAACACATGCCATGTTCAAAAATGCCTGAAAAACAATTGTTACAGCCGAGGCATTGCATACAACCATTCCAAACGAACTTTGTGCATGTGAGCCAATTCTAAACGAAAAGAGCAGAAGCAAAATGTAGAGCGCCATCAAAACAATGACCGCAAAAAATCCACCCTCTTCTCCTATGATTGCAAATATAAAGTCGTTGTATGCGTAGGTTAGATATTCATATTTTTGCGTAGAGTTTCCAAGTCCTACTCCAAAAAATCCACCATTTGAAAATGCGTAGTAGGAGTTTAGCGATTGATATCCATATCCATCGGGATCCAGCTCTGGATGCAGCCATGCCAAAATGCGAGTTGATCTAAAGCCCTGAAGACAAATTGCAATTATAGCCAATACGGCTATTGCAATAAGAATCCACTTTAAAAATCCAGCATTAAACTCCGTAAACCAAAGCACTGCCAACACGCTAGTTAGCAATACGAGCGTGGTTCCCAAATCTGGTTGAATAAGTATTAAACCAGCAGGTATTACCACACATATGGTTCCATAAATTATGAGAGATCTGATCCCCCCTACTAGCTCTCCACTTTGGTAGCTAACAATAATATATGCTAGCCCCAAAAGTGTGGTTATTTTTGCAAACTCAGATGGCTGAAGAGTAAAGCCAGCTATGTCTATCCATCTTTTAGCTCCAAGTCCCACAAAGCCTAACAAAAAAGTTAACACAAGCAGAAGGATAGAAAAACCCCACAGAGCTAGCAAAACATTTTTATTCCATATTTTTGGTGTAAAGAAAATGATAGCCGTTGCAAATCCGCATCCCAAAACAACAAATATCAGTTGCCTAACAAAAAAATACGATGCGGATCCTTTGTCGTTATACCCCTCTACAGATGAGGCAGAATATACCATTATCAACCCTATAAACAAAAGCAGGGCTACGATTGTAATAACTATCAGCCTTGGAACCAAAACACCTTTTGTGATAGAGCCATTTAATAAAAAAGACGTATGGCTTTTTGATTTGCTTTTTTGTTGAGCTCTGTCCATAACTAGTCTTTCCTATTGTTGGATTGTTTTATCTTGGTTTGCTCTAGATGAGTCAAACATATCACTAACTAGCTGCTTAAATACGTTGCCGCGCTCCACAAAAGAACCAAACTCATCAAACGAAGAGCAAGCAGGAGACAGCAAAACAACATCACCTTCTGTTGCAGCTTTGCTGGCTACATCAAGAGCCTCTTTTAGATGAGGAGCCTCCAGCAGCGCACACCCAAAGTTAGATGTTTGCTTAGCCTTTGCAAATGCATCATAAAATCTGTCTTTTGCTTCTCCAAAGCACACCACTGCCTTGCATCTCTCCAAACAATCTTGCACTAGGTCTGTGAGGTCTGTTCCCTTGTCGTGACCCCCTAGGAGCAAAACTATTTTGCCAGCGTCAAATGCAGTTAGAGCTTTTGCGGCGGCATCGGTGTTGGTTGCCTTGGAGTCGTTATAATAGCGAACCCCGCTAACCGTTCCGCATGGCTCAACCCTGTGTTCCATTGGACGATACATCACAAGTCCGCGTGCAACGTCTTCATCTGACACACCGCACGCAATGGCGGCAGCAGCAGCGCACAGTGCATTTTGCAAGTTGTGCCCGCCTAGAATTTTGAGGTCAGATGCATATGCGAGTTCGTGAAGTTCACCATCTATATCTACCATGAGCTGACCATCTCTAACATATGCGCTTCCCAAATGCTCACAATCACATTCTTCAAAAAATCCGCCCATACTGTTATCAAACTCATCTATTGGAAGATAGTCTTGCTCTAAACCCTCAGGACCTCCAACAACTATAACCGAGTGACCGCCCTTCATAAGATCCAAAGCAACCTGCCTTGTGTTTTTTGCAGTGCAGTCAATTATTGCGAACTGATTGGGGGTCTGGTTTTTAAATATCTGAATTTTTGAGTTGGCATAGTGCTCAAGAGTCTTATGCCACTCAACATGGTCGGGTGTAATGTTTAGCAAAATTGCAGCATCTGGTGCAAATGTGTGCATAGAGGCAAGCTGAAACGACGAAAGCTCGGCTACAATATAATCATCGCTCGCACGTTCTTGTATGGCATCTATGCAAGGAAGTCCTATGTTTCCAGATGCGTGGGCGCCAATTCCTGCAGACTCAAAAAGCGAAGCCGTAAGAGTTGTTGTGGTTGTTTTTCCATTGGTTCCCGTTACTCCTACCCACTTTTGAGGAGATACGCGATAAGCCAATTCCGGCTCACAAATTACCTCGTTAGAAGCCGCGGCAGCATTTTTGTAGAAATCAGAAAAGACGGATATCCCTGGACTTTTGATTGCAAGATCAAATTTGCCCTCAATATCTTCTGTGTCATAAATTACAGAGACGCCTTCCCTCTTGATTTTATTCTCATAAGCCTTAGCCGACTCACTCTTAGGACCAGCATATATAGTAAGTGATTGAACCAAAAACCCGTCTTTGGGTTCACAACACCTAAGATGATCAGCACACCAAAGCGCAGCAGAGCCCGCACTCTTGCCAAGTCCGCATATTAAAACATTTCCCAAATCCTGTGTCATCTTAAGTCTAAGCTCCTAAAAAGTCTAAATAAGGCTTAACGCGTTTTGCCCCTAGAGCATTCCAACCGTAAAATACCAGCCAAAACCAATGCATGCAAGCAAGCCTGTTACAATCCACAAACGAGTAACAACCTGAGGTTCCGACCAGCCCTTCTTTTCTAAATGATGATGAAAAGGCGACATCAAAAATATGCGTTTTCCGGTGCGTTTAAAATGTGCAACTTGAATAATTACAGAAAGTGCCTCAAATACAAACAAGCCTCCAACAACTAGAGCTATAACCTCAGTTTTTGTTACAACCGATACAGCGGCTAGAGCCGTTCCAAAGGCAAGCGAACCTGTGTCTCCCATAAAAATTTGCGCGGGGTAGGTGTTAAACCAAATAAAGCCAACGCATCCTCCAGCTACAGCACCGCAAAAAACTGCCATCTCCAAGGAGTCGGATCTATATGCAAGTGCGCCCATTGCAAGCATGGCGATCATTACGCATCCGCCTGCAAGTCCGTCCAAGCCATCTGTTAAGTTCACCGCATTTGACATTCCTGCCATAAAAATTGTTACAAATGCAACATATAACCAAGGGATTTGGATAGCGCTATCTCCTACAGGAATTGTAGTGGTTAGCACCCCTAAGTTAATTTCTACAACAAATGGAATGTTGACAACTGGGCTCACGCCCAACAAATTAACTGCCAGCAAGCAAAATACAATAGAGATTGCAACTTGTCCTATGAGCTTTGCCTTAGGGCTAAGTCCCAAAGAACGCTGCTTAAATACCTTTGTAACATCGTCAACAAAGCCTAGCGCACCCGTTAAAAGCGTGCATATTAGCACAATCAAAACAGTTAGCGCATCAACATTTTGAGAGATTGCTAAAATCAAAAGAGACGACACCGACATAGCGATAAGAATTATCACGCCGCCCATGGTAGGTGTTCCCTGCTTTACCATATGGCGTTGGGGTCCCTCTGCTCTAATTTGTTGCCCAATCCCCTTTACTTTGAGCACTTTAATCCAAAATGGCAACACCACAATCGTTATTGCCAACGATAAAAACATAGACAAAAAAATCAAAAACGTTGGGTACTTAGCCAGTTCTAGCAT
The DNA here is from genome assembly GCA_963661535.1 of Senegalimassilia sp. Lineage (GTDB taxonomy): Bacteria > Actinomycetota > Coriobacteriia > Coriobacteriales > CADBOM01 > CAVLCC01. The sequence goes on from CAVLCC010000015.1 coordinate 24,450, forward strand.
TTATCTACCAACTCCTCGACAACCCTCTCGAGTTCCATAAAGCGAGATGCCTTTACCAACACCACATCTCCACTTGTCACCTCTTGCTTGAGGGCTGTGAGCGCAGAGGCAATATCACTACATTTTATGACTTGAGAATTGTCCATACCCGCCTTTGTTGCACCAGCGGCAATTTCTTGAGCCAGCTCACCTATGCAAACTAGCAAATCAACCTCAGACTGCGCAGCCTTAACTCCCGTGTTAAAGTGAGCTTGCTTCTCGTTTTTTCCAAGCTCACCCATGTCTCCTAGAACAGCTACTTTTTTGCCATCTGCCTGCATAATTTTTAGAAGATCAAGCGCTGCTGCCATCGAGTCTGGATTTGCATTATAAGCATCATTTATTACTTTTATGCCGTGAGATTCTATGATCTCTTGTCGCATAGACTGACCTTGAGCTCGGTTTAGTGCATTGCAGATTTTTTCTATAGGCATATCGAGCGCAAATCCAACTGCCGCGGCCGCTAGAGCATTAGAAACATTATGCTTGCCAGCTAGGGGCAAATTAATGTGACCTGCTCTGCCATCTGGAAAAACTACATCAAAAGATGCCAACCCATTATCCGAAAATTCAATGTTATCTGCGTGCACATCGCAGTTATCTCCCAAGCCATACAAAAGCACAGCCACATGGCGTGAGTCTGTTTGTGCAAATTCGCAAATATGTGGAGTGAATGGGTCGTCTCCGTTTAAGACGGCAACACCCTCCCCTTTTGGAAGCGCCTCTATTAGCTCCGACTTAGCGTGTGCAATATTTTCTTGGCTCCCCAAAAGTTCTTCGTGAGCAGTTCCGATGTTGGTTATAACTCCAACTGTTGGATGTACTGCCTTGCACAAACTTTGTATTTGACCAAGCCCTCGCATGCCCATTTCAACAACCAAGGCTTGTGTATCTGGATCTGCACGCAAAACAGTATTAGGAACGCCCAGCTCGTTATTTTGATTAGCAGCTGTTGCCACGGTTTTAAACTGAGCCGAACACACTTGCGCAATCATATTTTTGGTGGTTGTTTTTCCGCTAGAGCCGGTTACTCCAACAACATTTAGGGTTAATCTAGACCTGTTAAATGCAGCAAGCTCATGCATAGCTTCTAGATAATCTGCAACTTTTATGATTGATGCGTCGGCATTTTTTGCTTGATCAATCACACTTTGATCTAGGTCGCGAGTTGCGATAATCATCTTTGTGCCTGCGTCTATGACTTGAGGGATAAAGTTATTGCCATCTACCTTCTCGCCCTCAATAGCCAAAAATACGCATTTGTTGTCTGCTTCGCGCGAATCCCAAACAACATGGTCTATATCAACGTCTGCCGCGCTTGGCTCAACCAAAACCATGCAGCCAATCGCGCCTATAATTTGTTCTCTTGTGAGTTTCAAGCTAATTCCCCCTCTACTAGCTTTTCTAGTTCTTGTGAGGCAACTACTCTGTCATCAAAATCCAAGACTTGGTTGCCCACTAGCTGATAATCTTCGTGACCCTTGCCAGCAATCAACACATTATCTCCAGGGTGAGCCTGCGCACATGCATGAGCAATTGCAACCCCTCTATCGGCAATAATAGTATATCTGCCCTCGCCAGAAGTCATGCCAGGCAATATATCTTCAATAATTTGCATTGGATCTTCTGTTCTAGGATTGTCGCTAGTAACCACAATCTGGTCAGCTTCACATGCGGCAGCGCCCATCTTGGGTCTTTTGGTTCTATCTCTGTCTCCGCCGCATCCAAATACAATTATGAGGTTGCCTTTTGTGATTGGCTTAAGTGCTCCAATGGCGTTATAAATTGCATCTGGAGTGTGAGCATAGTCAACAAAAACAGAAAATCCAAGTTTGTCATGAGTTTGCCTGGGTGTTAGTCTAGGCGCTGCCACTCTTTCTAAGCGGCCGGGCACCTGCGGAGCAGACTGAAGCGCCTTGCAAATCTTTAGATCCTTGTATCCAAGCTGATGGGCAAGACCTATGGTTAAAAGCACATTTTCAACATTAAAGTGACCTATAAGCGGGTAGTCGAACTTAAATTCCTCGCCTAGCAAGTCAATCTCTATTGTTGTATGCGTGGTTTGATAGTCAACGCCCAGTATATGGATATCCGCATCTTTATTAAAACCAACGCTAACAACATCTAGCCCGTTATTTTTAGCAATATCAACCAAGCGCTCGCCATATTCGTTATCAATGCAAATTGCCGCTTTTGAAGCATAAGTTTTGTTAAAGAGTGCTGCTTTTGCCTCAAAGTAGTTTTGCATTGTGTTGTGATAATCAAGGTGGTCTTGAGTAAGATTAGAAAATCCAACCACCGCAAACTTGGTTCCTAGTACTCTGTATAGATCTATGGCGTGGCTCGAAACCTCCATAGAAACCAGCTCGCACTTTGCCTCGACCATTTGATTTAGGAGACGCTGCAAATCTATAGACTCAGGCGTTGTGTGGTCGGCATGTATTTTCTCATTTGCAATTCTGGTCTCAACTGTGCCAATCACGCCTGTACGTTGTCCTGCATAGCTTGCAATCCAGTCTGTAAGATAAGCTGTGGTAGTTTTTCCATTAGTGCCGGTAACTCCCATGACCTGCATTTTTGTAGAAGGCATATCATAAAAACGAGCCGATGCCAAAGCCATAGCCTTGCGCGTGTTTTCTACAACAAACTGAGGGATATCTAAATCTAGCTTGCGCTGAACAACCAAAGCGGCACATCCGCGCTCAACTGCATCTTGGGCATAGTCGTGTCCATCGCTTTTAAAACCAACTATGCAAAAAAACAAATCGCCTGGTACTACCTTGTTAGATGATGAGGTGATGCCGGTAACTTTGACAGATGCATCTCCCACTACCTGAGTTTCAACATCTACCAAAAGATCCGTAACCAGTTTTGGACACTGCGCGTTTTGCGCACCTTGCGCGTCTTGCATGTCTTGCGCGTCTTGCATGTCTTGCGCACCTTGCGCGTCTTGTGTGCCCTGCGCGTCTTGCATATTTGTGCTCTCAGTGTTTGTCATATAAATCCCTCGCTTTTTAGATACTCTATAACCTATCTTAATACGACGTTATTCTATACATCTCTGATGCTGTTCTCATAACATTTGAAAATACCGGCATAGCCGAAGATGCGGCAGGATTATCCACAGAAACTGCACATGCTAAGCTGCTATTTGTGTTTGGTAAGTATCCATCAAACGAAATAATATAAGCATCTTGTGAGTATGTGCCATCATCGTTAATCTTTTGCGATGTTCCAGTTTTTCCAGCTACGGTATACCCCTCTATTGCAGCAAGAGTTCCTGTTCCATCTTCAACTACACCGCTTAGCATGTCATCTAAAACAGCGCATGTAGAAGATGTGATTAACTGCTTGCTGTCATAAGTGATAGTTTCTCCAGTGCTGGGATATCCAATCAAAAAATGAGGCTTAACATATTTGCCCCCAGAAGCTATGACTCCATAAAAAGAAGCCATTTGTGTGGTTGTAACAGTTACTCCCTGTCCAAAAGATATGTTTGCTTCTTGAACCTCAGACCAGCTAGAATAGTGCTTTAGTCTGCCATCTAGCTCGCCTGGATAATCAAGCCCTGTAGCCTTGCCAAAGCCATACTCAACTAGGTGGTTATAAAAATTCTCCGTGCCCACGCGTTCCTCAAGAAGCGAAATTCCAATATTTGACGACTGCTCAATAATCTCTTTAAAAGTCATTTGCTGCGTGCCATGTTCATGAGCATCAGTGATAGTCCACTGTCCATAATCTAGAGAACCTGGAACTGTAATGGTTTCGTCTGAAGTAGCCAAGCCCTCATCTAGCAAAATAGCAGCCGTAACAGGCTTAAAGATAGAACCGGGCTCGTATGTTGTGCTAACAGACTTGAGCGACTGAGCGCCCTCCTCAGCATTAGCTCTATTGTTTGGATCAAAAAGAGGGGTCGAGCAGTCCGCATAAATCTCGCCGGTATTACCATCAATAACCGTTAAGTTGCCGCTGTTTGCATTAGATGACTGAACTTCTTGCGCCAAAGTTTCTTCGGCAACAGCCTGAAGCTCCACATCTATAGAAATCATAATGTCTTGACCATCAACTGCTTCTTCGTGCACAACACTACCTCCTGGAATATCCATTCCGGTGCGTCCGCGCTCCGTGCTCTTAGAGCCATTAGTGCCTTTTAGAATATCATCATACTCAAGTTCAAGTCCACTAACACCCTCGCCATCCACATTAACAGACCCCAAAATTTGCCCAGCTACTGAGCCATAGGGATAAACACGTTTTGTATCTTCTATGCAATATACACCATCTAAAACAGTTTGTGGAACCTGTGATGATGATGTTGTTGAAGATGAGGATGATGTGGAAGTCGAGGATGTGGAAGACGTTGTAGACGATGTCGCCTTGCGCAGCTCTTGTTTTCGAGCCTTCATCGTGTCGATTACGCTTGCATCTGCTTGGCGCTTAACATACGAAAAACCCGAATCCTTGCTTAAGGCCTCGATGTAATCTTCTTTGTTTCCACCCAAAAGTTTTGCAAGCTCTTCTGCTGTAGCTTGTGGATTTTCTACTTGCCTAGGGTCGCAGCAAACTGTTGCTGCCTCTACACTCATAGCCAAGATGTTGCCATTTCTGTCGTAAATTGTGCCTCGTTTGGCAAATATAGTTTCTTCGGCAGTTCTGCGCGAAGTGGCATAATCTTGATATCCAAAAACATCAAAAATTTGCAGCAACGCAAGTCTAATAAGAATAATTGCAGCTAATGCTAAAAAGATAGCTATGATAACCGACGGTCTGCTGCTAATGTCTGCGCCGCCAAAAGCATTTTCTTCAAAACGATCAATAAAGGATTTATTGTAATTTATCCTGTTCGAGCGATTATTTGAAGAGTGTGGACGACCTGCACTAGGACCTGCACCTGAGTTGTTTCTAGGTCTTCTATATCTGTCACCTGTGCTAGATAAAGTGCTATTAGAAACCTTTTTACTATACCTAGAACCAACTTTTATATTTGCTCTTTTGTTTCCTCTACGTGGCAAGACCGAACGAGAAGAACCTGTCCCCCCGTTCGGTCTTGCATTTCTTTTATCTCTTCCGTCTCTACTACCTGTCATGCGCTTAGCTTTGCATTCGCCCTACCACTAACTAGTTTACATTTGCATTTTGCTCTGTTGCCAAAGATGCATTTTCTGTTTGAGCTGCATCCTCGGTCGCTGCCTCGGCCCCAGATTGAGCTTGGGTCTCAGACTCCGCTTGTGCCTGGGCTGCACGTTCAGCCATAGCGCTTTCACAAACTGCGATGCCTCCTGTAACCGTCGAAGGAATCGCCTCTTTAATAACATCAGGTGTTAAATCCACTGTAGTTCCAGATACACTAGCCGCAGACATTCCCAAATTCTCAGAAGCATAAGATTTAACCTTATTGGGATTTGCTGCTGCATAATATTGAACCTCAAGTTGAGTTCCAAGTGATTTTGCCTCGTCAATCGAATTGTTGATCTCGCTTGCTTGAGCTAGGGTATCCATAGAAGCATTGATTAATCTAATTCTAGCTATGCACATAACAGCAAGCACGGCAATAATTACAAGAGCAATTTTGCATATAAACACAGCTCTATTGGCTGCGGCTTGTGTCTCTTTGCGCTTGCCAGGGTGAACTTCAATATTTGAACGACGTGGTCGCGGTTGCTCATATGCTTCATAAGTGTCATATGCACCATATGTGCCATAAGCGTCGTATCTGCGATATTGCTGTTGTGAACTATATGCCCTTGCTGCGCTTGCCATCTCTATAACACGTCCTTGATTTGTTTAACCTCTGTTTGGCAAATGTATGTTAGAAGTGCAACTACCTGTTTGTTTAAAAGCCCGTTTAAAGCGGCTACTCATATAAAAAAGTTAACCAGTTAAAGCGGGCTTTCGTAAATAATCTATGTTTTTTTGCGCTGCTTTGCTTTTTAAAGCATGAGCGCCTTTTAGTTTTGCATCATAGTTGTGTCAAGCTTTTGAGCAACTCTTAACTTGGCACTTCTAGACCTAGGATTTAACTCGAGCTCTTGTTTGCTCGCGACTATCGGCTTTCTAGTAATTATTTTTATCTTTGGCTCGTTGCCACACACGCATACCGGAATATCCGGCGGACATATGCACCCACGTGCCAAATCCAAAAAGGCATCTTTAACAATTCTGTCTTCTAGTGAGTGATAGCTAATCACCGCAATTCGACCACCTGGATTTAACCATCTAATCCCTGCATCTAGCGCGGTTTTTAACTCCTCAAGCTCGTTATTTACATAAATTCGCAGAGCCTGAAATGTTCGCTTTGCTGGATGTCCTCCACTGCGTCTTGCAGAAGCTGGTATTGCTGCCTTTATAACATCTACAAGCTGCATCGTGGTTTGGATAGGTTCATCTTGCCTTTGCCTCACAATAAAAGAAGCAATTCTAGATGCCCACTTTTCTTCCCCATAATCTCGGAGAACCCGGGTGAGGTCTGGTTCGTTTAAAGTGTTAATGACCTCTGCTGCGTTTATAGAATGTTTGCCCGGATTTCTTCGCATATCTAGGGGTGCGTCTTCTTTATAAGAAAAGCCCCGCTCGGGAAAGTCAATTTGTGGGGAACTTAAGCCTAAATCCATAAGCACCGCATCGACGCCTGGAACTTCAGCCTTGCACAATATAGAGTCGAGGTCTGCAAAGTCTCCCAACATCGCACGAAAGTCTGCATCGGGATGCTCGTTTGCAATTCTTGCACTCGCTGCATTTATTGCCATTGGATCTTCGTCTATTCCAATAAGAATTCCGCCTGTTCCAATTTTGTTTGCTGCAAGCGTTGTATGACCCGCTCCCCCAAGTGTGCAATCCACAAAAACAGATGTTTTTTTGAGATCTAAACTGTCTATAGTCTCAAAAGCCATCACTGGAGTATGCCGATATTCTGTTGTCAAATCTCTAGCCATCAGCTTAAATCCTTAAAACCCTTGCGCGAGACTCATAACTCTTGCTCTTAAACGCTTGCGTTAGCTTGCGACGATAATGCGCTTGCGTTTGCGCTTTGCCTAGAAGCAAATGTCAGAAAAGTCATAGTTTTGCATGTACTCTTCCCACCTGCCAGCATCCCACAAACAAGCATGATCCTCATCGCCAACAACCACGACGTTTTTCTTGAGTCCTGCACGCTCACGCAGCTTCTTTGGAACATTAATGCGTCCTGCTGTGTCAACGTCAACTCCTTGAGCCCAGCTGTTTAGAAAAAGACGAAGCTTTGCAGTATCCGAAGCACCGCCTTTTACCTTGTAGCCACCGTGCTCTTCCATAAGTTCGTTTTTCCATTTAGAGAAATCCTCTTCAGAAAAAACATTCACTTGTCCTTGCGGACCTGGAACCAGCACGAGCCTCTCGGGCAGCGCCTTACGAAATCCTGCAGGAAGGGAGACTCTTCCTTTGGGATCCATGGTGTGATTGTATTCACCATAGAGACCCTGGGTCATCTCGTTGCTCCCTTCTTTGTAAAACTTCGTTTGGCTTAAGCTGATGTTGACATCTTATCCCAAATCATGCCGCAATGCAAATGTTTTATGCCACTTTATCCACCTCTGACTCACACCAAGCATCAATATGGGAGAAAAATTTGAGTGTTTGCGCTAGTAAATTTGCATATGTGGGAGCGAACAAATGTTCATGCACAATATATTGTTGGTGTTATGGAGTGGGATAAGTTTTAGGAATATTTGGAAAATTTTTTGACTGTATGCCGTTCGCCGCCATATTTGACTCCGTGATTTGTGCAGCAATCTTGCAAGCTAACATTTATAAGAGTTTAAGAGAGGTTATGAGATGCAAACTACAGTTGGAACAGTTGAGAGCGTCGAAAAAGAATATGCTGATTTGCAGATACTTGAGATATCTGGCAGAGAGTATCGAGCGATTTGCTACAAGGAGCTGGTTGGCTCATGTTGTGCGGGCGATGTGGTTAAGCTCAACATAGAAGCAACTCAAATGCAGCTTGGCACAGGCGGATACGACTTTGTGATATGCAAGCTGAGTGATGGGGTTTCTGAGCTGGGTTCTGAGTTTGCTGAGGTGGATCCTGAGTTTGCTGAGGTGGATCCTGAGTTTGGAGAACTTGAGTCTGAGCTTGCTGAGGTTGGTTCTGAGTTTGCTAATTGTGGCAATGAGTCTGCGGTTAGTCTTAGAGAAGCTGCGGACAGTTTTATAGAATCTGCGGGTAATTCTGGAGAATCTTCTGGCAGTTTTGAGTGTAAAACTCACAACCCCAAAAAACCTCAAAGCAAAATTATGAAGCTTAGATATACGCCTTTGCAGTGTGCAGTTGATACTATCGAAGACGAACATTCTCCCCTGCATAATAAACTGCGCGATATAACAACAATTGATGGCATGCCGGTCGCATGTTGTGGACTACACAGCCAGGTTCCGCTAGTAGCAGCCGGAATAAAGTGCGCAAATCCCGCTGCCAAGATTGTATATTGCATGACCGACGAAGCGTCTTTGGTATTTGGATTTTCTAACATTGGGAGACAGTGCAAAGAAACCGGACTTATAGATGCAACTATCACCTGCGGACAGGCTACGGGCGGAGATTATGAGGCTGTTAGCTTGTATTCAGGCTTGGTGGCAGCATATGCTGGTCTCGGCGCAGACGCGATTATAGTTGCCATAGGGCCAGGAATTGCAGGAACTTCCACAGCTCTTGGAAACGGAGGATATGCTCAGGCGCAAAGCATAAATGCGGTGTCTGCCCTTGGGGGAAATCCTGTAGCAGTTATGAGGGTTTCTTTTGGCGATAGACGTAAGCGACACAGAGGTGTGAGCCATCACTTTCTTACAGCTCTAGGGCAGCTTGCTTTGGCTCGCGCATGTGTGTGTTATCCGGCTCAATTAGACAAAAATTTGCAAAATGTGATTTTTGGTCAGCTAGATAGCTTTGACATAGCAAGCAAGCACAATCTAGTTGCTGTAGATATGCGTATGGATGGTGAGGATGTTGATGCTGAGCGCGTTGGCGTTGCCGATGGCACTATTACTGGCGCCAACGCTACCGCTAGTGTTGATAACACTGGTAATGATGGCGGTACTGTTGTCACTTGCGCCAACTCTGTTGATAATGCTTCTAACAATCCCACCAACGCAGCCGCCGAACTCGCAAACAAAATAAACACCCGAGGAATAAAAGTTACAACCATGGGCAGAGGTTTTGCACAAGACCCCTGGTTTTTTCTAACAGCATATAGTGCAGGTTTGCACATTGGCAGACATATTGGAGACCCCGATATGCGCCTTAATCTCTTGGGGGTATAAAGGTGCCAGCCACAAACAACATACAAACAAACACTGAGCGTCCCACAATAAACGAGCGCCCCAAATATCTAGATGCCAACATTCCAGATAGCTACAAAACAGCTTTTATGGAATTTGAAACATACATGCTAATAGAAAAAGGTGCATCAAAAAACACCCTCGACGGATACATGCGAGACATAAGACGCTACTGCGCCTGGATGGCAGAAGAAGGCATAACCTCAGCAGATAAAATACAGCGCAAAGATATTGAGAAATATTTGGCTGTGCTTAGCTCCACAGGTTTTTCTCCAGCGAGCACAGAAAGAACACTCGCTGCAATCAAAGGGTTTCAAAAGTTTTGTGTTTTGGAGGGGTATGCTGAGCTAGATGCTGCATCCACCGTTCCTTTGCCAACAAAACCAAAAAGGCTTCCTCAGGTCTTGGACATAGATCAAGTGTCTATGCTGCTAGACCAAAAGTTTCCAGACACACCATGTGGTATGCGCGACCGTGCAATGCTTGAAGTTTTATATGGTTGTGGGCTGCGCGTATCTGAACTTGTTGGTCTAAATATTCAATCGCTTTTTTTAGACGAGGGTTTTGTTCAAGTGATTGGCAAGGGTTCAAAAGAGCGCTTGTCTCCCATTGGAGGCACAGCACTTGCAGCCCTAAAAGACTACCTAGAGCGAGGCAGACTTTTGCTTCATCCCAAAAAGATGACCTCCCCTCCAGATGGGGTGGCAGTTTTTCTAAATGCAAGAGGAAAACGCTGCACAAGACAAGCCGTGTTTGATATTGTTGTGTCTTATGGAGAAAATGTTGGGCTGCACGGCTTGCACCCACATACTCTAAGGCACTCTTTTGCAACTCACATGCTAGAAGGTGGTGCCGACCTTCGCGCTATCCAAGATATTTTGGGTCATAGTGACATATCCACAACTCAAATATACACACATGTAGACAGAGCGCACATAAGGCAAGAATATTTTACATGCCACCCTAGAGCAAAAAAGAAGCGTGAGGCTTAAAAACCTGCCTCACGCACTTCATGCACTTAACACATTATCGCACTATCCAAAAGATATCCTAGTTTCCCTTTGGGTACCTCTTTGCAATAGCAGCACCAACAAATTCTCTAAATAGAGGGTGAGGACGCGTTGGACGACTCTTAAACTCTGGATGAGCTTGAGTAGCAACAAACCAAGGATGTTTTGGCAGCTCAATCATTTCTACCAAGCGATCATCTGGAGAAACACCCGAAACCTTTAGCCCCGCCTCACTAAGCTGCTCTCGATAAGCATTATTGACCTCATAGCGGTGACGATGTCTTTCGTACACAAGCTGCTGCCCGTATGCCTCGAATGCCTTGGTGCCATCTTCTAGCTTGCAAGGATAAGCACCTAGTCGCATAGTTCCGCCCATGTCTGCAATATCTTCTTGCTCAGGCATAAGATCAATTACAGGATATTCGAGCTCCTCACTAAATTCTGCAGAAGACGCGCCCTTTAGTCCAACCACATGTCTAGCAAATTCAACAACAGCGGCTTGCAAACCCAAACAAATTCCCAAGAATGGAATTTGGTTTTCTCTAGCATATTTGATTGCAGCTATCTTGCCCTCAAATGCACGCGCACCAAAACCGCCAGGAACCAAAATTGCATTCATGTTGCCTAGCACTTTGTCTACGCCGTCTGTTATAAGAGTCTCGCCATCGATTAGATGAACATTTGCACAAACCCCATGAAATACGCCTGCATGATAAAGCGCCTCGTTAACAGACAAATAAGCATCGGGCAGAGAAACATATTTGCCAACAACCGCTATGTCGACCTCTTTTTGGCACTTAGCTGCCTTGTTAACAAAATTTTTCCAAGGCTTTAGGTTAATTCTAGAGATTGGCAAATCCAAACATGCCAAAACCTTGGTGTCAAAATCTTGCTCATGAATTACAAGCGGAACATCATAAATTGTTGGAGCGTCCGAGCAAGAAATCACATCTTCTGTTTGCACATCGCAAAACATAGCAATTTTTTCTCTAACGCTGTCTTCAATATCGTGATCAGACCTGCAAACAATAAAGTCTGGCTGAACCCCAATGGAGCGCAACTCTTTTACAGAGTGCTGCGTGGGCTTAGTTTTAACCTCGTGAGCTGCAGCAATATATGGAACCAAAGTAACGTGAACAAAACAAACGTCATGCTCTGGCTTAGATTTTTTAAACTGTCTAGCCGCCTCAATAAAAGGCTGACTTTCGATATCTCCGATAGTGCCGCCAATTTCTATAATCACTATGTCGGCAGACGACTGCTCGCCTATGCGATCAACCCGCTCTTTAATAGCATTTGTAACATGTGGAATAACCTGAACGGTTCCACCCAAAAAATCTCCGCGGCGCTCTCTAGAGATAAGCGATTGATAAATTGAGCCTTGCGTAAAATTTGAAGCCCTAGTGAGATTTTCGTCAATAAATCTCTCATAATGTCCTAAATCTAGGTCTCCCTCGTGGCCATCTTCTGTAACAAAAACCTCACCATGCTGAAATGGACTCATGGTTCCAGGATCCACATTTAAATAAGGATCCATCTTAAGCATTGTTACCTTATATCCTCTGGCTTTGAGCAACTGACCTAGCGAAGCTGCTGTAATTCCCTTACCTAATGACGATACTACTCCGCCTGTAACAAAGATAAACTTGGACATCTAAACACCAAATCTTTCTAAAGCAAAAACTCTAATTCAAAGACTTAAAAAATTTTACCCAAAAACCATATGCAAAAATGTTTGCCATTCATGAAATACATAAAATTTGCAAAAGCAAACAAACGATAAACAAAAATTGCACACGAATTTTTAAAACAATATAAATTGTGGACAAATAAGACCTTGCAAAATATGTTTTTGGGTTATTCTTAATAGTATGCACTTAAACATGCATATAACAAACTATATAAACTATACATGTTTTATGCCGAGCATTGATGTGATTTTTAAATTTTTTTATAGTTAATTAGATGATTAGGAGGCGAAGATCGTTTGAAGATTTTGATTTTGGGAGGCTTTTTGGGCTCCGGAAAAACAACGATTTTGGTTCAACTTGCTAAACATGTAATTGGAGATGATGCAGATAGCAGCGCAAAGGTAGTTATAATCGAAAACGAAATTGGCGAAGTTGGCGTAGACGATGTGCTTCTAAAATCTGGGGGTTTGCAAGTTCAAAACATGTTTGCCGGATGCGTGTGCTGCACGCTGGCAGGCGAACTTGTTCCAACTATTAAGCAAATAAAAGATGAATACGATCCCGAGCTGATAATTTTGGAGGCTACAGGGGTTGCGTGTCCTGCGTCTATTGCCGAGATGATAAACAAGGGCATGGGAGATGTTCCTACTAGAATTTGCACTATAGTAGACGCAAAGAGATGGCCCAGAATAAGACCTGCCATAGGAAACTTAATTGAAGATCAACTGGTTGATGCATCCACGGTTTTGGTTAACAAGGTCGATTTGGTTTCTGAAAAAGAGGCTGAGGATGTGGCAGCAGAAATTATGACCATGAACAAAAGCGCAAATATTTATAAAGTAAGTATGCAAAACAAGCTGGACGATAAGATGTGTTTGGATATTTTAGGAGAGTGATTAAAGATGGCAGAGGATAATTTTAAGACGACTCAGGGCGGATGCGAACACGCGCACGGGCATGAGCATGGTGATGGCGGTCATGGCGGCGGTGGCCACGGTCACGGTGGCTGCTCGGGGCATGGACACGGCGGAGACGGAGGTCACGATCATGAGCACGGAGGCTGCTGCGGTCATGGCGGCGGCGGGCATGGTCACGGTCACGGAGGCTGCTCGGGGCATGGTCACGGTCACGGACATGTTCCAGAAGGTCGCATGGTAATAGGCACCAAAGATGGATTTGTAGACAGATCAACGCACGAGGGAGCAAGCATTGCTTCGGCATCAATGCACTTGGCGCTAGACTCTGCAAAGGCTAAAGACGTTCTTGAAAATGTTATGAAAGAGCTGGGCACTTGGTGTGAAGATGGTGGCGGCACAATCGGGCACATTAAATGCACAATAATTGAGCAAAACGTAACTGCAATGTCGCTTACTTCTAACGAGGTTCAAACCAAAAATCCCGATGGTGCGCTTGGTCTTCAATTTGCAGCTATAGTATTTGGAATCGACGATGAGGAATTGCAAATCAAAGTATGGAACTTGCTATATCCTCTAGCAGCTTAAAAGGGTTGCAGAAGCCCTAAGCAAAAACACATGAGCGAAGCGAAAAGCACGTAGTCAAAATATCTCTCGACTCTCAGCTAATCTCGCTTCGCTCTTAATTATTCACTCGGATTTTAAATGCTCGCTGCTTTGTTTTTAAGCGTTCACTCGGAACTTTAACTCTCACTCCGCCCTTAAATACCCGCTTCATCCTCAAATATTCACTCGAACCCAAAAACAATGAGCCCAAACCTCACTGCCCTGTTGCACTAAGCTATTTAAACTTTCGCACCAGCATCTCCCCAATTGCATTCATCATTGCAACGTATTTGTCTTTGTTCTCAAACAAGCTTGTAAAAGACTCTGTGTTTTCTTCAAAAGCTTTGCGGGCTTCTTCGTCAAATGCCTTTGGCAAAAAACTAGTTAGAAACATTTTCTCGCCATCGCGCTTAAGAGTTTCTTTCACAATTGGTTTTTCCGAAATCCGTTTCCATAAATTAACAATTACAACCCTGTCACCATCGGTAAAGTCCCCCGACCATTGTTCGTTGAACTTGTCGATAACAATTTGAAGCGGGTCGCGTTTTTTATCGAGCACAAAAGTTTTGTTACTCTTGTTGGGCTTAAGCTCGCCACCGCCGCCATTAAGCGAGATGCTCCCCTCAAACTCCTGCTTGAGCTTGTAGTAGCTCATTTCTACCTTGTCGTCTACAGATTCAACAGTTATCTTGTCGGCAGTAAGCAAATGCCTAAGGTAACTCAAATACACATATTCTTTATGGAGCTCGCGATCAAACATGCGCACAATCTGCGTGATGTAGTTGTACCACTTGCAAAAGGTTCTAACCTTGCGACGCACGTTGTAACGCTTGTTCTCGTCTAACTCGTTGTAGCGATCTACCGCGGGTTTTAACACCCCCGCAAGCTGACCTTGAACATTTTTTACCGCCTTGCCCTTGCCATCTGTAAAAACAATCTTTGCAGCTGCCTCAATGTCAGACTCGTCATAGAGCCCATAAGCGCGAATTTGGTTTTGCACCTCGTAGAGAAGGTCGGTATTAATTTGCTCAGTAAGCGAAGTCTCGGTATAAAAACGCTCAAACGCTTTTTGAATGTCGTCGGGCTTGTTTGCAAAGTCGAGGATATAAGTATCTTCCTTGTCGGGGTGTATACGATTTATGCGGCAAAGCGTTTGCACTGCCTTTACACCTTTGAGCTTCTTGTCCACAACAAGTGTGTGCAGCAAGGCTTCGTCAAAACCTGTTTGATACTTTTCGGCAACAACTAATATGTCACCGTAGTTATGAAACTCCTCTTTGGTTTGTCGCTCATTAACGCGTTTGCCGTTATGTCCAATATTTATAGAAGATTCGCTGTATTCAGGTCCTTCTGCTCCGTCTGCTGGGTCGGTAATGGAGCCCGAAAAAGCAACCAAAACCTCAATATCGTTGTAGCCCTTAGCTTGCATATAACGCTTAATCTCGTGGTAATAACGCACCGTGGCCAAGCGCGAAGCGCTAACTACCATCATCTTGCCCTTGCCCTTGATCTTTGTGCGCGTAACGCTGCGGAAAGTCTCAACTATTAGCTCAGCTTTTTGCCCTAGCGCATAAGGGTGCAGTTCCTTGTATTTGCGCAGGAGTTTTAGGGTGGGACTGCTAGGAACATCAGGATTATCGGGAACTTTGCGAGCAAGCTCCACGGCCTCAGAGTAGCTAACGTAATTAGCCAGTGGATCCATGATAAAGCCCTCCTCGATGGCTTGTCGCATCGAGTAAATATGAAACGGGTGATAAGAGCCATCCGGTGCCTCGTCGCCAAAAATCTCGAGCGTTTGAGCCTTTGGGGTGGCAGTAAATGCCACAAAGGTCAAGTTCTCATGGCGACCATGACTTGCAAGTTCGCCCGCAAGTTCGTCTTCCCAGTCGCTGGCTGCCTCC
Organism: Senegalimassilia sp.; assembly: GCA_963661535.1. Taxonomy (GTDB): domain Bacteria; phylum Actinomycetota; class Coriobacteriia; order Coriobacteriales; family CADBOM01; genus CAVLCC01. The sequence continues at coordinate 39,923 of CAVLCC010000015.1, forward strand.
TCTGCCTCGGCCTCTATCTCGGCATATTCTTCTAGGGCATCGCGCTTATCTGCCAAGGCAGTCTTGAGTTTTAGGGCGCTCGTGCCAGTCTGCGATGAGTGAGCCTCATCCACGATTATGGCAAAGCGCTTGCCCTCGTTTTCTACCTGGTCATAAATTACTGGGAACTTTTGCAGCGTTGAAACAATCAAACGTGCTCCACTGTTAATAGCGTCTCTAAGGTCTGCCGAAGTTTTGTCTTTGCCGATGGTTACAACAGAGCCAATCGCATGATCAAAGCCAGATATTGTTTCTTGTAGCTGGCTGTCTAGCACGCGTCGGTCGGTAACAACAACTATCGAATCAAAAAGAGGCTTATCGTTAACAAACAGCGATGCTAAGCGATAAGATGTCCAAGCAATACTGTTAGACTTGCCCGAACCAGCCGAGTGCTGAACGAGATAATTGCAACCCGTGCCATGCTTGCTAACATCTGCAAGAATCTTGCGCACAGCGTCGAGCTGATGATAGCGCGGAAAAATAATTCGCTCCTTTTTGCGCTTGACCTCGCGACCATTCTCATCGAGCTCGGTCTCCTCTTTTAGCTCTAAGTGCAAAAACTTTTGAATGATGTCTAGCAAGCTATCTTTTTGTAGGGCAACCTCCCATAGGTAGCTTGTAGCGTAGCCGTCTGGGTTGGCTGGGTTGCCTGCTCCGCCGTCGTTACCCGCCCCATTAGAGCCCTGGTTAAACGGGAGAAAAAATGTTTTATTGCCCTCGAGCTTTGTGGTGATATACACATTCTCAAGATCGACCGCAAAAAATGCTATCATGCCCCTTTTGAATTTTAGGGAGGGGCATTTTGGATTGCGGTCCTCTCTCCACTGACGCATAGCATTTTCAACATTCTGACCGGTAAACTGGTCTTTAAGCTCTATGCCCACCACGGGGATTCCATTGATATCGAGCACCATATCAATAGTCTGATTGCCCGACTCTGCAAAATGGAACTGACGGATACAGCGGCAAACATTTTGTGCATAGCGACTCTCGGCAGCCTCATTTAGGCTGCTCTCGGGCTTAAAGTAAGCAACCTTAAACTGGATACCACGATGTTTGAATCCGTGTTTGAGCACATAGATGATGTCTTTAGTATCAACGGCATCGCTAAACACTTTTGCGAACTTTTTGTGAGAGTCTGAATTGCATGTTTTTTCAAAGCGCTCCCATGCCTTAGGCTGCGTAGCCTGAATGAAGCTAACCAGCGTGTTGATGTCTATGCCGCTCCCTGGAAGAGTTTTGTATCCGCCATTTTCCATCATATAACTGCCATCTTCCACGCAAACCAGCGAGTGTTTATCGTCGCACTTGATGTAGCCGCCCTCCTCAGAGCAGAAGAACGCCTCAATATCTTCCTCGAGATTTTTTTCTTTAGTTTCTATACTCATTACATATCACCGCTTTCTAGCAATGCCTTTAGTTCCTCAATAGGAGACAGCGCCTCTAAGAGCCTGGCTCAACATATCCGCCGAAGTCTTGTTGGTCGCACACCCATAGGCTTGTTGAATGAAAGTTCACGTTGGAGTTCTGCGCTAATAGCTTTGAGCGCACTCGCACCCCACTCACCATTACGCGAGTTTGCTAAAACGTATCTGCCGACGGCGAAATAGAGCTGGAGCTGCTTCGCGTTTGCACTCTTAGCCGCTGCGTATTGCGCCTGGAGAATTGCGGCCTTAATGACCTCGACGGCATTGCCGTATGCGGAGATATCCGACGCCATAGTTAAACCTCCCTCTTGCCGGTAACAACCTCATATATGAGGGACTTCTTATAAGCCTTAAGCTCGTTAGTAATGAGATGTTGAATCTCGATGACAGTTGTATACACAAAAATTTTTGCTGTCATACTATACCTCCCTCTTGCCGGTAACAACCTCATATATGAGGGACTTCTTATAAGCCTTAA
>CAVLCC010000016.1:0-39236 GCA_963661535.1 Senegalimassilia sp.
ATGCTAAGAGGAGGGGCTTTTAAGCCTAGAACTTCCCCTTATAGCTTTCAGGGAATGGGAGTAGAAGGTCTTAACTTGCTGCGCGAGGCACGTGAGCAAACTGGACTTCCAATTGTTACAGAAATTATGAAGGCCGAAGATTTGCAATATTTTGACGACATCGATGTATTGCAAGTTGGAGCAAGGAATATGCAAAACTTTGATCTTCTAAAAGCAATTGGAAAAACTAACAAGCCAGTGCTATTAAAGCGAGGCATGTCGGCTACGTATGAAGAGCTACTAATGAGTGCCGAATACATTATGTCGGAGGGCAACAAAAACGTTGTGTTATGTGAGCGTGGAATACGCACTTACGAAACCTACACCCGAAATACGTTTGATGTATCGGCTGTGCCTGTACTTAGAAAGTTGTCACACTTGCCTATAATTGTTGACCCGAGTCATGCGGGGGGCAAAAGAGAGTTGGTTGCACCACTTTCGCTTTCTGGTGTGGCTGCTGGAGCTGATGGTTTAGAGATTGAAGTTCACAATAACCCAGCAAAGGCTCTTTCTGATGGACCTCAAGCACTTTTGCCCGATCAATTTGCCAAGCTTGTGGAGCAAATGCGAGCAGTTCACAACACAATTCAAGAAATTGGCGCATATCCTGCAGTTGGAGCATAAATTTCTAAAAATGTGGATCAAAAAAATAAAGGATTGTTTAGTTCAAATTTTATAAATAAGCGAAAGGAATAACAGATGAGCATTGAAGATGTGCGAAAACAAATAGATAAAACTGATGAGCAGATTTTAGAGCTGTTTTTGGCTAGAATGGATTGCTCTAAACAAATTGCAGAACTAAAAAAAGATGAAGATAAACCTGTACTAGACAAAACGCGCGAGCGAGAGATCCTAGCTAAAGTTCGCAAAGCTGCAGGAGACAAGGAACGCTATGCAAACAGTCTTTATAATACAATCATGTCGGTTTCGAGGTCATATCAAAATACCATCTTAAATCATCATGGCAAAACTTATGACAAAATTAAAACTGCGCTTGCTAATCAAAAAGAGACCTTTCCACAAACTGGAACTATTGCTTGTCCAGGTGTTGAGGGCAGCTATTCTCAGATGGCGGCAGATAGAATGTTTCCACGCGGAAACATAATGTATCTAAATGATTTTGAAGCCGTATTTGATGCAGTTGAAAGTGGTCTTTGCGACTTTGGAATTTTGCCTATAGAAAACAGTTCAAATGGCTCTGTTAGATCAGTATATGAGCTGCTGCAAACCAAAAATGCAAGCATAGTCAGAAGCGAGAGGTTGTTTGTAAGGCATGAACTTTTGGTAAAGCCAGGAGTAAAACTAGAGGACATTAAAGAGATTCGCTCTCATGAGCAAGCTCTAGGGCAGTGTTCTAAATATTTGGCAAGCTTATCAAAAGATATTGTTATAACAAAAGTTGGAAACACCTCACAAGCTGTGGCTCAAGTAGCTCAAAGCAGTGCAAGCGAAGGAATTGCCGCTATAGGTTCACGCGCTAGTGGCGAACTTTATGGACTTGTTTCTATCAATAGCGATGTTCAAAATAGTGAGAACAACTACACGCGTTTTATTTGCATATCCAACAAGCCTTGCATATATCCTGGAGCTAACCGAATTAGTTTGGTTCTAACTTGCAAACACCAGCCTGGCTCTTTGTATGAGGTACTAGGCAAATTCGCAGCCCTTGGTGTTAATTTGCTAAAGCTAGAAAGTTATCCAATTGTTGGTCACGACTTTGATTTTAAGTTCTATTTTGACCTTGCAGCTTCTGTTAAAGAAGAGGGCATCATAGAAATGCTAAGCGATCTAGAAAACGATACCGAGTCTTTGGATTTTTTGGGCAACTACCTTGAAGTGTAGGATATTTATTAAACGCAAACCTATGTTTGAAAACTAGGGACTCAAGGTTAAAGACTTACGACCTGTGCCAAAAGCAAAAAGTGACTTTATAAATCCCCATAATACAAAAGCGGACGCATCTACTAATAGATACGCCCGCTTTTTTCTAGCTTAACTCTTGATGTGTGCAAAGCCTGCTGCACAGCATATTTTATAGAGAAATAACTCCAACTGTCATAAGAATATATGCAATCAAAATTGCAACAACAAAAACAGGAGCGATGAATTTAATCATTACATTGAATAGTTTTTCACCTTTGAATACAACGCCTTCTTGTTCCACTTCTTCTTTAATGGTTTTTGGCTTGATGATATATCCAACAAATATGCAAGTAAGCAAAGCAACGATTGGCATAAGAACTGTGTTAGACAGAAAGTCCATGAAGTCTAGAATTTGATGGTCTCCTGCTTGGCCAATTCCAAACAAGGAATTCATTGGATCTACACCAATAGCTACGTTGTATCCCATGTTACAAATGGTGGCAACTATAAGCATGTATGCTGAGCAAATTATTATAGCTTTGCCGCGTTTGCATTTAATGCCATCGGCAATGATCGACACGCAGGTCTCCATAAGTGAAATGCAACTTGTGAGCGCCGCAAACAATACTAGCAAGAAGAACAAAAATCCTACAACATTGCCAATTGCTCCAAATTGAGCAAAAATTTGTGGCAAAACAACAAACATAAGAGAAGGACCAGAGTTTCCAGCAATCTCTGCGCCATTTCCAGAAACTGCAAAGCAAGCAGGAATGATCATTAATCCAGCTAAAAGTGCAATGCCTGTATCAAAAATCTCGATGCGTCTAACAGAGGCTTCGAGATTATCTTCTTTGCGCAAATATGATCCGTATGTGATCATAATGCCCATAGCTAGAGACAAACTAAAGAACATTTGTCCCATGGCAGAAACAACTAACTCTGGAGAAAAAGCTGAAAAGTCAGGAATAAAGTAATAGGCTAGACCGTCAATTGCTCCTGGCTGACATAGCGAAAAGATTGTAATCGCAATTGAAATGAGAATTAACGCAGGCATCATTATTTTGTTTGAGCGCTCAATTCCTCCCTGAACGCCAAGGGCGACGATTGCAATTGTTAGACCCAAGAAAATAAATGCGTATATGTATGTTTCAATTCCCATTCCGGTGATAAAGGAAGTGAAATATTTTTCTCCTGCAATTTCTGAAGCCGGAGCAGTTATATAAGCAGCAGTATATTTTGTTACCCAACCGCCAATAACTGAGTAATAAGGTGTAATCAAAAATGGAACTATTGAAGCAAGCACGCCAATAAAAGTGAACTTTTTGCCAAAGTGGCTAAATGAACCTATCGCGCTTAGTCGTGTTTTTCTGCCTAATGCAACCTCTGCAACCATAAGTGCAAAGCCAAAAGTTACAACCAAAATTAGGTAGACTAAAAGGAACAAGCCTCCGCCATATTTAGCTGCCAAGTATGGAAATCTCCAAAGATTTCCTAGTCCGATTGCGCTTGCTGCAGCCGCAAGAACAAATCCCATCTTTCCAGAAAAGCTACTTCTCGAAGACTTTCCTGTCTGTGAAACCGCTTTTGAATCCTCGTTCATCACATACCCCTAGTTGCCTATAAACCTATATGGTATTTGTGTATTTTGCTTGACCATAAAGCTGCAAAACTTAAATATTGATGCGTAAATGCAAGCGTGCTTATACGTGCATAAACGTGTGCAAGTATATGTTAAGTGTTTGCATGTATATGTTTGGCTCGGCAAAACCACCTGCTTTACAGTTTCTTTAGTTGAATGTGATACTCAATTTTGAAATTGAGTTTTCTCCACTACCACATATATCAAGAACTGCAAAACTGTTTTTATAAAATTGCACAAATTCTACATAGTTTCAACATTAAATACTGTGACTAGGGGTCCTAAATCCGATTAAGGGCATGTGTAAAGTGACAACTTTAATTTTAGAGGCTGACTATATGTCAAACTTAAATGCACATAGATTTGTTATGCTGATTTTAACAGAGGTTTATGAGCCTTAATCTGTATAGCTATGTACTAAAAAAGCATGCCATTTAAGACCATCTCAACTAGATGCAAACTTCCTTTAGCTCCCATAAAAGTCTTGGGCACAACATCATAGTATCCAATGGTTGGTAAAGCAGTTTCTATGCCGCAAAATTTCTTGTCACTGAGTCTCATATAAGAAATTGTATTTCCGCTTCCAAATATGAGGTCTGCTCCACATGTTTGCAGGTCAGCTTCAAGCGCATCTTGGGCGTTATATTTTGCAAGTATACGATTTAGCTTGTTTGCCCAAACATTGCTATCTTGATTTAAGACCCTCACGCATACAGGCAACATTCCCATATATCCGGTCAAAAATTCCAAATATGCACATAGCTCAGAGCAGCAACCCTCCACAGCATATGGAACGCCCTTAGGAAGACCAGAAAATGAGTTCATTCTCGAGATAAATGCATATGCTCTGGCGCGTGCTTTTTCTATTGAGCGAAGTGCTGCTGTGGAATCTAATATGGTAGCTATATTACACGTAGCATATTGGGAGCGTTCATTGCTATTGCCTAGATTTTTTGTATTTATTAGCTCATCGCAAATGTTGTTAACAAAGCGCTCTGAGGCTTCAAATCCAATTGGAGGCTCGCCTACTATATATGGAATTCTATATTTGCTCTCCAAATATTTTGCAGTTTGCAATCCATATTCAGGATATATAACCACATTGAGTGTGGCTGTTGAAAGGTTTTGCAACTCATTAACACTACAACCTGCACCTAGTGCGCATCCAACTTTGCAACCAATAAGTTCAAGCAATCGAGAAAGTTCTTCAATATTGCCCATTACATTTCGCTGCTGCAACGAAAGTCCTAGAAGGTTTATTTTGTTAGTCTCTTTTTGTGCGTCTTGACTTTGTTCACTTTGTGGAATTTGCTTTAAAATCTCAAGCATTGCAGTCTCGTGGCCATGGCATACATCGCTAGAAAAACCTGGAGTCTCAACTACAACCGTCAAAATGCCGCCATCACCATCGCCAAAAACGCTTTGGGCAATACCTGCTAGGTCGTCGCCAATAAGTGCAGCACCTGGAGAATTAACAATACAAACCATCTCGCATTTTACAGACTGCTTTATATATTCAAAAAGTTCGCGCAGCTTATCTTTAGAACCATACACATAGTCACCGGTATCTAGGTAGGTGCATGGAACCCTCGGCTGTCCAAAAAACCACTTGCGAGGATAGTTTAGGGGGTCAAAGCTTAGTTGTCTAATCATCTGGTTGTCAGCCGTAGATGAGTGAAAAAACTTGCATCCTGTGGGGCCATTTAGAACCGTCACAGAGTTAGAAATGCCCTCAAATGCAAAAACTATACCAGAAAAACTATCTGGAGTAATACTTGTCAAATAGCGATTCGTCATTTTTCCAGCCTCCATCTAAGTTCATCTTTAAAAGCAAAGCCCAACGCTTTGCAAGCATAATTCCCGACTCAAATCCAACGTATGGACACATTGGAATTGTGTCGCATACAGGCACGTTTTGCGTAACAGACGACGCATAGTTTGTTAGAAGCACATCTGGCTTTAGACTCTCAATATCTGTGGCACGCTTATTGGGATCGTAATGTAGCTCCACTGGAAACTCTATTCCTAGGCGAGTTCTAAATCCAAAGTCTTGCGAGTAGTCGAGCGCTCCAATTTTTACCACTTGCATACCACAATCAATGGCGGTTTTTAAAATCCAATCAAGCTCGGAATTATATGTAATTACCATCAATTTGCGACCTTCGAGCTGTGGTTTTAGTCGAGCAATTTCTGCTTCATATGCGCTCTTTTGCTCATCTATAATACTCTGCGCCTGTTTTTGAGCACCAAACTTCTCCCCTAACTCACGCAACCAATCGCACGTTTCGTCGTATCCTATGGGAAATCCGCGCTCATATGTTTTGCAGCCATATTCCTTCTCAAAAAAATCAGTTAAAGTTTTGGCACTGTAGTCGCTATAAGCTGGCAACAAAAGCTCTGCCTCTAAAAAGTTCTCAAGATTTTTGGTTGGACAATCATACAAAAACCTGCAGTTAATCTTTATTCCCATGCGTTCCAAAAAGCCGCTGATTAACTCAAAGTTTTGCTTTGTGCCAGTTACTACCATCTTCTCTGAGATTATATTTACGGTTCGCGGCTTGGATGCAACGCTTTTGTTGATAAGACTTCTAGCAAGAGTAGTGTAGGTCATAAACATACCTTGCATGTAGTCGCCAGCCATGTTTCCGTCTGCACTTATTGGTATAACTTTGGTTTGCGGTGTGGATAGAGAGCCAACTGCCTCTATATCATCTCCAATAATTCCAGCAGGACACGAGCTAACAACTATAACTGCCGGTGGAGCTGGTGTGCTGTGTAGAATTTGTTGCAATTTTGCTTCTAGCTTTTCCATTCCTCCAAATACAATTTCTGGCTGCGACATCTCTGTGCACTCAAGATTTGGAGAAAGCGAAGCTGGCAACAAGGAGCCGCGCTCAAAAAGTCTTCTGCGTCCGGTTGATGAGATTGCTTGATACGAAATATATGTGCAACTTTTTGGTGAATGAGCCAACACAACCGCATCGGACAGATGCACTGCCGTAGAAACCGCTCCATTAAATGCACAGCCGTGCAAAGGCTCGCTATTTCTTACATTTTTGGAGAGGTATTTGTTGGCTTGTGCAAGATCTGGAGAGTAGCTCGAGTTTGTTGATGATTTGCCCGATGCTGTGGTTGCAGGAGCAGTTGCGCTTGATGTTTCTGTATTAATTTGTGTTGCGGATGCGGCATCTGGGTTAGGCGTTTTTGTATCTAGAGTTCTATCTTGCAAAACATCAGATTGCGAGAGATGCTGTGCGTTAGAACCCAAAACAACCCTCTCTAATTCGTCATCTAAAAGAGGTTTTGCCTGATAAAGCTCACAACCTCGATTGATTTTTGCAGCAGCTTCATCAAAAATTGAGCACACTTGCGCGTCGTCGCCTAACTGCATCACAGTCACGCCTGCACGTTCGGCACGGGTAAATGCGTCAGACCTAGGAACATCAATAAAAACTGGAAGCTCTACAGCCTCAGCAAAACGTCGGACGCGGTTCTCTTCATCTTCAACCGCACGTCTGTTAAAAACCAGACCTGCAACTCTGCGCATATCTCCGTCAAAATTTTGAATGCCCCGCAAGATATTATTTGCTGCATATAGCGCCATAAACTCGCCTGATGTGACTATCAAAATTGTGTCGGCATACTCGCGTCTAATTGGAACAGCAAATCCGCCACAAACCACATCGCCCAAAACGTCATAGAGGGTAGTGTCGTACGTTTGGCTGAGGTTGAACTGCTCTAGCAACTCAAATGTGTTTATGATGCCGCGCCCCGCGCAACCAACTCCTGGCTTAGGACCACCCGCTTCAACACAGCCAATTCCCATGTAACCTGTGGCTAGTATGTCGGTTAGCTTGTAGTCTAGAGGTCCGGTTACGCGCATGTAATCGAGCACCGTTGTGAGCTCGCGACCGCCTAGGAGTAAACGAGTTGAGTCGTGCTTGGGGTCGCACCCAATTTGCAACACGCGCTTGTTGGCGCGTGCAAGGGCTACTGAAATATTGGCACTCATTGTTGATTTTCCAATGCCGCCCTTGCCATATACTGCCAGTTTTGTCATGAAATCTCAGTCCCCCTCTATAAATCAAACAGTTTCTGGTTTGTTTTGACCATATCCGGGCTGTCCATAAAAAACATCAAAATCCTCAAACATGAACTGAAATTTTCCATCAAATTTTGAAGTATGATAGTGTCCTACATACCATTTTTTGAATTCTAGTCTGTCTGCAATTGTTTGCAGCCAGTTCTCTGTTGATTTATCCACTGTAGATTGATCTACCTGCGGCAAAAAAACCTCAGTTGGTTCTACAGAACAAGGGCATGTATGCGTAAGCATAACGTCCACCTGCCAGTTCAAGGCACCAAGCGTGTTTTCAACTTCACCCTTAATCTGCTCGCTGGGTTGCTCGTCTTCAAACCAGCTCCAGCCTCTAGCTATCCTTATGTCTTTATCTACCGAATATGCGCCACCTGCAACCACAGTTTTAATTCCATCAATATCATACACTTCGCCATCTTTAGCAAACAAAATATTAGGAAACTCGTCTTCTATATATACAACGCCACCGCAAAACTCAGTCTCGTGATACATTGGAAGAGTCTCTGGGCGCATCTCATGATTGCCATGGATGCAAAACAGAGTTATTGGCAGCTTGGCAATAAATTTGCGAGCTTGAGTGTCACGAGAATTTGCAAAGTAGTTGATTCCTGCGTCTCCAAGCACAATCATTGTGTCTTTATCTGTGAGTCCTTTTGCAGCGATGTATCGCTTGATTCGCCTAAAGTCTCCGTGTGTGTCGCCTGTTATGTAAAACATATATCTCCAGTCGTTTTAAGTTGTAAAAAAGTTTAAATTTTTTTGATAATGATAACTCATGCTAAAGATTTTTTGGCTGCGTGTGAGTGATTTTTAAATGTGCGTGTGTTTTGGCAGTTGCTAGTTAGATGCAACTTTCCATCCTAACCACAACACCAACAATCGCTAGATAGAATCCATTTCTTCATTTAAAAGCTTAGACTTTCTCTCAAGAATTTTATATGAAAGCGCTATATATAGCCATTCATCTGCAGAATCTAGCAAAAGTCCCGTTATCTTTTTTATACGCTCTATTCTGCGTAAAAATGTGCTTCTAGATAAAAACAGCGCTTTTGAAGCATCAGCCGCATTGAACCTACATTCAATATATGTCCATAGCGTCTCATAAAGATGTGTTGAATTTTGTTGGTCATATTCTATAACTAAGCGAAGTGCTCTAGCACATACTTTTCTTGCCGGAAGTTCTTCGCACATACAATCGAGCAAATATTCAAAAGCATAATTGTCATATTCTAAATACCAGTGCATCGGATTTGCTTTGCGCCCATATTTAATTGCAATATCGGTTTGCTTAGCAGCAAGTGGAAGCTCAAACAAATCATTAAATTTGCTGCTTGCACCAGCGAGCATATATCCTTCTCGCAAAAACATGCTCAAATCATTTGCAAGTCTAAGGTTTGCATCTTTTATATGTTTTGAATTGTTTATAAGCAAAAAACACTTGTTTTCAACACTAAAACAAGTGCCTTGTGGAACCAGCCCCTCTAGATGAGGCTGCAACATCGACACATAGCTTCCCATTACTTCCTCGGTATGAGGTCTAATTTGAATAAGTGTATATTCGTCGTCCATTTCATACTTTATGTGCTCGAGTTGCTCTAAGAGAGATTCACGCGTTACATTATAACCCTCCAAAATATTAGAGATTAGATATCTAAAATGAGTATTGTCGTCAGGACGTCTAAAAAATGTACCCAACTTAATATAGAGCTGCTCAATTTCTTCGCCCACAATATCTACAATGTCAGTGTTGTAGTCATTCAATACCGTATCTTTAGAGTATGGAATGCCCAACCTACCAACACTTTTTCCGTCAATAAATATATTTCTATTCAGCATAGGGTCATCTCCCGACCATACCCATACGCCCTCTTTGCTCTCCCATAATTTAATGTCGCCTAGCGCTGCATGCATATTTATATACTCGATAGGCATTCTGTCAAATTCGTCGATATAGCGCATTTTTAAGCCGCGTTCGGCTGCCAGACGTTTGGAATACGCAACGTATTTTAAAGAAGAGTCAAGCAAAGCAATTGGATCTTGCATAACAGATTCGCAACTTCTAATAATGGCTTCATACGACAAAACCTCTTTGCTGGCATGATCTAGGAGTTCGCCCCATTTATTAAATTTATCAAAGATTGTAAGTAGGTGATTAAAGACCTTCTCATGCCTGTTTTCATCTGGAACCAAAATCCATTCATTTTCATTTATACAAATCGATTCGTCATTAGTTCCAAAGCACAAAAAAATTGTATCTGAATATCTGCGGTTAATTTGGTTCATTCGCTCAGGGTCAACTACTACTAAATGTCCGCACATTTCTTGCGCGCTACTCCAATACATAGGTCGGCTAACATATGCTTTTTCCAGAATATTGCTGCTAGAAGATATTGAGTGTGACCAGCGTTTATGTATCCAATAAAAAATTAGATTCTTTGAGATTTTCATATAAAATCCCCTTTGTTCTACAGAAATTAAATACATTCAATTATATATACACTTTAATTCAAAATATTTATTGTTTTGAACTATTTTAACGTACAGACTCAAATAATAGGTTAGCAATATCTTGTTTATAGGTTTTTTAGTGCACTAAATTTTTAACGTTAATTGGTTTTTTAAATTTATGGATTTAAGAATTAAAGGAGGGCTTTAAAAATGGAGGTTGCAAAAAAGCAAAATACAACGCGACATTGGCTTGTATTTATTGGCGTATGCATGACAATGGCAGGAGGTCTAGGCTTAGTACTAAGCATTATGGGAAATTTTTTCCCAAGCATTGCTACAGAATTTGGCCTGGTAAATTCATCTGGTAATTTAGACGTTGCACCAGTAACGCTTCTCATGACTATATATTCTCTCGTAATGCTTATATGGCGACCGCTGCTACTCAACAATATATAGCTACATGAATATGGCTATTGCTATCTTAGGCGGCTTAGGAGCAACATTTGTTGCGCTTGTATACAATTTTGTTGGTGCTTACAATGTTGCATATGCATGCGGAATTGCATTTGCTGTTCTCGAAGGATTATTTGTTATCATAGCTTGCACTTCTGCAAAGAAATTTAAAGACAAATGGACTCTAGAGGGCGAGCCAGAAAAGACTCGTAAATAAATAGTTGGATAAATTTACATAGCGATATAAACTAGTAATATAAACCAAGTTATTGCGAAAGGATACAAAAATGTTAACGCCTAGAGAAAATGTTATGGCGATGCTAAATGGCGAAAAACCTGACTATATTAGCGACTTAATGAGTACGTTAGTTTTTCAGCCTGACCCAGAAATTGTTCGCACGATGATACCTAGAGACGGTCAAATTCATCCGGATTCATGGGGAGTAGCCAAATGCTGGCCACCAGATGCACCTGGTGCTCACCCAGTAATCAATGACGAAACAAAGGTTCTAAAAGATATTGATGAGTGGCGCAAATGCGTGCATGCCCCAGAGTTTTCAGACGATGAATGGGCTCCTTGCGTAGAGAGCTCAAAACAAGTGGATCGAAACGAAATGTTTTGTGCTTACTTTATGCCTGCTGGATTGTTTGAGCGCTCGCACTTCTTAATGGGTATGGAAGATGCATTTTGTTGCTACCTAGAAGAACCTGAAGAGATGGCAGAACTTTTGCGCTATATCTGCGACTGGAAGCTCAAACAAATAGATATTGCTTATGATAAATTTAAGCCAGATGCAGTTTTTTATCACGATGACTGGGGCACATCTAAGAGTCTATTCTTGCCTCCTGAGGTATGGCGTGAGATGATTAAGCCCCTCCAAATAGAAATCTCTAAAGCATTTCATGAACGCGATATTTTATATATTCATCACTCCGACAGCTATTGCGTGCCTCTAACACCTGATATGGTAGACATTGGAGTTGATGTTTGGCAAGGCGTTATTCCATCTAATGATGTGCAGCATGTAAAAGAAATTACTGACCACAAACTTGCAATGGCAGGCGGAATAAATGTTCCAAAAATAGACATTGAAGGTCTAGGGGAAGAAAAAATTCGTGCTGAAGTTAGACGTGCATATGAACAATATTGTCCTGGTGGCAAATTCTTTGTTGGAATGCCTTCAGGAGAATGTTACATAAAACGAAACGACGAAATTGCCAATGATGAAATGGCAAAATGCAGAGTTCAGTGGATAGAAAATCACCCAGAAGAGTATTGTTAAAAAAATTGCTGGGAGCTTTGTATACCAGCTAGCTTTCAATAGATACTGAATAAAAAACAGCCCCCAATTCTGAGGGCTGTATCTTTTTTAAATGGAGCTGGTGACAGGAGTCGAACCTGCAACCCACAGTTTACAAAACTGTTGCGCTGCCATTGCGCCACACCAGCGTGTAAAACATCGAACGAGCAATAATTCTACCAGCAAATCAAGCGTGTGCAAGATATTTCTTAAAACTATGCCGCAAACGGAGGGGAGCCACTGAGTGCGGAGTGCACCGTAACTTCGCTGTAACTTCGCAAACTCATTTGCCACAGGAATGTTAAAACCTGCCCTCTCAAATCCAAGGTCAAGTCCTCCACAGCCACTAAATAAACTGATAACATTCACTTCTATGCCCTTTCAAACAGGCTTTTACACCAATATAAAAACAACAAAATAACCCAAACATTATTGATGGCGCAAGACCTGCACAAACCCCACGCAAACCCCGCGCAAGCCAATAACAACTACATCTCGCCTCTCGCCATGGCTTCTAGTTTGGCTCTAACACTTGGATTTATTCTGTCTGCAACAGTATTTTTGCTGCTAGTGCTCAAATTTTGGATACACTCATCGCGCACTTCATCTATCTCGTGAGAAAAACCAACGGCAGACATTCTTGTAACTCCGTCTTTAAATGTTGCATTTTGAACAGCCCAGTCAGACGATAAAACCAAAACCTCGCGCTCTGAGTTGCGTGCCTTAAAAGACAAGCGCTCAATCACCTGATCTGCCTCAGTATTTGTGGGAGAAAAAATGACTGTAATGCCAGCCACTTTAGTGGGCTTGCCGTAAGACATGGGGTTTCCTCCGCCGTCAAATACAATGGTAGCTTCGTATTTGCCTTGAGCAAATGCTGCAACATCTGCAATGAGTTTTTCTCTAGCGCGGTTTAGCGGGTCATCAGAATAATCTTCGACCTCAATATCGTCATATGCACCGCTAGATCTAATTAGGTTGTATCCATCAACTAGCAACACAGGCTTTTTATTTCCATACACAGGCATACTAATCTAACAACCCCTCTGCCGCACACTGACGCAACCACTCATAACCAAGCGCAGCCGCAGCACACGACACATTTAAAGAGCCAATTTGCCCTCGCTGCTCGAGCTTAACCATAAAGTCGCATTTTTGTTGAACAAGCTTTGAGATGCCTGTTTGCTCGTTTCCCATAACCAGAGCAATCTTTCCATGCAAAGGACTATCCCAGCATGCGCACGAAGCCTTCTCTGATGCTCCGGCAATCCAAAATCCGCTCTCCCGCAATGCGTCGCACGTGTTTGCAATGTTTGTGACCTTAGCAATTTTTATGCGGCTAACAGCACCTGCAGAAGTCTTATAAGTCGATGAGACAACATCTACCGAGCGCTTGTTTGCAATCACAACGCCCGATGCCCCTAGCACCTCAGCCGTGCGCACAATAGCACCAAAATTTCCAACATCTGTAATGTGATCTAGAACAATAACTAGCGCGGCAGACTCCCCATCACAACTCTCAGCAATCTCGTGAATTGACGAATACCTATACGCACTGGCAATTGCTAAGATGCCTTGGTGGTTTAACCCTGCTGCTTTCTCTTCTATACGCACTCGCGGAACTGCATCTATATCTACGCCGCGCGAGTCGGCAAGTTCTTGAATTTTATCTAGCGCATCTCCAGACGAAATGCCTTGGGCAATCATTATTTTTTTGAGAGGAACACCAGCTTCTAGGGCTTCGATAACCGCGTGCTTGCCAGCAATTGCATCATTTCCAGATCTTGAGTCTTTCTTATACGAGGATCCTTTGCCCTTGCCCCTATACGCTCCAGTGTCTTCTCTAAAGCCTGAACGAGAGTCGTACGCACGCTTGTTGGCCCCCTTGGCAGCCTTGCCACCCTTAGCTCCGCCACGACTACCTGTGCCCCTAGCACCCTGAGCACCGTTGTCATTCCAGCTGCTCTTAACACTAGCACTGGCGCCATAGCGCTGTGAGGCTCCCCTCAAGCTTTTGGAAAAACCGCCACCTCGTCTAGACGCATCATTTGCCAAGTAGGCACCTTTGCCCTTGTTCTTGCCCTTGCCTCCATTAATATCTCGAGATGGCTTTCGAGTCTGGCCTTTGCTCATCTCTATAGCACCAGCCTAGCTCCAGATGGAGTGTCTTCAACTGTTAGTCCGAGTTCGCTTATGCCATCACGAATTTTATCTGCAACGTCCCAGTTTTTGTTCTTTCTAGCTTCAGCCCTCGTATCCAAAAGAGCTTGAGCTGCAGCTTCTTTGTCGTTGCCCTCATAGCTTGCAAGATTTAGTGCAAGCTCAAGTATTCCATCGGGAAGTTGACTTTCAGACTCCCCTTCTAGCATATCAATGCCAAATCTAGCCATCAAATCTACGATTGTATCTGCAGCCTTTGTTGCCGCGTCAACCGCATCCTGGCTATGTATTCCGCCAGATACAAATGCATTTGCAGCACTAATGAGCGCAAAGACCTCACCAAGTGCAGCTGCCGTGTTAAAGTCATCGTCCATTGCATCCACATATTTGCTGCAAGACTCAGCAATCTGTGCATTCAATCTCGTTATGGCTGCCTCATCATCAGACGAACCCTTACAACCGGCCAAACCATCAGAACCCTCACAACCGCCCTCGTCATCCAAAGCGTGAGAGCACTCCCACTTAATATTGCGAAGTGCTGTTTGTATACGCTCAAACGAAACCTGAGCCTCATCAAGTCTCTCTTTTGAGTAGTCGAGCGGACTACGATAGTGAGTTTGCAACATCAGCATGCGCAAAACACGTGGGTCAAGATATTCCATCACGTCTTTGAGCAGCAAAAAGTTGCCGGTAGACTTGCTCATCTTCTCAGAGTCAATTAGGAGCATGCCGCCATGCATCCAGTAATTGCAAAACTTCACCCCCTCAGCACCTTGTGCTTGTGCAATCTCATTTTCGTGGTGAGGAAAAACCAGATCAACTCCCCCTCCATGAATGTCAAAAGGCTGTCCCAAATATTTAGCAGACATCGAAGAGCACTCAATGTGCCAACCCGGACGACCTTGTCCCCAAGGCGACTCCCAATAAGGTTCACCTGGTTTTGCAGCCTTCCATAGTGCAAAGTCTAGTGGGTCGTGCTTTTTGGGATCAATCTCTATGCGAGCACCGCTTTGCATCTCATCTGCACTTCGCCCAGACAAGCAACCATAGCTCGCATCTGATCTAACGGAAAAATAAACATCTCCGTCTACCGCATAAGCATGGTCGCGCTCTATAAGCTTGTTAATAGTTGCAATCATCGAGTCGATTTCTTCTGTGGCACGAGGACGTATTGTAGGACGCTTCACGCCCATCGCATCCATCGCGCTTATAAATGCACAAGAATACTCCTTGGCAACCTCTGCCGTACTGCGCCCCTCTTCGTTTGCGCGGTTGATAATTTTGTCGTCAACATCTGTTAAGTTCGATACAAATGTAACTTCATAACCAGAATTTTCTAGGTGGCGCCTAATAACGTCAAATGAAATAAACGTGCGTGCATTGCCCACATGAATGTGATTGTATACGGTAGGCCCGCACACATACATTCCAACTTTGCCCTCACGAATTGGAACAAACTCTTCTTTTTTGCGCGTGAGCGTGTTATATATTTTCATCTTATCTCCTCTAAACTTTATCCCCTAAGTTTTATTCCCTTAGATATAAACACAAATTAAAGCTGAGCTCTAACAACCCTAGTAGCCCTAGCAGGCTTAACGACCCCAAGCAGCTCCTACAACCCTAAGCAGCCCTTAAGCCCTCTCAAGAAGTGCAACAGCGTAGGCACCAATGCCTTCGCTCCTACCCTCAAAGCCAAGCATTTCTGTAGTTGTAGATTTAACGCCTATGCAATCTATGTCGATACACAATGCGTCTGCCATATTACGTCGCATCTTGTCTCTATGCGGGCTCATCTTTGGCCTCTGTGCAACAATTACACAATCAACATCTTCTATCGTATAGCCGCGCGTGCGAACCATCTGCCCAACCTCACGCATAAGCTCGATAGAATTTGCCCCCTCATATTTTGGATCATCAGGAGGAAAATGCTTGCCAATATCGTCCATGCGAGCTGCGCCCAAGATTGCATCGCACACCGCATGTGCTAGCACATCTGCGTCTGAGTGACCATCGAGCCCTTGTTCGTAGTCAATTTTGACTCCGCCAATAATCAAATCTCGGTTTTCAACCAGCTTATGAACATCGTATCCAATCCCAATCTTCATTACTCAAGCTCCCGTTTAACAAGACGTGTTGCGAGTGCCGCCTCCGTAGGACCAAAATCTTCTGGAACAGTTACTTTTATATTATCTCGAGGACCCGATATAAACTTTACCTTGCCATCTATACGCTCAACAATTGAAGAGTCGTCGGTTCCTATAAAGCCCTCAGCTAGTGCGGTTGTGTGCGCTTGCCTAATTATGGGAGCCCTAAAAAGCTGTGGAGTTTGAGCAACCCAAAATGCAGCACGGTTAGGCGTTCCAATAATCACATCATCATCTTGAGAAACTACCTTTAGAGTGTCTATTGCATGGTGTCCAACTACCGCCCCGTCTATATCCATATTGCCTTTTAGCTCAGAAATCGCATGATTTACCAAACTAGGCTTAACAAGTGGACGAGCACCGTCATGAATAGCAATTATGTCGTAGTTTTGTGGAACTTTCATAACACCCGAAAATGACGACTCCTGCCTAAGCTCCCCTGCTGGAGCAAACTCAATTGGAGTCACAAATGGAAATGGATCAATTGCAACACGACAATATTCTTCCATCCTATGTTCCGGACACACGATAACTATAAGTCCCACATCTGCCACAGCATCAAATGCTTCTGTAGACCAAGTTAGAAGCGGACGGCCTAACAAGTTTATTAGCTGCTTTCCGCCTACATTGCCAAATCTCTCGCCGGAGCCTCCAGCCAAAATAACAGCAGCGGTTTTTGGTTTTTTAGAAACCTCACCTTTTAGTGGAGTTACCGATGTTGCAATATCATCAAAAGTCTCGTCAAATAAAGAAAATTCCGGTCGCAACAAAGACTCCGACTTCTTTATTGGATCTGCCACTTTTTGTGCATCTTTAGTTTTATCTCGCATTTTCTCCCCCACTTCTATAATTTGGCTGGCTGCAAAAATACCTAGGCGTCTAAAACTGCCCTTATATGCCTTTATATGCTCCTGTACACCCTTATCTACCCATATAATACCAACACGCCGCCCAAAGTGCAGGCGGCGAAAAAATCTAAAAAGCAAAAAACTTCAAGTCTAATCTTCTGCCAAAGACCCATCTGAGCTTTGATTTGAATCCTTCCTAAAAAATGGAGTAACCAACTCGGTTTCTCTGCGCATAGACTGACGGCGGCGCGGACGAGGAATTTCTCCCTTGCCAGACCTAAATGTAAGCTTTTTGCCATCAAAGTCTACGTTTATAACAGAGCCAGACTTCCATCTGCCTTGCAAAATCTGCTCAGAAATCTCATCTTCTAAAAGCCTCTGTATTGCTCGCCTTAGCGGACGCGCTCCATATGCCACATCTGTGCCCTCTTGAGCAATGTGCGACCTTGCCTTCTTAGAAAGATTGATAGTCATATTTTGTGATATGAGCCTGTCGCGAAGGTCTGCTACCATCAAGTCAACTATCTGTTCAATTTGTTCTGGAGTTAGAGACTTGAACACAATTATGTCGTCGACCCTGTTTAAAAACTCAGGTCTAAACACTTTTTTAATTTCAGTCATAACGCGCTCGTTTATTTCTTCGTCGCTAAGACCTGAGTTAGAACTTGTAAAGCCAATTTGGTTTGAAGCTGCAATCTCACGCGCTCCAACATTTGAAGTCATAATAATGACCGTGTTGCGAAAATCAACTGTTCGACCTTGTCCGTCTGTTAGGCGCCCCTCCTCCAAAATTTGGAGCAAGATATTAAATACATCGGGATGTGCCTTCTCAATCTCGTCAAACAAAACAACCGAGTAAGGTCTTTGCCTAACAGCCTTGGTTAGTTGGCCACCCTCATCGTATCCAACATATCCTGGAGGAGAACCAATAAGTCTAGAAACAGTATGCTTTTCCATATATTCAGACATATCAAAGGAGATAAGTGCTTCTTGTGAGTTAAACAAAAACTCTGCTAGAGCCTTTGAAAGCTCGGTTTTGCCAACGCCAGAAGGTCCTAGGAATATAAAAGATCCGCCTGGCCTTTTTGGATCCTTAAGTCCGGCTCGGCTACGACGAATTGCCTTAGACAGTGCATCTATTGCCTCGTTTTGACCAACAACACGCTCATGGAGCACACTTTCCATACGCAGCAGCTTCTCGGTCTCAGCCTCCGTAAGATCAGCCACAGGAACACCAGTAGAAAGCGAAACAATATCTGCAATCTCTCTGTCGGTTACCTCAGCAGGAGAGTTTACAGAATCCTCGCGCCACTTTTCCTCTAAGTCTGTGCGCTTTTTAATTAGGCGCTTTTCTTTATCTCTGAGTTTTGCAGCCTTTTCAAAATCTTGCAAGCGAATGGCTTCTTCTTTTTCAACGCCAGCTTTTCTAATTTGCTCGTTAATGTCTAGAACTTCAGATGGAACTGTCATGTTGCGAATGCGCATTCTTGCGCCCGCCTCGTCTAGAACATCTATTGCTTTATCGGGCAAAAATCTGTCTTGAACGTAGCGATCTGAGAGCTCTACAGCAGCCTTTAGCGCGTCATCTGTAAAGTGAACTCTATGGTGAGCCTCATAACGGTCGCGAAGTCCGCTCAAAATCTTGATAGCCTCATCTTCGTCTGGTTCGCCAACCATTACAGGCTGAAATCTTCTCTCTAGAGCTGAGTCTTTTTCGAGATACTTCCTAAACTCATCTAGAGTGGTAGCTCCAACAACCTGAATTTCTCGCCTAGATAGCGGAGGTTTTAGAATAGCGGCGGCATCTATTGAGCCCTCTGCGCTACCAGCGCCAACCAAGGTGTGCATCTCGTCTATGAACAAGATTACATTGCCATCGTCTTTGACTTCTTTAATGACCTGCTTGAGCCTCTCCTCAAATTCTCCACGATACTTAGAACCAGCCACCAAAGCCGAAACATCTAGAGAGATAACCTTTTTATCGCGCAAAATATCTGGAGCTTGCTCCTCGGCAATCATTTGTGCCAAACCCTCAACTACTGCGGTTTTGCCAACGCCTGGATCTCCAATTAAAAGCGGATTATTCTTTGTGCGACGAGCCAAAATTTGCATAATTCGCTCTAGCTCTATAGCACGTCCAACAACTGGATCTAGCTTGCCGTCTCGCGCTTGTTGTGTTAAGTCTGTGCCAAACTCCTCTAGCATATTACCTGAGTCGCCACTTTCTCCAAACTTTGACTCCCCAGAATTTGGATACGCACCCACAGGCGTTTGCGACTTATTAATGAGAGCCATAACCGCAGATTTAACAGTCTCAGACTCAAAGCCCATGTTCGTTAGAACCGTTATTGCAACGCCGTTGCCCTCACGCAAAATGCCCAACAACAAATGCTCTGTTGAAATGTAGTTTTGCCCGAGTTGCATCGTTTCTCTAAATGCAAATTCCAAAACGCGCTTAACTCTAAGCGTAAACGAAAGATGTCCCTCTGGAGCCTCCTCGCTAGTTTGCACAACATTTTTTACCTGATGCAACGTCTCGTCATAGGTGATATTTAGGTTTTCTAGAGCTTGGGCAGCAAGACCCTCTTTTTCTCTTAGAAGTCCCAACAAAATATGTTCAGTGCCCACATAAGGCTGCTTGAGACCCCTAGCCTCCTCTTGCGCATATGCAAGCACGTTTCTTGCTCTATCAGTGAATCTCTCGAACGCCATATTTATAATGCTCCTTCCATCGCGAGATACACAATAGCCTTAAGCGTTTTGGTCGCTTTTAGCTTCTTCTTTCATGTGCGGGAACAGCAACACATCTCTAATTGAGGCTGAGTTGGTCAAAAGCATCACAAGCCTATCGATGCCAATTCCAATTCCACCTGCTGGAGGCATGCCATACTCTAGAGCGCGGATATAATCTTCGTCGTATCCCATAGCCTCCTCGTCTCCGCTCTCTTTTGCCTCAACTTGCTTTAAAAATCGCTCTTTTTGATCTAGTGGATCATTTAGCTCAGAGAACGCATTGGCATACTCGTGACCACAAATCACAAGCTCAAAGCGATCAGTAATTCTTGGATCGTCGTGGTTTTTCTTTGCTAAAGGCGAAACCTCAAGTGGAAAGTCCGTCACAAAAGTTGGATTTATAATCGAGCTTTCTACGAGCTCATCATAAAGCTCAGCAATTAGCTTTCCTGCTCCCCAAGAATTGTCTGGCTCAATTCCATGCTTTTTGCAAAGTTCACGCAAATCTTCTATGCTGCAATCAAAACCAACATGTTGGCCCACTTTCTCAGACACCAGCTCACTCATCGACTTAGATTGCCAAGTTCCTCCCAAATCAATTTGAGTGCCTTGATACTCAATCTGAAGCGATGAGTTAGAAATCTGACAAGCTGTTTGAATGACATCTTGCGCAAGTTCTTTCATGCCATTGATGTCTGTAAAAGCTTGGTATGCCTCAACCATTGTAAACTCAGGATTGTGCATTGGATCCATGCCCTCATTGCGAAAAGATCTATTGAGCTCAAACACTCTCTCAAATCCCCCCACCAAAAGCCTCTTTAGATAAAGCTCTGGTGCAATTCGCAAATAAAAGTC
The DNA here is from genome assembly GCA_963661535.1 of Senegalimassilia sp. Taxonomy (GTDB): domain Bacteria; phylum Actinomycetota; class Coriobacteriia; order Coriobacteriales; family CADBOM01; genus CAVLCC01. The sequence goes on from CAVLCC010000016.1 coordinate 20,583, forward strand.
TCGGTCGAGCGTGTTGTGATGCGTTACAAATGGTCTAGCAGTAGCCCCTCCAGGAATTGGATGGAGCATAGGAGTTTCTACCTCCATAAAACCTTTGCCTTCAAAAGTTTTGCGTATAGAGGAGATAATCTTTGACCTAAGCTCAAAAGTGTTTTTTACGTCAGGATTTGCAATAAGATCAACATAGCGCTGACGATACCTAGTTTCTTTATCTTGCAAGCCATGGAACTTCTCAGGCAAAGGTCTTAGAGACTTTGTAAGGAGCTTAACCTGCGAAGGCATAACAGAAAGTTGACCTCTGCGTGTGCGAGAAATGGTTCCTACAACTCCAATCCAGTCTCCAACATCTAACTTTTTGATCTGGTTGTATGCGTCCTCGCCCATCTGGTTAGACCTGCAAAAAACCTGGATTTCTGCTGTTGCATCACGAATAACAATAAAGCAAATTTTGCCCTGATTGCGAATAGCCATAATGCGACCCGCAACACTATACTCGTCTTGTGTGTCTTGCGAATCCTCTAGATCGGCATACTTCTCGTTGATATTTGCGAGATGCTCTGAATAGTCCCATCGTCTAGCATATGGTTCTTCTCCAGAATCCAAAATTGCTTGCCTTTTGTTATATCTAACCTTTATAGGGTCGTCCTCGATTTTGGCATTATTGTTTTGCTCTATGTCTATTTGATTATCTGTCATAGCCTTCTTGCTCTCGTTGTTTTTTTGTCTATAATTTTGTGTGATGTGTTGCAAACTTGTTTTGTTTTAAACTCGCTAGTTGCGCGCTCGTTTATTGCACGTTGTATGTTGCACTTCACATGTTTATTTGGAGGCTTTAGCACCCTTTGTGGCGTTGCTAATTTTTACGATTGTGAAGTTGTTAACCTCGCCGGTAGGACCTGTTACTTCTACAACATCGCCTTTTTTGTGTCCAATTAATGCAGAACCCACAGGAGATTCGTTTGAAATTTTGCCATTGAAAAAGTCAACCTCTGCAGCGCCTACGATTGTATACACTTGCTCTTTTTTGCCAACCTCAACAGTAACTGTGCTGCCAATGTTAACTTTGCTAGAACGCTTAGGTGTATCTACGATTGAAGCACTTGCCAAGATTTGCTTAATCTCGGCGATACGATTTTCTAGAAATGCCTGCTCGTTTTTAGCATCATCAAACTCTGAGTTTTCCGAAATATCACCGAACTCCCTAGCAATTCTGATGCGCTCACCAATTTCTGCACGCTTATCGTTTTCTAGATATTCAAGCTCTTTTATAAGTTCATCGCGTCCCTCAGATGTAAGAACCATTTCTTTAGCCATTTATTTGTTCCTCTCCAAATACTCATTAGCTACAAAGCTACACTTTTTATTCAAATCTTATAAGTTCAAGATGCAAGGTATTTTATTTTGTATTATCTTTGCTGTCTTTTTCGATTCCTTCAATTTCTGCCGAAACGTCTTTGCCATCCATTCCGTCTCTAACATTTTTTACAGTCTTTCCTAGTGCAGCTCCTAGCTTTGGAAGATTTCTTGGTCCAAAAATAATCAAGACTCCAATTAGAATAACAACTAGCTCTGCGAAGCCAATTCTTGGCATAAAATCACCCTCTTGTATCGAATATATACTCAACCTAAAATAGTAACACCCACTAAGCTTATTCGTGATACCTGTTCATGTGAATAGCGCGTGTTGCCCTGTTAATGAAATGAATTTGCTAGATTGCTGGACTACTTAAGGTAAAGAAAATAAACATTATGTGACTGCTAGAAAAATTTGTTGATGTGTAGTCAAAAAAGTGGTCGGGATGACTGGATTCGAACCAGCGACCTCTGCGTCCCGAACGCAGCGCTCTACCAAGCTGAGCCACATCCCGCAACAACGTTTGAAAATACTATCAGAGATTTATGCTCTAATCTATACTAGACTTTACGAACAGCAAAATTGCTCCCCTAAAGGCGGTTTTTAGAGTTTGAGGGCACGTAAGGCAACTTCAAGGTTGGCTTAAACCTAGCAACTTAGCACTCAAACTGCACGTAAGACAAACAAATACAAAAACAAAACCACTAGACACTTCTTAGGAGTTTTACATTGAAAAACAAAGATAGCAAACTCGCACACCCAATAGATATAAAAATACGCATCGCAGCTGCTATTGTGGCTGTTGTTATATGCGCATGTATTTTCTATGCGTCATCAATTCCTGGAAGCGGACTTCCATCTGGATTGGGCTTTTGGACAACAGTAGCTCACTTTATCGAGTACTCATGTCTGGGATCCGCGCTTGCCATCGCGCTTTCTGGCAAAAACCGCAAATTTTGGATTGTGGTTTTGGTAGCAGTGCTAATTTGTTCAATTTATGGAGCAAGCGACGAACTGCACCAATGGTTTGTTCCAGGCAGAAGCACGGATATATTCGACTGGCTTACAGACACAGCTGGTGGATTTTTTGGTTCCTTCGTTGCTCTAAAAATTGCCTTATTACTTGGCAAAACTAAGCGATAAAATTTTAGAATCTCAAAACATATGAGAATGCACTTGATGCATTATGAGAAACAATTACGCCAATGCCATAATCAGATGCATGCACATAATCGTTTCCACCTAGTGAAATTCCAACGTGTCCTGATGTCCATAAAACATCGCCTGCTTGAGCTTCGCTAACTGGCAATCTTGATGTTGCACCAGAATATAAACTAGCAGAACTGCGATAAGGAGCACCGCAATAGTAGCACAATCCCGAGCAATCAAATGCATCTGGACCTGTTGCGCCCGAGTCATAAGCCTTGCCAACTTGTGCCAATGCTAGCGAAACATCGCAAACCCCAGATCCACCATTGTTGACGTATCCTCCGCCACCAGAACCACCAGAACCACCAGAACTACCGGAGTTGCTACTAGAATTTCCGCCGCCGCCTCCGCCGCCATTATTACTATCGCTGCTATCGTTTGAAGCAACCTGCTGGCTTGCCGCAGCAGCAGCTGTTACTTGAGCTTGCAGCTCTGAGCTAAGCGAATTGTAGTAGCTCGAAAGCTCACCTGACTTTGCTTCTGCATCCGCTTTTGCAGTCTCTGCAGCTGCAAGCTGTGTGGCGCTTTCTTTTTCTTGATTAGAATATTCTTCATATGCAGCTTGTTGTTCTTCTTTAAGCGATTTAACTGAACTAATTAAATTGGCATCGCTTTCGTTTAGTTTATTTAGAAGATCCCAAGTTGTTGCAAACTCAGAAAACGATGAGGTACCAAAGACCACATCGAACATCGACAATGTTCCACTGCGATACATAGATACAGCTCTATCGCTCAAACGATCTTGTTTAACTGATAGCTCTTTTGTTGTTTGCTCTATAGTTTGTTGGGCTGTCTGCATAGCAGCAACTGCAGCGTCATGCGCATCTAGTGCACCGTAGTATTTTTGAGCTGCTTCTTCTGCTGCGCTTTGTGCAGCCTGAAATTTTGACTTTGCTTGAGCAACCTCAGCCTCTGTCACTCCATATGCAGAAATTGGTGAAAGTGAAAAGACCATAGAAAGAGAAAATACAGCACAAGTTGCTGCAACAAGAAACTTCTTAGAACTCGCAGTGAGAATACGCAAAACAAAACCTGCCTTGAAGTCGTATGTGAAATTTACATTTACGTTTACGTATGCTATCACAAAACTTAGGCAAAAACAAAGTTTTGATATTTGAGATGCTATATAGAGCACATGCAAGGTGCCTTTTGGTGATGCTTGGAGTATTTTAGGGCATGCACATCTTGTAGATAACATCCTCAAATAAACAAAAAACACTGGAATATATAGTATTTTATACATTCCAGTGTTTACAATTTGTATTTTTATTTAAGCTGCTTGCTATATAGTTTGCTTACACATTATCTACATAGATAAACTTATCTTAAAGATTATATTTGCTATACAATCACGCAAGTCAAACGCAAATCTACAATCTCTAAAATCTTATATTACCAATACCTAACCGCGTGACTCCACATGCCCATATAATACGAGATTTTAACTACGTCTCCAGGTTGCGGAGCATGAATAAATGCTCCTCCTCCAATGTAGATTCCAACGTGTCCGCTCATGCACAAAATATCACCAGGCTGAACATTAGAGAGTGAAACATAAGTTCCACCAGAAGCCTGAGCGCTGGAAGTACGAGGGATTGAAATTCCTGCAACCCTATGGCAATATTGCGTGAGACCTGAGCAGTCTAGTCCAGAATAAGGAGTTGTGCCACCCCAAACATAAGGAGTTCCTAGCTGACTATATGCAGCAGACACAATTGCTTGAGCAGCAGACTCATCTCCGCTGCCGCCAGAGCTTCCGCCACCCCAGTCATCATCATCGTCATAGCTATAGCTAGCCCCTCCACCAGAGTTAGAACCACCACTAGAGCTACTAGAGCTAGAAGCAGCATAAGCTTGCCTTGCAGCTTCTTCTTGTGCAGCCTCTTCTTGCGCTAAGAGATCTGCAACCTCTGCATCTAGGCTATCAACCTCTGCTTGATATTGCGTTTGCAACTCCTCTGCCTGGTTTTTGATAGTCTCAGCCTCGTTAAGCTTTTCTTGAGCTATTTGCTCTTGCTGCTTAAGCTCCTCGTATGCAGCCTCAGAATCAGCCTTTAGAGACTTGTTATTGTCAATCATCTGAGCTGTGCTGTCGTTAATTGCAGTAAGCAAATTCCATGTTGTGGAGAACTCTTTGAAAGTTGACGACCCAATTAGCACATCTATCATTGTGCTTTGATCTGCACGATACATCGACACAGCACGTTTTTGAAGCTGAGCCTGCGAGTCCTTAATCTTTTCAGACAGCTCATCAATCTTGTTTTGCTCTTCTTGCTTTTTTGCTTCTGCTGCGTCATGTTCTTCTAGAGCAGTAAAATAGTTATCCGATGCAATGCCTAGTTGCGATTGAATTTCGCTTAGCTTTTGTCTAGCTGCATCTGCTTCGGCTTTTTTTGCATCTGATGGTGCCGCTTGGGCTAGCGCTGGCATCGACAAAACGCAAAGAAGCACCGAGCAAACAATACATGCGGTTTTTTGCATAATTGTTTTTGTGGCATCTGTGTTTATTGTCTTTAATGTCTTCAAAACAAAACTCCAATCTAACCTTGGTGAATAATCTTAACCGCACTAAGCAAGGCGAGGTAAAGCTGCGCGGGCCTCACACTAAGGTGAGTTTTTAAGTAATACAAAACTCGCAAACATATACGCGATTTTTGCCTTTGACTTAACATCAAAAGCATACACATACACATACGCGCATAGCATTTGCACGCCATCTACTTATAAATATGGTTAGGATTATGACCCTTTGTGAGGTCGTATAAACCCAACTAGTTCATTTTGGCTACGATTATTCAGGTTTTTTAGCTGCGTTCTTGCGATTATCTTTTATGCAACTTTGCGCTGCATCACTGCATATAAATAAGAACAAGAACTGATTTCTTTTATTAGAAATCGTATGAAACAGGTTACCAAATAAACTGGCACCGCGTCAAATATTCACACAAACATCATCTATGCAACATCATATGCACACTGTAAACGGTGGTAGCATATGCTTCAAACATAATTCAAGCACAAACCTTAAGCTTAGCTATAAAGCTAGAAATTGCACCCTAACGTCAAACTAATGCAACTAGTTTTTAAGCATGTATCTGCAATCTATGATTGTTTTTCCTCTAGCAAGATCTGGAAGTTTAGAGAACTGACGCCATGGTGTGGCGATAACCAAAACATCTGCCCTAGAACATATTTCGCTCATACCAAAGGCATAGGAGATGTTTTGTTTGTACTCGGTTGCATAGTCGTCGTTTGCAATTGGGTCATATGCAATTATGTTGCTATAGCCCATCTCTATAAGCTTATCAATTATTTTTGCAGAAACCGAATTTCTAACGTCGCCAGAGCCCTGTTTAAACGTAAGTCCGCATATTCCCAAAGCTTGGTCTTTTGTTGCTCTAGATGCAATCTCTGCACAAACTTTAGCTGGAATTTCGTCGTTAACTTTGCGCACAGTTTCTAAAAGTGGAGCCTCACTTCCACACTCATTTGCAAGTCGAATAAAATCCGAAGTATCCTTGGGTAAGTTAACTCCGCCAAAGCCACAACCTGGGTATACATAACCTCGCATTGTGTTGTCCATCCAGCGTCGGTCCATCTGCAAAATTCCAAAGGCTTCTGGAATATCAATGTCTCCTATTGCTCTGGCAACCTGTGCCATCTCGTTAGAATAACTAATCATTGTTGCAAGCAAAGTGCTGGTAAGATACCTAATAAACTCTGCGGTGCAATAAGAAACCGATTTAATCGGAACACCAAAAGCCTCATAGTGCCTTTTTAGTATCTCTTTGTCGCGCTTAGATTCAACGCCTAGCACAACGCGGCTTGGGTTAATAAAGTCGTCCCAACATTTGCCCTCCCTTATAAACTCAGGGCAAAATGCCAGACCAAAATTTTCTCCTGGAACAGAACCTATCTCTGCAAAATAAGGGAAAATTATGTTGTCCATTGTGCCTGGAAGCATAGGAGTTTTTATGCAGATTGTAAAGTAGTTATCAAACCCGGTGTCTAGGATATCGTCTATTGCTTGAAATATATTTGAGTAGTCGAGTTCGTCGCCATGCAATTTTGGAGTGCCTACACACACAAAGAATGTGTCGACTCCATTTGGAACATCATCAATATCTTCAACTACGCTAAAGCCATTATTTAGATGTCTAGATAAAGCATCATCTAAGCCAGGTTCGTAGTATGGAATTTTGCCTCTTCTTATAAGATCAGCTCTAAATTCGTCGGTCTCTACTCCATAAACTTTTTCGCCCATCTCGGCAAAACCCAAAGCTACAGTTAGACCAATGTAGCCCAATCCAAGAACAGCAATCATATACACAAACCCCTAGTGTTTAAGACGCAAATTATCGTGCAATAAAAGTATATTTGTGCTTGTGTTATATAAAGCTTTGATGCTCGCAAGCGGAAAGGCTTTGTTGTTGATGGATGCGGTGGGTTGGGTGGGCTGGATGGGTTAATAGGCATAGATTAACTAGATGCGTTTGTTAGACGCAACGCAATTAGCAACCCTATATGGCGTTAAAATTGTGTAAGCAAAACATTTGCAAGAAAATGGCTTAAGCATTTAAGAAGGTATAGAAGATGGCTGGAAATTTTTGTGCGCACGATGCAGATAATGAAAATACAAATGTTCACGAAATAACAGACGAGGAGTTCTTGTATGATCTATCCGACTTGTTTGGCATCTTTGCTGATACAACGAGAATTAAAATGCTATACGCACTAAAGGGCAAAGAGATGAGCGTATCTGAACTTGCTCAAACTGTGGGTGTTTCTCAATCTGCTGCATCGCATCAACTTCGCACGCTCAAGCAAGCCCGATTGGTTAAGTTTAAAAAAGATGGCAAAAATGTTTATTACACGCTATGCGACGACCATGTTACAACCATCTTAGAAATGGGAATTGACCATCTCTGTGAGTAGAGCTAAGTCCAACACAGATAGTTAATTTGCATTTGCTTCGGATAAACCTTAATGCTCAAACAAACATCTCAAAACACACACAGAGCAAGCATAGGTTTTTTAAGCTCGCCTTATATGCAATCTCCCCTATGCACCCTATATACAAACCCCCTACAACAAACCCCCTACACACACTCACAAAAGCACACAAAAAAGTGCCTTGCCGCCCAAAGGCAACAAGGCACTCTACTTATTAAGTTATAGCAAAAACATGCTTAGTAACTTAGCTTAACTTTTAAGCCTCCGCAGGCTCAGCCTCTTTTGCTGGCTCTTCCTCTTCAGGCTTAATTGTTTTGCGGTTAACCTTTTCAACCGCTACGCATTTATCAAATGAATCCATGCTCAAACAATTCTTTGGGCATCTCTCTACGCACTCACCACAACGAATGCAAAGATAAGGATCAATCTCCCAAGAGCGTTCTCCCTTTTTGTCAACCTTAATTGCGTTTGCAGGGCAATTTTTGCCGCACAAACCACACAAAATACAGGTATCGATATCTACCTCAACCACACCGCGTGTTGCATCAAAAGGTTGCATAGGTATTACAGGATACATTTTGGTTGCAGGCTTATGAAACAAGTTACTAAAAGATGTTCCAGCCAATGAAAGCATTCCCATGTTTTTCACGCTCCTATCTTTCAGTGCAGCTAATGCACGGGTCGATGGATAGGACATTAAGCGGAACATCAGCTAGCTTGCATCCTTGAAGAATGTGTACCAAACCTGCGATGTTCTGGCTCGTAGGTGTGCGGATTCTGAACCTCTCCAAGAACTTGGTTCCATTGCCCAGACCATAATATGCACATTCGCCACGAGGTTGCTCTAGGTGATTGATAAAGCGTCCACCCTCTTCAGGATTGCCTTTAACTTTGATCTTTACCTCACCCTCAGGGATCTTCTCAACTAGCTCTTTGATTATAGCCACTGATTGATAGACCTCTTGGCAACGAACTTCGCTGCGAGCAAAGTTGTCGCAACCATCACTTGTTACAGGCTCAAAGTCAGCTAGACAGCTATAAGCTCCATGTCCTAGTGTTCTAACATCTTCTGCAATTCCAGAAGCTCTACCAAAAGGACCAACTACTGATAGGTTTTGAGCAACATCTTTTGGAAGATATCCGCTTCCTACCATTCTGTCACGCACAGAGTAGTCGGTTAAGAAAGTCTTTACCAAAGTATCGTATGAGCTCATGAGCTTCTCAAGCTCAATAACAATACCTTGAAGTTCGCTGTCTTCAATGTCGTGTTTAACTCCACCAACATTGCAGTAAGACAAAATTACACGACCTCCAGTTGTGCGCTCAAAGATATCGAGCACAGTCTCGCGAAGCTTCCAGCACTGATAGAACAAATTCTCAAATCCAAATGCGTCAGCTGCAAGTCCTAGCCAAAGCAAGTGACTGTGAACCCTCGAGATCTCTTGCATAATTGCACGCAAATACTCAGCACGCTCAGGAATCTCAATTCCCATAATTCCTTCTACAGTTTGGGAATATCCATAACTGTGACCAAAGGAGCAAATGCCGCAAATGCGTTCGCAAACATATACAAACTTTGTGTAGTCTTTTGTTTGAACTAGCTTCTCTAGACCACGGTGAATAAATCCAATTTGAGGAATTGCCTCAACTACTGTTTCATCTTCGAGCACTAGGTCGAGATGAATTGGCTCCGGCAGCACTGGATGCTGGGGGCCGAATGGAATAACTGTTCGCTTGCTCATTAGGCCTCCTCTCCGCCCTCTACAGGTGCTTCTTCATTTTCTTTAGATAGATTTACTTTATCTTCTGCTAGCTCCTCAACAAGATCCATTCCAGGAGCCAACTCTTCTTCAAGATACTTTGCAGCCTCTGGATTCATAGGAGCTCCAACAGCAACTCTGTAGAAGTTTCCTTTAAAGTCGATTGAAATTCCATCGACCAAAACTGCAAACAAATCATGCATCTCGTTTTCAAATACAAATGCTGCACCATAAAAACCTGTTATAGATGGTACATGTGTGCCATTTTGAACTCTTAATAGAAGGTTTTCGACTTCGGTTCCAATACCTTTAGCAAAGGTATATAGAATCTCAACTCCACCCTCTATAGTTGTGGCACAAAGCTGAACAAATCTCCAGCCAGCGCTTTTATATTTTTGTACTTCGGGAAGAAGCTCGCCAAGCTCTATTTCCCTGTAAACCTGTGGTGTACTAGGCATTCTTGACAGCCTCCCTCTTTTGCTCTAAAACGCCAAGACCCTCAACCACTGCATTTATGATTGTTTCGGGTCTAACAGCGCATCCAGGTGCATACACATCAACTGGAATTGCCTGATCAACGCCGCCAATAACATTATAAGTATCGCGGAAGATGCCGCCTGTGCATGCACAAACTCCGCAAGCAACAACTACTTTTGGCTCAAGCATCTGATCATAAATTTGCTTAACTACGTTAATGTTTTGCTCGTTTACGCTGCCTGTAATAAGCAAAACGTCGGCATGTTTGGGGTTACCTGTGTTGATAATACCAAAGCGCTCAACATCATACATTGGCGTAAGGCAAGCTAAAACTTCAATGTCGCAACCGTTGCAGCTCGATCCATCATAGTGGATTAGCCAAGGCGACTTGCTTGTACTAGACATTTAAGACCTCCTTAGACAAACCACTGGTATGCATATGCCAGATAGCAAAGATTGATGGCGAACAGAATAAGAATGATGAGCCATGTAGAACCCAAAACGGTTTGCCAGTTCATACGAGCAAATGTGTTGTCAACCAAGATTGCAATTGTAAACACAATGCCCATTACTACGATGGCAACAATCCATGACCACCATGGAGCATATACAAAGAACATACCCATCATAAAGATAAGAATTACGCTCTCATACCAGTGCATAATCTCAAACATTGCAAAGGTCTTACCACTCATTTCTTGAGTGATGCCCTTTACTAGTTCTTGATGTGCGTGGTGAGATGTTGAAACATCCCATGGTGACTTGCGCATCTTCATCATATATACGAGCACAAATGCTACAAATATGAATGGCAAAGCTGCAATAATTGGAAGTTGAGCATCAATAACAACAGAAGAATTAAACGACTTTGTTGCAAGATACACACCAATTGGTAGCAAAATTACAAGTGGCTCATATGCAGTGATCATCAAAATTTCGCGCATGCCACCAGCGTCTGCATAAGGTGAACGAGCACAAAATGCAGCAATTACAATAAATAGCTCAGCTAGTGCCATTGTAAAGAACACAAGCAGTAGGTTGCCTCCCATAAAAAATATTACGCCTGAGACAATCATGAAAATCAAAGCGATACCAACGTAAAAGCCAAGCACGCTATTAACAGATGCCTTCTCTTTAGCAAAGAGTTTTTTAACATCGTATATAGGCTGCAAAATTGGAGGTCCAACTCTGCTTTGCATGCGAGCAGTGATTTTGCGGTCTAGTCCATCGGCCAAAGCTCCAACGATAGGACCCAGTACGACAAAGGCAACAGCGCAAATAATCGAAATAGTAAGCGAGGTCATTAGAGTACACCTCCCATTCCAATACCCATAGCCACAGTTGCAAGCAATCCAATGCAGATAAATGCAATGCATGCAATGCTGCCAGGAAGATTTAAGACTTTAGCTCCAAACCATTTTTCGAGATACCAGTTTCTCTCTGTTGTCTCAACTGGAGCAGAAAGTGAACCCATATAAGTGCGAGCATCAAAATCAACACCCGCGCCTCCAAGATAAATGTCTTGATGGCGACCTTTAGAGCGTCCAAAGAATCCTAGTGTCAAAACAACTAGAGCAACAACTATGCAAGACATAATCATCAAGTTGTCTTCGCCCATGTTGAATTGGAACGACTTGTAGATGCCCTCGATATATGGAACAACAACAAACTTAGATATGACTGGAATTGCAATACAGCAAGCAATTACGAGTGCAACACAAAGCATGAGTGCAAACCACTCACAACCGTTAACTGTTTCTTCGTCATTGTTTGCATGACCAGCAATTGCTGAGACCTTAGCAATCCACTTAGACCAGAAGAAGAAAGTCATAGCCGATCCAAATGCCAAGATTACAAGCAAGAATGAGTATCCGGTATCTGCGATTGATACCAAAACACCCCACTTAGAAATGAGCATACCAAATGGAGCAACAAACATGCAGAACATGCCTATTACCATCAAGCGTGCCAAGCGTGGCATTTTAACAAAGAGATTGTCCATATCCTCTATGTCGCGGCTACCAATGTGGTGCTCAGCTGTGCCTACGCACATGAAGAGCAAAGCCTTGGTGCAAGCATGGAAGATAATTAAGAAAATGCCAGCCCAAATGCTTTCTGCCGTGCCTATGCCTGCGCACAGAACAATTAGACCTAAGTTTGAAATTGTGGAGTAAGCAAGAACTCTCTTGCCATTGCTCTCCGAAATTGCCATTGCAGCACAGAAAATAAATGTAAAGCTACCCACCATCATGATCATTAGTCCAGACCATGTTCCGGTGAGACAGGGTGCGATTTTTATAAGAATAAATACGCCAGCCTTAACCATCGTTGATGAGTGAAGAAGGGCGCTTGTTGGGGTTGGTGCAACCATTGCACCCAACAACCAAGATTGGAATGGCATTTGTGCCGCTTTTGTAAGACCAGCGAATGCCAAAAGTCCTGCAGGGATTAGCGCATATTGACCAGTCTCAATCATTTCGGCTAAGCTCAAAGTTTCAAATTGTGCTCCCAAAACAATTAGACCAACTCCAAAAGCAATGCCGCCAAGTAGGTTCATGTTAATTTGCCTAAATGAGTTTGCAATTGCCTCTTTGGTGCGCGTATATCCAATTAGGAGGAACGAGCAAACTGTTGTTATCTCCCAACCAGTGTAGAGCCACATCATGTTGTTGGAGAATACAATCAAAAACATTGCAGACAAAAATACGAACATGATGCCAAAGAAAAATCCGCGTCTATCAGCATTTTCGCCTGTAACTGGATCTCCTGCACCATGGTGAGCTGCAAAGTCTTTCATGTAACCAACAGCGTAGATGCAAATCGCACTACCAACAATACCGATGATTAGCGCCATTATTACGCTAAACGAATCGATGTAGAAGCCATCCTCAACCTCGATAGTATGCGCCACACAAAACTCTAGAACTATCACAACTGCAATTGATACCAATGCAAGAATGACAGCTAGGGCATTGCCTCGACGCACGCCGTGCCAGAGAACAACTCCCGCCAAAAACAGATCTACTGCAAATAACGCATAATTAACTATCTCGCTTTTAAAAGCAATCATTTGCGTATCTGCGAGCAGATATTGAACCGCCAGCGCAATTGATGCGGCCATTATAACCGCAGCGCTGAAGTAAGTGATGATCCCTCTTACCTTCTGATTTGGAATAACTGCAATAGCTATTGCCGGAATCAGTGGAAAGAGGATCAAAAATCCCACAGCATACAAGGTATTGGCTCCTCTCCGAATATCACGTCGCACCCCACGACGAGTCGAAAGCACTTGGCAATAACAATTGTTTTATAGCAGCCGCCAAGCGCAACCGATACTACCAGCTGCAATAATAGAAATTTAATGGAGATTTAATAGTTAAAAGCGTTTAATTTCTTGATTGTTGCTATCTAAGCGGCGAAAAACAATGCTTTATTTTAGTGCATTGTAATGCCCAAATCCTAGTATGTGGAGGGGTTTGATTTATAAATACACAAAATTTGCATATTTTTGTGAATTATATGTGTTTTTTGGGCATATTTTGATTTTTATTATGCTTTTTGTTTGTAACTTTATAAATCCTAGCAAAAACTATATTTTTAGTAAATAGTTTTTTGGGAATTTTTTTGATTTTTTTGACTAGAGAGTTAAGACTCAAGAAACATGGGTGAATTTTTAAATTATTCACGCACAGTCCAAATCAAATATCTTTATAAATCAGAAGTCATCTATAAAATAATATTTGGTGGAGGCGCGGAGAATCGAACTCCGGTCCATCATAACCACCTAGGCGGTATCTCCAAGCTCAGCCGCGTGCTTAGGTTTCAGTTTCTTGCGGTGCACGGGCATCCCGCAAGTTACCTAGCCCGTTTAATCTTTTCCTGCATCATACAGGCTACATATGCAGGAGCATTCCCCTTTAATGGCGTCGCCCAAGAGTCGGGGAACCCTCAAGGTTGACGTCGCTGCGCTAATTAAGCAGCGAGAGCATAACTATTTTCGTCAATTAAATTTGACGTTACCCCTGTTTAACGTGGCGAGGAGACCACGGCTTGCTGCCTCCCTCATGGCTATTATGTCGAAACCAGTCGCCCCCACATGAATGTGAGAAAAACAATACCGACGTTTTCTCAAGGTGCTAGTTCGCATTGCTTTGCGGTTTGCACTACATGAACTGTAGCAAATTTGCAGGTCATAGTGCAAATCTCAGCAAATCGCGCTTTAGTGCTTGCAAATGCGAATTTTTGAGTATACCACTCATTTATCCGTATATCTAGTATTTTTTGAAAATATTCTAAAAAAATGGTAAAATGTACCAAATGCGTTTAGAAAGGACTTAGCATGTACGAACAAGGAGAGTATGTCGTTTACCATCATGACGTATGTCAAATCACAGGTTATGCAGAAAATTATATCGACGAAGATGACTACTTAATTTTAGAAGCCCTATACGAAAACTCGCTAACATTTTATGTACCAGTAAAATCGCAAGACTTACTTCTTCAGCCCGTGCTCACGCACGATGAGGCACTTGCTCTGATTGATAGCATAAATACAACAAAACCCCTAGATGAATCTAAGTTGAAAGGAAACTACCCTAGGCGCAATTTGCCTGGTCAAGGTAGTGCTTCTACAAATAATAAATTGCGAGATTCATATCGTCACTACATTAAGAAAAGTTCGGTTCAAGAATTGGTTCCGTTTATAAAGCTAATTCGGGATCGTATTGAGACTCGCCTTGCAAACAGCCAGCATCCAATTGCTACGGACAAAGAGTTTTACGAACAAGTTGAACATATATTAGACAATGAACTTGCAGTTGCACTAAATATGGATGTTGCCGAAATCAAGCCATTTATCGAAAACAGAACTGGCATAACAATTTATCAGGTTCATAAAGATTTGGAAACTGCATAAGCATATTCGTTTGCAAATCCGCCAAAAATAATAAAGTTTAAACAAATCATTGAGCCTGTTAGCTGCTAAATCTTATCAGCTAACAATTAACAGTTAGAAACTGGCACCCACAAACGCTCGCCTATCGTCTCATTCGAGCCTTTAGTGCGCGTTCGATTTCACGCTGTGAATCACGTTTAGCCATTGCCTCACGTTTGTCATATATCTTACGACCTTTTGCAAGCGCAATTTCAACTTTTACTCTTCCATTAATATCAAAATATAGCGAGAGGGGCACTATAGCCATGCCCTTCTCGCCTGTTTTTTGAAGCAAGTGCAAAATTTGTCTTTTATGCAGCAAAAGCTTGCGATTTCTATCTGAATCTACATTTGAATAGCTACCGTTGCTATATGGCTTAATGTGAACTCCAACAAGCCAAGCCTCGTTTTTGCGAATTATTGCAAAACACTCTGTGAGTTGACAACCATTTTCTCTAAGGGAACGAACCTCGGTTCCAGTTAATACAATCCCAGCCTCAAAAGTCTCGATAATATCATAGTCGTGTTGCGCTTTGCGATTGAGCGCAATAACACTTCTGCCATCATCGTATTTAACTTTAGCCATTTATCGCTCCCCCTCTCTTTAATAATCAACAAATTTTGTCTAGAGCAATACTGCGCCCTTATCAGCACTTGTTACCATTCTTGAATAACGTGCAAGCCATCCGCTATTTATGTTTGGGGCAGGTTGAACATATTGCTCTTTTCGCTTTGCCAACTCATCATCAGAAACATTTAGCGTAATCGATGCATTTGGAATATCGATTGTAATCGAGTCTCCCTCTTGTACAAGACCAATAGGTCCACCCGAGGCAGCCTCAGGAGACACGTGTCCAATAGCTGCTCCGCGTGATGCTCCAGAAAAGCGTCCGTCGGTAATTAGGGCAACTGTCTTGTCTAGCTTCATTCCAGCTAAGGCAGAAGTTGGATTTAACATCTCCCGCATGCCAGGTCCGCCCTTTGGGCCCTCATATCTAATAACAACTACATCGCCATCTTTAATCTTTCCAGCATAGATAGTTGATATAGCGTCTTCTTCACAATTAAATACACGTGCAGGACCTGTGTGAGTTTGCATTTCTGGAGCAACAGCACTGCGCTTAACAACGCAACCATCAGGAGCAATATTGCCCCAAAGAATTTGCAAACCCCCTGTTGGAGTGTATGGATCATCAATATCGCGAATTGCATTGTGGTCTAACACTCTAGCACCTGCTATGTTTTGACCCAAAGTCTTGCCAGTAACGGTTGGAACTTCAAGATCTAACAAATCCTTCTTTGCCAACTCGGATTGCACAGCTGCAATTCCGCCAGCCTCATAAAGATCAGGCATATGTGTAGGACCTGCAGGGGCAAGGTGACAAATATTAGGAGTCTTGGCAGAAATCTCATTAAACATAGCAAGATCTAAAGGGCAACCAGCCTCATGTGCCAAAGCCAACAAATGCAACACAGTATTTGTTGAACAGCCAAGAGCCATGTCGCAAGTTAGGGCATTTATGATACTGCGTTGGTTAACAATTTGGCGAGCAGTAATTCCTTTTTCTACCAAATTCATTATTGCCATACCAGAATGCTTGCCTAACTGTAGCCTCTTGGAATATGGAGCTGGAATAGTGCCGTTGCCAGGCAGAGCAATTCCTATTGCCTCGCACAAGCAGTTCATGCTGTTCGCAGTATACATACCCGAACAACTTCCGCAGCTAGGGCAACAATTCTCGGTGCAATCTTCTAGCTGTGCCTCGTCTATCATTCCAGCTTTATAAGAGCCCACTGCCTCAAACATTTTGGAGAGGCTTACTTCTTCTCCGCCATATCTTCCTGCTAGCATGGGACCACCAGAGCAAACAACCGTTGGAACGTCCATTCGCAGTGCTGCCATTAGCATTCCAGGAACAATCTTGTCGCAGTTTGGAATGAGCACCAATCCGTCTAGCTGGTGAGCCATAAACATAGTTTCTACGCTATCTGCAATTAGTTCTCGAGAAGCTAGGGAATATTTCATTCCTATGTGCCCCATAGCAATGCCGTCACATACTCCAATTGCAGGAATTAAAATTGGAGTTCCACCCGCCATGCTCACACCTGTTTTTACAGCATCTGCGAGTTTATCTAGGTTCATATGACCAGGCACTATCTCACTATAAGCAGAAACAACACCAATTAGCGGACGTTCTAATTCTTCTGCTGTATAGCCTAGAGCATAAAAAAGACTTCTATTAGGAGCCCTTTCGCTTCCTTTAGTAACATTTTCACTTCTCATTTTGTTTGTCTCCTCTTTAATTTGTTATGCGATCTTAAAGTTATATTTGTCTTGTTTGTCTGCAAGTTACATGTTTTGATTTAGAATATGACGCAAGTTTGAAGCTAGTGTTTTATTTGACATTTTGCCAATGCATTACCAAATAGAACACACTTACACACTCAAAGCTCGCTCCAAATAAACCAGTAAAAAATAGGTAAACGCCCTTTTTGAAAATCTGACGCTTACCCCCTTTTTTGTTTATTTATTTTGAAAGCCGCAGCACATCAATCAAATTTTATTTTTTGAGCCAGCTCATCATTCCGCGGAGTTCTTTGCCAACTTTTTCAATTAGCAAACTTGCTTCCATGCGTCGCTTTGCCAAAAACTTAACTTTGCGACCGCCAGTAGGACTCATCTCCGTTAGGAACTCAGATGCAAAGGTTCCGTCTTGAATCTCAGTTAGAACCTTCTTCATCTCTTTGCGAGTGTCGTCTGTAATCAAACGCTTTCCTGTACGATAATCACCATACTCCGCAGTGTTTGAAATTGAATATCTCATCTTTGAGAAGCCACCCTCATTGATAAGATCCACGATTAGCTTCATCTCGTGACATGTCTCAAAATACGCCATTTCAGGCTCATATCCTGCCTCGACAAGTGTGTCAAATCCAGCATGTATGAGTTCAGATACACCGCCGCACAATACAGCTTGCTCACCAAAAAGATCTGTTTCAGTCTCCTCACGGAATGTTGTTTGAAGAATGCCCGCACGTCCTGCACCAATGCCTGCAGCATATGCAAGTGCTATCTCTTTTGCTTTGCCAGTGTAATCTTGCTCAACACAAATAAGCGATGGACAACCCTCGCCCTCTGTATACAAACGACGCACAATATGGCCTGGACCTTTAGGTGCTATCATGATTACGTCAACATTTTGTGGTGCAACAATAGTCTTGTAATGAATATTGAAGCCGTGAGCAAATGCAAGTGCGTTGCCCTCTTCTAGGTTTGGCTCAATGCTCTCTTTATAGATGTCTGCCTGAAGTTCATCTGGAGCCAAAATCATAATTACATCGCCGTGTTTTGCAGCATCTGCCACCTCCATAACTTGAAGGTTAGGATTTTGTGCAGAAAAATCAGCAGCTTTTTGCCAGTGAGATGAACCTTTACGAAGACCAACTACCACCTTAACGCCACTTTCGGCTAAGTTCTCGGCGTGCGCGTGTCCCTGACTGCCGAATCCAATAATCGCAACCGTTTTTCCGTCAAGGATTCCAAGATTGCAGTCGCTGTCATAGTATTTTTGAATCGCCATTTAGAACATCTCCTTTTTTCTCTATAGGCAACTTATAACTGCGTACGAATTTGTCATCTTTGTATTTGATGACCATGTCTAATGACTACCAAAATGAATTATTACACCATGAAAAGTTTGAATGTATTTCTGTTTCTGTATTCGGAACATATGCGGTGTAAATGCACACTACATACTGTGATTGTGTATTTGTTGTGATTTTGAGTCTAACACTAAAACCCACAATATGGATGGTTAACGTAAAATACGATCATAAAATTCAATCCTTTCCTAGTTTGCTTTTTCAAACTCTTCTAGATAACCCCCTTTAAGAATTTTTATCATCAATAGTATTTCCATATGCTACACGTGGGAGCGGCTCTCCATAGTTCATATCTGATACGCAAC
>CAVLCC010000017.1:0-21662 GCA_963661535.1 Senegalimassilia sp.
TTAGAACCGCCTCACAGGGCTTTCATCCTCCAAACTAAAGTTTGCAGGATTTCTCACCTAGCCCTTTAAATCAGGAAAAAATTACGACCGACACATTGCCCTAAATCATGTGCTAAACACACCAAACTACGGAATAGATGAAGCAATTGTTTTATATGATGGAAATATAAAGACAGATGATTCTGTGACTTATCTGCCAATATATATGTCTATGTTTTTATAAGCTAGATTGCAAATTTGATGTGATAACACTATAAACCTGCATATTCGTGTGTTTCACATGCGTTTTTTTAGAGAAATTGCGTCATATAAGTTGGTAAATAGCATACATTGCCCTCTCTAAACTGATCTTTTGTAAAGATCAAAAATTGCTTATCAATTCTTGAAGAAAACTTTTCACTAAATTTATCTAGCGACACATGTGTTTTATATCTAGATGATTTTACTTCTATAGGTTGTATTTTTTTACAATTTGATAAGATAAAGTCAATCTCATAGTTATGCTTAGTTTTTTGATTTAGCCAGGTATAGTAAAAAAGTTTGTGATTATTAGTTGCAAGTGTTTGTGCAACTATATTTTCATAAACTTCACCCATGTTTACAGGTAATTTGTCTGCTAAGAGTTTTTCATAAACAACATTGTCTACAAATTTTGAATCCTTAAACATAAGTGTTACAAAAAGACCTGTATCGGTTAAATATAGCTTAAACTTATTCAAATCAATACTTGCAGACAATCCAGCGTTGGGATCATCTGTATGATATGCACAAAGCACTGTTTTAGAAGCCTGCAGTTCAGCTAATTCCTCTGGAATATCTGAAGCTTGCCTGCCCGATAATACACTTGATACTTGATATCTTGATGCTTTTTTTGCAAGCTGTGAAGGAATTGCATCAAAAAGTCTTGACAGAGCACCGCTAGGACTAATTTTGTGAAAATCATCTTCGTAAAGTGAAATTATTTGTCTTTTTGTTTCGTCAACATCCTGAAAATTATTTGCTTCTAAATATGTTTGAACGGCTTGTGGCATTCCTCCAACAAGCATATATAGTCTAAAATCGCGCATTATCTTTCTATGTGTAGCATCTCCCAATTTTTTCTTATCATCAAATGCAGACTTTAATAGTGGAACTAAAGAAGTATTGCCCTGTGCCCAACAAAACTCTTCAAAGTCCATAGGAAACATTTCTAATTTAATTTCTTCACTAGGAATAAGAATATCCGAAACATTTTTGCGAATAGAAATAAGTGAACCAGTTTCTATATAGTCATACCTGCCATCTGCAACAAGATGCTTTATAGCCTGTCTTGCACGTGGACAAAATTGTATTTCATCAAAGACAATGACTGATTTTCGATTGATTAACTGAACATTAAATCGAAGTTGTAATTGCAAAAATAAATAGTTTAAGTCGGATATATCATCAAAAAGTTCTATAACATATTTTGGCGCTGCTGAAAAGTCAATAAGAATGAACGATTGATACTCAGCTTTTGCGAAAGCTTCAACTGTTGTTGATTTTCCAACACGCCTCGCACCCTCAACTAAAACGGCTGTTTTGCCTTTGCTTTTTTTCTTCCATTCTAAAAGCTGGTCATATAATTTTCGTTTAAACATCTAAATAGCTTCTCTTTCAGGTAATATAATGAAATCCGCATTTTTTATATTGCTATTTTACCCGAAACCCGCATTTTTTAAAACGGCGATTTACCCGAATCCCGCATTTTTTGAAACGACGATTTACCCGAATCCCGCATTTTTTTGAAGCTATTGTCCCAAAATTTATTCATCTACTCAAAAATCCACTCTTAAGATTTAGTAATCTTTGAGAGCTTAATTTATGTGCCTCAGCAATTTTGCAAAGCTTGACGTACTCTTTAAGCTCAGTATCTTCTAGAGCTATATACGCGCCATAACGCTTTGCTAAATACACAACATCTTCGCACTCTTCATAATTAGTAATGCACACAACACCTACGCCAGAATAGAGCTTAAGAGCCGTCTCTAATGCATCAATATTGCCTTTGTAATTAAAAATCATTGGTGTAACAGAAGTGTTTTCTAAAATCTCCCATTTATCCAAATCATCTGTGCAATCAATATACAATGCGTCTGAACAGTCTACCTGCCCATCTTTAGAAACAACCAAGTTATTTGAACTAGCTAATACAAATTCCTTATCAAAATTTTGCTCTTGCGAAGTACAAACAATATTGCTATCTCCTTGATACGTATTATTTATGGCATCAACTTTATTTGCAATCTCTAGCGTAAAATCTGGAGTCGAACCACAGCAACTTCCAATAATTGTGCAGCCTAATTTGGCGAAATCCAAAACATACTCAGCCATTTCTTGCGGAGTTCCCGGATAACATGTAGCTCCAGTTTCATCCACAACTGGCATACCAGCATTTGGTTGTACTATTAAGGGCAAATTTGTTGCAACAGACATCTCTTTAATAACTTGCAGAATTTCGTTTGGACCTAGTCCACAATTTGTTCCTACAAAATCTGCCCCCAAAAGCTCAGACATATATGCTGCAACTTTTGGAGTTGTAGAAGATAGCGGCATACGCATATTTTTATCAAATGAAAAACTGATAATCACAGGAGTAGTTTTGATCTCAGCATCTTTGTTATCTATATGCAATTCTTTTGCTCTAACATCATAAGTAGCATCTCTAGCGGCAAGTAGAGCACATCTTGCATCAGCAATATCTATAAAAGTTTCTAATAAAATTGCATCAGCTCTAGCCTCAATTAAATTTTTAACATGACGATAATAAACCAAATATTGCTCGTCAAAATTTGTTGATCCTAGAGGTTCTAGCATTGTGCTTGCAGGACCTGTGTCTCCTAGAACTATTTCATACCCACAATCTCTAGGGATTTGTGCGCTTGCAAAAATCTGATCACTTGCAAGCTTTAGCACATCAGTATCCAAAGACACACATGGCTCAAAAGAATTTGTGATAGCACATGTGGCACCAGCATCTTTATACATCTTATGTAGCCCAGCTATGCACTTTGGATCTTCAAGATTAAAGCGCATTGTTCCTTGCGCTATGTCTTTGCCCATTTTTTGCAGCATTGTGCCCATGGCACCTTCACATATATTAACAGTATTGCACAGGCGAGTTGGAGGAATGGGACCATTATGACCCAAGTCTATCTGCATAAGTTTATAAATGGTCTTTACATAAATATAAAACTCTTCTTTTAGAGCATCGATGCTAACACCCTCATCAGGACCGTGCATACCTCCTATCCAATCTGGCTTTTTAACCCAAGGTTTTTCTATTCCAAAACTAGCACCGTGTTCAAACATTCTTGCATAAGTGCCACCACCCATCGTAAAAGGAACTGCACACTCACCTGTTACCTCGTTATATGCTTCTAAAAGGGACTGAACAACTGGGGATTTGGGATTGCAAACAAATGGCTCTTTAAACATTGTTGTTTTGACAGTTGTATCAATCTTAGAAGCTTCAAGATCAACAATGCTTTCAACCTTTTTTGCACTTATAGTTGTAGGAAACCTAGCGTCTAGTGTGCACATAAGCGATGAGTTGCGTTTATCTACAATGCCACATGCAAGTGTTAAAGGACCAAAATCTGGATCAGAACATGCAAGATCTATCCCGCTTCCATCGGTATGGTCAATGCACTTTTTCATTAGCTGCAAAAAATCACGCTCATCTGCATTGCAGATTTTGTTCTCAAGCAAGTAGTCTATAAGAATCCCTATAGCATTTATTCCAAGTTCTGGAGTAGAAGCATGTGCGCTTTTGCCAATAGCGCGAATGCGCGTTGTGCCATCTTCTAAATCTAGAACCTCGATATTTGGAGCATGTGGGCACTTGCTGCTATCCACCAAAACAACGGCACTTGCAAACCCAGGAACTGCATTTATAGCAGTTCCACCCTCAATCGAACCTATTAAACCATCTTCTATCTTTTTGCTTGTTAGCGAAATATTTATTACTCCCTTTTCGCCATAACAAACAGGAAATTCTGCATCGGGAGTTATAACAAATGCTGGATCTGGATAGCATGACAGATACTTTTTTACGTCTGCCATCTGTGTTTCTTCGTTAGCACCTATCAACATTCTTATTGTATATGGAAAACCAACACCTTGATCCATCCAGAATTTAACTGCATGCATAGCAATTAGAAAAGGAGCTTTATCGTCTATTGTTCCTCTGCCTATTAGGTAACCATCTTTTTGCGTAATATCAAAAGGCTCATAATGCCAGCCTGGACCTGCTGCAACCACATCAACATGGCCAATGATTGCAAGCTGGTCTTTTGAGGTTCCCGCATAGTCTGCAATTCCAATATAGCCATCTAGGTTTTGCGTTTTAAAACCCATGCGTTTTGCGATATCTAAAGTAGCGCCTAAAGCTTGCCCAGGACCCTCACCAAAAGGAGAACCCGCACATGCACTATCTAAATCCTCAACGCTATTTATGCGAACAAGACTTTTTATATCTTCTAAGATTTGCGACCAGTTAGCATCAAGATACGCCTTTATTTGATTGTCTAAATTATTTGTATCCATTATGCAGCCCCTCTATCAAATATAAGCGCGCAAACTTTATTCAAAAAAACTTATATAAACGCAAAATTTCTCAAGTGCGCAAGAATTAAACGAATTAAACTACTGCTTTTTTAGAATCACAGCTTGACCTAGATAGTCCATAGTAAGTTCGCCTGATTCGCTATCATATGTGCCCTCAGTAGAACCAACGTCGGTTACGAGCGTAATTCCAGTTGAAGTTTCTTCCCATTTAAGTCCAGACATATCCTTGTCTTCGTTCATTGCTGTCATAGATACTGTGCCATCACTTTTTAGCTCAAGTGTCATCAATGATGCGCCATCTACATCTATATCTGCTAGGTCATATCTTGTCGAGCCATTTTTTACAGCACAGCATATCCACTTGCCCTCATATGTGCTAGATGGAGAACACCCCCATAATGCAACACAAGCACCAAAAAGCAAAATAGCAGCACACAAAGACCCAACTGTCTTAAAATAAAAACCTCTAGTCAAGTTAGTTTTATAATTATCCAACTTTAAAACACCCTACTAGCTTTCTTTAGCTCTCTTTAGCTTTGTCTTTTTAAAACCATTGTTGTTTTGCTGCCGTTGCTATCAACAGTTATTGTGAGCGTATGATTTGTGGTGTCATAGGTAGCAGGCATTTCTTCTCCATTTGCAACGAGTTTAATGCCATCTTGGGTTATCTCCCATGTAGGGCTAGTAGAATCTGCAAACATATCATTTCCAAATGTTGAAAAACTAAATGTTTTATCATCCTTAAGTTCAAGCGTGCACATTTGTTCTGGAGTTATCGCAGCAGAAATATCTTGTGCAGTATATGTGCCCGCCGATGACTCAGATGATTCAAATACATATTTGCCTGCATAATCTGCAACTGTTGGCTGCGAGCTACCTCCACAACCAGAAACAAATAAAACAGATGCAAATGCAAGCATTGCAGCGCATACAAAAAATCCAACTCTTTTTACCTTGTTCATAATCTACTAACCTTTCTAAATCTTTCCAATCAAAAATCTAATCCTAAAAAATTAGCCTACTGCTTTTCCGGTTGCTCGTCCTATAACCTTTGTGCCCAATATAATTGACTCACCAAACATTGCTTCTACTCTTCTATCTTCTACGCTTACATCCACGGTCAACTCCCCTAGAGCACCGCGAGTTCTAGCTTCATCAATCGCATCTTGTTTTGCCATCTTGCGTGCATATTCTAGAGCTTCTTCGCGTCCCTCAAAATACTTGTTGCCACCTGCGGTTCTAACATTATATTCGCTAATTCCTCCAGAATCATAAACTGGATCTATTGCCACAACAGCCTCAACAGTAATGTTAGCAATTGCAGTTCCAATTGCGTTTGCAACCTCTGCATTTTCAGGAATTACACATTTTGCATTCATAGCTCTAGCCACATCGGGCAAAAACACATGTGTAGGAGCCCCAATTCCTATAAGCGTAGCATTAACATTAAAGTCAACATTTATTAGGGGGTCTCGCTTACCATCAATAGCATCTAGCCAATTTCGCTCAATTAGCTTTTTAATCTGGTCGTCTAGACCCACGCCCAGCTCTTTGGGATACCTATAAGCCATCAAGGCATACAAAATATATCTATGGAGTTTTTGCCTAAAGAGAGAATAAACATTATCGCAAACACGTTTGGCGGCCTGCTGTCTTCCCTCTTGTGTTTTTGAAGGATACAAACTATTTGCAAAATGTTGAATTGCAAGCTCAGAAGCATGTGTATTAAACCGATTGAAGTCACCTTTTGCATGCATAATGTCTGTTGGAGTAAGACCCACACGCATAACAACGCCTAGGTCTTCAAGTCGTTCGGGTTTATCTCTATAAATGTCGATTTTAGAACCGCTAAGCATAACTGGACCATCAGACAGCGCATCTAAAATTCGCTTTTCACTATCTGTAAGATCTTCAATATCACCTGGCTCTTTTTGCAAATACAAAAACTCATGAATTGGATAGTCTGCCTTGCGATTTCTGGCAACAAGATTTTCTAAGCTCTCAACTGCCCAAGGATGCTCGTCGGCAAAAATGCATATTGGAACTACACGCCTACTTTCAAGCTCGAGCTTTCCTTTCTCGGCAATTATTCTGCTGTCTCCGCCAAGGCCGTATGTATCAATAAACACACCTCTAACTTGTGTGCGCCAACCACCAATGCGAATACTGTCAGTCATAACAGGATTACCAGACTCAACAATTGAAATATCTGTTGTTGTGCCTCCAATGTCTACTATCAAACAATCCTCAATATCAGTAATTCCGCGTCCGCCAATAACGCTGGCAGCCGGACCGCTCAAGATGGTTTCTACCGGCTTAGATTTTGAAGCGTCGGTTGACATCAAACTTCCATCGCTTCTAAGGATCATTACTGGGATATCCAAATTGCGCTCGCGCAAAACTTGTGTAACAGCAGCTATAAAGTCTGAAATAACAGGGAGGAGTCTTGCATTTAGCTGAGCTGTAGCACCTCGCTCAATAAAGTTGAGTTCATTTGCAAGATCACTTGCAATTACCACCTCGTTGCCCGTTTTCTCTGAAAAGAAATTTCTCGCATGTCTCTCAACAATAGCTCCGTTTCTAAGTGCATTTAGTTCTGAAAAAGCCAAAGACTGGGCATTTTCAAAAAAGTCTGCGTTACTTTTATATAGCTCGTCCCAATCTGGCTCATCAATCTCTTTGCCATCAAAGCTTCCGCCTGTGTTTACACACATTGTATCTTCTCGGGCTATGCCATATTTTTGGTCAATGCCCAAAGTATCAACCGTATGCTCGGGAAGCCCTAGTAAAACCAATCTAGCTTTTCCGCCCTTGCCTTCTACACATGCATTGGTTGCAAGCGTTGTAGACAAACAAATAGAAACAACATGTTCTAGCAATCCCTCTGGCAAGCTATCTAGTGAGCGCGATATGCAAATTGTTAAGTCTTCTTTTGTGGTTAGAGTTTTATTTTTAAAGAGAACTTTTGTCTCATCATAGTTATATGCAACAATATCTGTATATGTGCCGCCTGTATCAATCCCAATGCCTATTTTCATAAAAGCTCTTCCTTTCTTGGGAGCTCAAAAAATCACTATACAAACGTTAATCCAACGCTATGGTGCTACTTAACAAATGCACAACATATTGCATCTAGCAAAATAATGGCACTATGTTGAATAATTCCTCTGCCATAGTTTTCGCAAAGATCTTCGTCTCGCTCTTGTGCAGAAGTCGGCTTATCTGAAATATTAAACCTAACAATGATTCGTTTATGCTTTGAATCCAAAGATTCCACAGCATTTCTAAATCTTTGCATAAGCTCTTGTGGCGTATCAAAAACAACCAACGGGTCTCCCAGCGCAGATTCGCAATCGCCAGTAGTTATTTCTACCATCAAAAAATCATCATTGGGAGCAGCCGACATTTTATCTGCACTCAACACCTTTGATAAGCTAGTTGTGGCAAAAGCTAAATTGCATACAGATGAGGCAATTTTTCGGGCTACATCGTCAATACCATAAATGCAAACTGGAGTTTTTTCTAATACATCTGCGGCGCGCGAAAATCCAACGCCAGCACTTTCTTGGGATAGAGGAGTTTTATCTGTCCATGCGCGATGCAGTCTAGACAGAGAGTTTGTTGTAGCCATGCCAACAATTCCATCTGGCTCTAAGCCCATGTTTGTTTGAAAGTCTCTAACACCGCGCTCTGTATAAGCTCCAAAAATTGAGTCTTGAGGACCACAAGCAAAGCCCAAAATGTTTAGAATATTTTGAAGTTCACCAACATCGTTGCCATGAAAATAAGGCATTCGCAAATATAGGGTTCTGTCCCCTAGCGAATAAGTTGCATCCACCAATGCAGCCCACATCATAGCATCTACCGACTCACCATCAGGAAGCCCATAGTCGCTTCTAAATTTTTTGACTGCTGCAGCTGTTATGGTTTCATAACTTCCATCTAGTCCAGTGTTTCCAAGGTCATATCCAAGTTTTGCAAGCCTTCTTTGAACATCTTCAACGGCCGCACCCTCACAGCCCACATTAATTAAATCCATATTATGCAAGCCTTTCGATAAAATAATTTGCCATATTTAAAAGTATTGTTTTTTCTTCACACTCACCTAAAGCAGGATTGAGCAAGTCTTTGGCTTCTATAACTAGTTTAGACGCGTACTCTTTTGCATAATCAATAGAACCAGCTTCAATCATAATTTGAACAGCACGTTCTAAGCAATTGGGATCAAAAGTATTAGACTCCAAAATTTTTAGAAGCTCTGCGCAATCTTTAGAATTATTAAGCGCGTGCAAAGCTGCAAATGTTCGTTTGCCCTCAGTGATGTCGCTTCTAAAATCCTTGCCAACGCTCTCTTTTTGACCCACAAGATTTAGGAGGTCATCTTGAATTTGAAAAGCAAGACCTGTGAGCTTTCCAAATTTTCTTAGCACTTCTACTTGTTCGTATGTGCCCCCACCAATAATTGCACCAACTGACAAAGGAGTTGCTCCAGAATAATATGCAGTCTTTAAAGTTGCCATCTTTATATAATCATCGACCTCAAGGTCAAATCTGTTTTGAGCAACCCAACCTAGGTCTAGTGCTTGACCCTCAATGGTTCGCAGACTCATTTGAGTTAGCTCACCAATAACTTGAAGTTTTATATGCTCGCTCAAGCCATCGTCTTGCAAAACTGCAGGAATCATAGAAGACAAGCCCATATCTCCTGCATTTATTGCCAAAGGCGTACCTATGGTTAAGTGCATACAAGGCTTCGCGTGTCGCAGGGTAGAGTTATCAGCAATATCGTCGTGTATAAGTGCTGCATTATGAAATATCTCGATTGCAGCAGCCGACTTTAGAGCGTCCATTGGATTTCCACCCACTGCCTTGCAGGCGAGCATGCAAATAAGCGGCCTGTGTCTTTTGCCAGCATTATCTATAAACTCTTGGAGCGGTTGGTAGAGATACTTATTGATATCTACGTCATCTGTATGAGCAAAAAAACTATGGAGATAGTTGTTTACAATAGAGGCATTATTTGAAAGATAATCTTTAAAAGTAATCATTTAAATCCTACTTTTCTAATATCGGTTTTTGCTAAGCATATCAAACCATTTTGCAACTACAAACCTTGCTAGATTAACTTATCTTGCCGAGCCTATCTTTGCAAACCTGTTTTGCTGCTCATACAACCTCTACCATCCAACAAACTAATTCTTGCTGCTCAAAAGTTCCTCTTTTGCGCGGTTCCACAATATGTCTAACTCTTCAATATTATAAGACTCTATATTGCGATTTTCGCTACAAGCATACTTTTCCATCATAGCCCAGCGATGTCTAAATTTTTCACACGTCTTCTGCAATGCGCTCTCAGGATCTATACCATCTTTTCTGGCAACATTTACAAGCGTAAACAAAATGTCTCCAAATTCTAGTTCGGCATCTTCGTGAGTTTTAGATGAATCCTGGAGCGCCTCTTTGTACTCCCCAACTTCTTCATAAACTTTTTCCCATACTTGCTCATTGGTGTCCCATTCAAAACCACGAGCAACAGCCTTTCTAGAAATATCACTAGCCTGCATAAGCGCAGGCAAAGACCTCGGAACATCATCTAGCACGCTTCTAAATGCAAGTTCAACTCCTGCCTCTTTAGCTTTTTTCTCCCTAAGTTCTTGCTTAATGCGCTTCTCACGAACTTTGATATAATCCCACAAATAAGTTACATCTCCAGGAGTGCGAATTTCTTGTAGGTGCTCAATCTCGCTTGCGCTTAGCCCCGCTGCTCCAAATGAAGCCTCCTCACCAAAAACATGAGGATGACGCCTAATCATTTTATCGCTAATTTCATCAATTACTCGAGCTATATCAAACTCGCCTGCATCTTTTGCAATTTGAGCTTGCAACACAACTTGGAGCAAAACATCCCCTAGTTCTTCTGCAATATTGTCGCTATCGCCCTCCAAAAGAGCCTCTTTAGCTTCATCGGCTTCTTCAACCATATTTCTTGCAATAGATGTATGGGTTTGCTCTTTGTCCCAAGGGCAGCCATTAGGTCCTCTAAGTGCAGCAATTATCTCAACAAATCTACCAAACTTGCCTTCTATATCATCACACTGTGGAGGAACTTGGGCATAATTAGACCCAACAGAAGCACAACTTGTGCTTTGCAAATTATTATTAGTTTTATCAACTTGTCCACTCATTTATATCTCCCAAACATTTATTTGCAAAACGCAAAACAAACTTTTTTAAATTGCACCGCTCATTCATTTAAAGTTAGCGTCTTTTACATAGCGTCCTTTTCATCTTTTGCAAGCTCTGAGGCTTCAGCAATTTTTGTAAGCACATCTAAGACTTGCTCAAAAATATTATCTAAACCCCTGGGCTTAAATGTAGCCTTTTTAGACTTAGCATAATATAAAACTCCTGCGTCTTGTGCTGCTTGCCTCTGCCATACCGACAGCTCAATATTTTCTAGAACAACTTTTCCACCAACATAGGTAATCACATCAAAATTTAAACTTTGCATCAAAAGCTGAATATATGACCTCGACACCAAATTTAGAGCCTCAAAAGGAAGCTCACCATAAGTCTCAACCATCTCCCTTAAGACCTCATCTACATCTACGGCACTTTTTGCAAGCGCAAGCTTTCTATAAAGTGCAACTCTATCAGGAGCAGAAGGTATATATTCCTCAGACAAATAAACATCTGCGGGCAAATCTATTACAAGATCGGTAGTTTGTAGGTTGCCAGCATTTCCTCCTCTAGCCTCATCAACATAATCAGATAGCATTTCTGTAAATGCTTCAAAACCGATTGCGCTAATGTTGCCAGATTGTTCAGCTCCAAGCATAGACCCTGCTCCTCTTATTTCAAGATCCTTCATGGCAATTTTTATGCCGCTTCCAAAGTCTTGATTTTCTTGAATTGCAAGGAGCCTCTCAGTGGCGTCTTCGTTTAAAACCATATCTTGAGGATACATAAAGTATGCATAAGCCTGAACATGCGATCTTCCTACGCGTCCCTTTAGCTGATAGAGCTGTGACAAGCCAAGCATGTGAGAGTCTTCTATAATGAGAGTGTTTGTATGTGGATTATCTAGACCAGACTCTATAATCGTAGTTGAAACCAAAACATCGATCTGACCTGCTGCAAATTCTTCCATAACACTTTCGAGTTGACCTTGCGACATCTGCCCATGTGCAAATCCAACTCTAGCCTCTGGAGCGACCTCTAAAACCCTGCCCACGGCATCGTCAATATCCAAAATCTTAGTTGCAACATAATAGACCTGCCCCGAGCGCTCCAGCTCGCGCCTAATCGCCCCTCCAACAACACCATCATCCCACTGACCTACATGAACCTCTACAGGAAGTCTAAAAGAAGGTGGAGTATCTATCAAAGACATCTCCCTAACGCCTCCCAAAGACATCTGAAGCGTTCGAGGAATTGGGGTAGCTGTTAGCGTAAGAATATCTATATGCTCGCGCAGATTTTTGAGCTTTTCTTTGTGCTTAACACCAAACTTTTGTTCCTCATCAATTATCACAAGACCTAGCTTTTTTGGATTTACATCTCGAGACAAAAGCCTATGTGTTCCAATTAAAATATCCACTGTACCTAGGGCAAAATTTTCTACTATCTTTGTTTGCTCGGCTTTTGTTCTAAATCTTGAAAGAATATCTACGTTTACTGGGAAGTTTTCAAAGCGTTCAGAAAATGTTGCATAGTGCTGCTGGGCCAAAACAGTTGTAGGACAAAGCACCATAACTTGCCTACCGTCTTGTACTGCCTTAAACGCAGCTCTAATGGCAACTTCGGTTTTGCCATATCCAACGTCTCCACAAACAAGGCGATCCATCGGACGGTTAGACTCCATATCCGCCTTAACATCAGCAATAGCGCGAGCTTGATCGCTTGTTTCTTCATAAGGAAATAGCCCTTCCATCTCGCGCTGCATCTCGGTATCTTCAGAATAAGCATAGCCTGAGACAGTTGAGCGTCTAACATACAAATCCACTAGGTCAAAAGCCAACTTTTTAGCAGCCTTAGAAGCCTTCTTTTGAGCGCGTGCCCAATCGTTGGTATCTAGCCTTGTTAGGTGCGGTTTATCAGAGCCTGACCCAACATACTTTGTAACCTTAGAAATTTGCTCAACAGGAATATATAGTTTATCTCCTGCAGCATATTCTAATACCAGATAGTCGCGCCAAATTCCATCAACCTCTTGTTTTTCCATCTTAGAGAAATAAGCAATGCCATGCTTTTGGTGCACAACATAGTCTCCAGGTTTATATGGAAATGTAAACTTTTTTGCATTGTTGGTTTTGCCCGCTGTTGCGTCTTCAGATAAGCTGCTCACAGTTTCTGCAGCTCCAAGAACAGCCAAGCGAGCAGCAGGAATAACCACACTTTGCGACACGGGAGCATCAACTATATTTACGGCATCATATGAAAAAGCTTTCGCATCACTTTGCAATTCTTTTATGGGAATATGAGCATCTATTAACGCGAGCTTAACATCTTCACGCTGCTTTCTATCGGTAATGCCTACCACCACAGAAGTTCCACTTCCCAAAAGGGAACGAATTTGCGAGATAAATCTGTCTCCTGAACTTGCATTTTGTCCACGTGTTGTTTTGAGCTGACCATCTGGAGCAGTACCCAAACTCACTAAAGACAAAATGCTTAAGACCTGTGTATTGTTAAATTTCATAGCCGATGGCTTTGCATAAAGACCATCTAATTTTGCATGAGCCTTTTTTGCAGCAGCCATAAGCTCTTCTTTGTACCTTAGGCAATCGTCAAAAAGCGACCTTGGTTCTATCGTTATAGTAAGTGCATTTGGGGATAAAAACTCCGTAGGCATTGAAGTTCCATCAAACAAAAATGGAATAAATCTGCATTGTGAGCCGCTTACTCCAAATGTGACCATGTTCTCAAGCTCCGACTCAATCTCATAAGTAAGTGCCCCTGCTCGTTTGAGCTTATTTTTTGCATTTTCTACGTCTCTTGCAGAAACTATAACCTCACGTGCGGGATAAATATAAACCTCGTTTAAGTCGCACACTGTTTGTCCGGTCGCAGGAACTATTTTTCTAATTCGCTCAACATCGTCTCCAAAAAACTCAATGCGCACTGGATATTTGGAGTCTGCGCTAAAAATGTCTATCGCATCTCCATGCATAGAAAATGTTGCAGGCTCCGTTGCAACGTCTTGTCGACTGTAGCCCAAATGCTCCAGCTCGCATGCCAGCTGCTCATATTCAAGTGTGAGCTCACTGTTTTGTTCCGAGTTGCGGTCAATATCTGCTTGCGTGGCTATGGGTTGGTTATCAAGTTCAAATTTTATTGGGTTTAGGATAGTTTTATCTACAGGAGGATAGAGTCTCATAAGAGATCTTGAAGATGCAACAACTACCTTATTATTTCCAGCATGTAGAGCAGACAGCGCATGAAGTCTCTCCCCTGCAACTTTGCCGCTAACAGCTTTGTTAGACCAAGGATATCTATCTTCTAGAGGAAACCTCAAAACACTATCTTTGCCTAGATATAGTTTTAGGCCCATAGTGAGTCGTCTAGCAGCCTCTTCTCCAGAAATCACAACCAACATAGGTTTGGGATTGCGGTTAAAGATTGCTGCAATTATTAGAGAACGAACGTTAGGGGGCATTGCAAAAGAATAATTATCTCCAACATCAAGGTGAGAAAAAAATTCGTTGATCTCTCCATTTCTTTTTAGAGCAGATATTATTGGATCAATTAGCATGTAATAAAGTTCCCCTTGTTTAACTTAAGTTAGAAGTATATAGAAATAATCTGGTTAATATTTTACTGCGATATGCATATTATTTCCCATGCATGTTTTGCAAAAATAGGGATTATGTTTAAACCATTGAGCAACGTTGAGCAAGGACATAAAAGCAGAGTTTAAAATTCAACAATGCTTGCAAATACCCTATAATCTTTGATAGAACTTAAGAACTAGCAGATAGCCTCTTGAATTTTATCAACAATCATTTTAGCGATATGATTTTTTGATACAACACCAGAATCATAAATATCATCTCTAGACACTAGCCAAACTCTGTTGTCTTTTGTGCCAAAACCCAAATCTGAACTTGACACGTCATTTGCAACAATCATATCAGCATTTTTTTGCCCTAGCTTTTGTTTCGCATTCTCTAAAACATTGCATGTTTCTGCTGCAAATCCTACAACATATTTGCTGCCTTTGTTTGCGGCAAGCAACTTTAGAATATCTGGATTACACACCAACTCAATACTAAAGTCTCCAGCCTCGCTGATGTTCTTTCCATCATTTTGCATATCTAGCTCAGACTTCTTAATCTTTTGTGCACTTGGATCTTTGAGTCTAAAATCTGCAACTGCTGCGCAAAATACAGCAGCGTCACAAGTATCAAATTCGCCTTTTGCAGCATCTAGCATCTCAAGGGCGGTTTGTATATGGATAGTTTTAACATTTGCTGGAGTGCTCAAAGAAATTGGCCCTGCGACTAAAACAACTTCTGCCCCTCGCGAGGCTGCCTCTTTAGCAATTGTTATGCCCGTAAGTCCACTAGATCTGTTGCCAATATATCTAACAGGATCAATAGGCTCATGCGTAGGACCTGTTGTAATCAAGATTTTTTTGTTGAGCAAACTTTGGGAGCGGCTGAACTCATCAAGCACCGCATTTGCAATAGTCTCGATATCAGCTAGTCTACCTGCACCACTATCGCCACAGCTAAGGTATCCTGTTTCTGGCTCTACAATCAAAGCTCCGTTCTCGCGCAATTTTGCAAGTGAGTCTTGAGTCTTTTGGTTTTCCCACATATTTGTATTCATGGCAGGAGCCACAACTAAAGGTGCAGTGGACGCTAAAACAGTGGTTGTTAAAAGATCATCTGCAATTCCATAAGCAAGTTTTGTTAAAACATTTGCAGTGCAAGGTGCAATTAAGATCAAATCTGCTTCTTTGGCAAGCGAAATATGATGGATTGGTGCTTCAGCAGAGTCAAATAATTCAACTGCAACTTCTTCGTTAGTAAGTGCCCTAAAAGTTGCTGGACCTACAAACTCGGTGGCATGCTCGGTCATGCAAACCTTTACTCGAGCACCTGCCTTTTGCAAAGACCTAACTATCTCGCATGTTTTATATGCAGCTATACAACCAGTAACTCCCACTAAAACAGTTTTTTTATCTAGGTTGGACAAAGCATTTTGAGGTGTACTAAAACTTGCTGTAGGTTTATTTGTGCTTGTGCTGCATCCCTCATTAGTATCAGGCGCGTCGACCGCCGTATCAACCATATCAGTCATATCAGCAACACTAGGCGCACCACACAAACCAGACATATCAAACAAACTGCTAGGCTCAGCATCAAACTCAACTTTATACGAGCCAACTGGGCAGTTCATATCCAGGGCCTGGTTTACCATTGCATCAGGCTCTTTATTAGAACTCCTAAGCACATGCGATATCGAAAACTCTAAAAACTTGCTTGCCAGCTCTTTAACCTCTGCAAAAAGAGGCTTTAGCTTTTTGGAATTTATCTTGTATGAGCCATTGATTTGTTTGACCATAAGCTCGCTGTCGGCAATGCAATCAATCGATTTAATGCCGAGCGCTAAAGCATTTTTTAGACCCCAAATAAGTGCCTTATATTCAGCCTCATTATTTGTTCCAACACCAATGGGCCAACCGCCGCAAGCAATAGTTTTATCATCTTTTGTTATAGAAAATCCAATGGCGGACGGTCCTGGATTTCCACGACTTCCGCCATCAGTATTAATTGTATATATTTGATTCAAAATTTAAGCCTTTTGCACAATCAAGATCCTGTGGCATTGCGGACACTTAGTAATCTCAGGACCTGCGTTTAGATGAGTGAGCTTGCCTTCAGGAAATTCAATTCTACAAGCCGAACAGTGATTGTCTTGCAAAACACCAACAGCAATTCCACCTTTTGATGCTGCTGTTTTATCATAAAGATCCAAAAGTTCGGCAGACAACTTTGAAGCAATCTTTTTATGCTTAGAGTCGAGTTTTTCCATCTCTGCACGCACAGATTCTTCAGACTCAGCAATTTTATTTCTAAGCTTCTTTTCGTCTGCTTCGTGTTTTTGTCTAACAGATTGAACTTGATCTTCTAGCGTAGAAATTTTTTCGGATCTCTCAACAAGCTTATCATGCTCAAACTCAATCTTATTGCGACGCTTTCCAATACCCTCTAAATCGCGATTGAGTCTATCAACCATTCTAAAGTCGGCAGTAACACCAATTTCTGCTTGCAAATCTTTAGACCTTTTGGCAAGTTGAACATCTTCATCAGATAACTTTTGCATTTCAACTTCGCAATTTGAACGTAGAGCCGAAATCTGCTTAGATTTCTCCTCTATCTCCTCAAGAGTTTTAACAACCTTAGCCAAAGCCTCGTGCTCAGGTATATCTCTTAGTTTTTTGTTTATTCTCAAAATCTCAAGATCTACAGTTTGTAACTCTTTAAGCAAATCAGCTTCGCTCATTTTCTCACCATCCCAGGTTGCCACCAGAGTGCTTTTGACTCTAGCATACATACTTTGCGTCCAAACAATGCGTGCTCACCAACTGCCTTAGATAGAGCATCTAGCAGCGGAAATTCAGAAACGTCGTGCCCTAAGCATATAATGCATTTGCCGCAAGCTGCAACATCGCAAGCATTGTGATATGACATCTCTCCGGTTATTAAACAATCAACATTTGAATTAACTATATCACAGGTAAACGATGAACTCGACCCGTTAAGAATACCGATGGAGTAAAGCTTGGTATCAGGATCTCCCCATATGCGCGGAATTGTTTCAAAGGCATCTGCACAACGCTCAGCTAGCCACTCTAGAGTTTTAGGAACTCCATCTGGCAAAACACCCACGCAACCAAAGGTGGGGTTTCCTGTTTTATCAGTTAAAAATTCGCCTGTATATGTTAGTCCAACAGTATTGATAATTGATTCAAGTGCAAGAGGAGATCTATCTAGATTAGTGTGCATTGAAATGAGGGCTACGTCGTTTTGCAGCGCAGTTAAAACCCTCGATGAGCTGTTATCTCCGCCATGTTTTCTATCAATAATTCTTTTTGGAGGATCTAAATACACAGGATGATGGGTTAAAAGAACATTGCAGCCCTCATCGGCTGCGCGTTCAATGGTTTTATCATGAGGATCTAGGGCGATTGCTATGCCTTTAACAATTGCACTAGAATCTCCAACTGTTAATCCACATAAATCCCACGGTTCGCAATGTTGCTTGGGAAAAACATTGAAGAGATACTCTTCTAATTTTGCAACTGTAGCTGATTGATCAATCTCATCTTCATCAACTGCAGTATCCATATGCTCCTCCTAAAATATATGCTTAAAAATGTACTCGAATGTTAATTATAACCACAAAGCGGCATTTTATGCAAATTTAGACAAAATTTATGCAGATTTATAGTGAAACGTAACGTATATCCCCGTCGTGTGTTGGAACCGCGACGCGCTCATATCCAGCTTGGCGCATAATCTCATAAGCATCTAAGATGCGATATCCAACTTCACTTGGGTCGTGTGCATCGGCTCCAACAGTGCAATCTACTCCCGCTAAATAAAACTCGTGCAAAAAATCAACACTGGGATATTGCTGCCCCACTTCTTTGCGCCAGCCTGCTGTATTAACTTCAACCATTCGACCCTTTTGTGCAGCTAGGGCTGCTGCCTCCCTATATTTGGATTTTATATTGAACTGAGGCGAAGGCATAATTCCAAACTTTTTGGGCAAGTCGGGATGAGACATTGTAGTAAATGGAACTTTGCTAGCACATGCTTGCATCCATAGGTCAAAATATTCTGCCCAAACAGCGTCTGCTCCACGCTTATCCCAGCCATCAATATAGGCGATGTTATCAAAGCACCACCCATCTGCCATCATATGAACCGAACCCAAAAGCACGCTAACTCCGTGTATATGTTCAATTATGTAATCCTCGCAATTAGGACGCCAATCAGCCTCAAATCCTGCAATAACTTCTATGTTATCGTGTGCATCGTTTGCATCTTTTATTTGAGTGAGGTAATTATTGACCTCAAGACTAGGAATACTAAAATTGCAATTTGGATCTACACTTTTGGGCAGCTCCATATGTTCAGTTATTGCAAGTGTTTTAATTCCTTTTGAAATTGCACTGTCGACTAGCTCACCTACTGTGCCTGTGCCATGTCCAGAAAGGTATGTGTGGCTATGGCAGTCAACTAGTTCGATATTTGAAGTTCTATTTTGTATATTCAAGGTACGCTCCTAGTTTTTTCGCCCCTAGGCTCGTTTTGACCCTACAAGAGCAGCTAAATCTTTTGCAAATGCTTGCAAGTGTTCTTCTTTTGTAAACCTGCCAAAAGTTAATCTCAAAAAGCCTAACGAATCATTAGTGGTAATTCCAATTGAAGACAACACATGGTTTAACTCAGCTTGTGAAGACGTGCATGCCGACCCACCAGATACAGCATATCCAAGCTCATCTAGCTTTCTAACTAATTCTTGTGAGCCCATACCACTAATAATTAGAGGAACCAATTGCGGCAAGTGCTTTGTTGTGTCCCCCACAGGAATATCTAGCGGCAAGGTTATAAGCTCAGAATTAGATGAAGTTGCAAACACTTTGCGACCAGTAAGTGTTTTGATGGTATCATCACGCATTTTTGCAAGTTTTTGACAGCTGCCATTAGAAATCTCTTCCATTACAAGCTCGCAAGCCTTAGAAAAACCAACTATGCCATAGACGTTGGATGTTCCGCTTCTGAGTTTGCGCTCTTGTCCTCCTCCCCATATGAGAGGAACAAATGGAGTTTTTTTGTTTATATATAGTGCGCCTATGCCATAAGGTCCACATATTTTATGGGAGGTAAAAGATATGCTGTCAAGCTTTGTGCGTGCAACATCTATTGGTATTTTTCCAAAGGCTCCCACTGCATCGCTATGAATTGGAACTTTGTAGTCATGCGCGACTTCTGCAAGTTCTTCGACAGGCTGAATAGTTCCAATTTCGTTATTTGCATACATTATCGAAACCAAAAGTGTATCGGGTCTAATTGCAGCCTCTAAATCATTTGGAGATATAAAGCCATCTTTATTGGGAGGCAAAAAAGTTATCTCAAAACCAAGCCTTTTTAGCTGTGATACAGGCTCTAGCACCGCTTTATGTTCAAATGCGCAGCATATCACATGACCTGATCCCAAAGACTTTTTCATATTCTCAAATCGTGCTTTAGCAATACCAAATATTGCAGTATTATTTGACTCAGTTGCTCCTGATGTAAAAACAACATCGTGCGGATCTCTACAGCCTATTGAACTTGCTACAACTGCTCTAGCATCCGCAATTGTGTTGGCAGCTTGCTTGCCCTCAAGATATAAAGAGCTTGCATTGCCGCACCTTTGCATACACAAAGCCATCTCATCTGCAACGCGTTTATCTAGTGGAGTTGTTGCTCCATAGTCTAGATAAACCCTTTTTTGCTCTTGGGATTTTTGGGAGTTTTGTGTGTTTTTTGTCTCGCAATTATTTTGCATACTATCACGCATCGGCTGCACGCCTTATATTATCCATTGCAGCTGCAGGGTCTGCTTGAGAAAAAACAGCATTGCCTGCAACAAGAACATTTGCTCCTGCTTTTACTGCAACTTGTGCAGTCTCAAGGTTAATTCCACCATCAACTTCTATATCTATATCCAAACCAAGTTCTGCAGCGCGATTTTTTATTGCAGCAATTTTGTCCACACATTCATGAATAAAACTTTGCCCCCCAAATCCGGGGTGCACAGTCATTACCATAGCTGTATCCACACAAGGCAAAAGCTCTAAAACACCCTCTATACTTGTCTCAGGGTTAACCGCAATACCGCACTTGCACCCCGCATTTTGAATTTTTTGCAGTATAGACTTGCACGACTCCAAATCATCAAAAACCTCTATATGAACAGTAACAATATCTGCTCCACTATCTATATACCATTGCACACAATCTTGTGGATTAGAAATCATTAAATGCACATCTAGCGGGGTATTTGTTATCTTTTTCATAGAAGAAACAAAGGGCACTCCCAAGGTTAGATTAGGAACAAAATGACCATCCATTACATCAAC
This sequence comes from Senegalimassilia sp., assembly GCA_963661535.1. Classification (GTDB taxonomy): domain Bacteria; phylum Actinomycetota; class Coriobacteriia; order Coriobacteriales; family CADBOM01; genus CAVLCC01. The sequence goes on from CAVLCC010000017.1 coordinate 20,732, forward strand.
ATGAATTAGGTCGGCACCACCCCTAGATACCATTTCAATCGACTCACCCAGCTTCATAAAATCAGCCGATAAAATTGACGGAGCCATTTTAATTGTCATTTTCTATCCTTTTCATCTGTTGTTGTGTCTTTTCTTTTGCGTGCTTGTTTAGCCTCTTGCTCGCGAGCTTTTTGCATAGTTTTTTTAGAACCTGCCCTAAATTTATTTTCTTGACCATGGGCTAATCGAACCAAATTTTCTCTGTGTGCCCAAAACACTAGGACAGTTAGTATTACAGCAACAATTGTGAGGGGGTATCTAGGCCAATACACAGTTGCCGTTGTAGCTAAATATGCAAGCGCTCCAGCCAAAGACCCAACAGAAACATACTTGGTAAGAAAACAAAATATCAAAAATGCAACAACAGCTGCAAGGGCACACCAAGGAGATACAACCAAAAATCCTCCAAAAGATGTGGCTATGCCCTTTCCTCCTTTAAATCCAAGCCAAGGACTAAACATATGTCCGCAAGTTGCAGCCAAAAGGCTTAAGCCGCATCCCCAATCGTATATAACACCACCGCTAATTTTTGCCCAAAAAACCAAAAGACCGATCATCGAAAGCGTTCCTAGAACACCTTTGGCAATATCCATAAGCATTACCAAAATTCCAGGCCCCCAACCCATCTGACGAAGGGCATTAGTTGTGCCGATGTTGCCAGAACCGTGTTTGCGAATATCTATACCGGCATATACTTTGCCAACTATCACGCCATTAGGAATTGAGCCAATCAAAAACGCAACCGCAATACCAATTATTAAAGATGCAATCTCCACTTTATACCTCTATGCCTTTCGTCTAAAAACAAACCTAATTGGAGTTCCAGTAAAATCAAACGTGTCTCTCATGCGGTTTTCTAAAAATCTCTCAAAGTTATCGTCGATAATCTCGG
>CAVLCC010000017.1:21672-38467 GCA_963661535.1 Senegalimassilia sp.
ATCTCGGGGTGATTTGCAAAAAATGTAAATGTTGGGGGGCATGTTGCGGTTTGTGTTACGTAGTTAATCTTGAGCCGCTTTTTGCCTTTAGTAACAGTAAAACCAAAGTCGCGGATTTGACCCAAAAAGTTATTTAGTTTGCTAGTAGAAATTCTTATCGAATGCGCAGCGTCTACGCTGTCGATCATCTCCCATATGCGCCCAACACTTCTGCCTGTTAGAGCTGATATGGGTTGAATTGGCGCATATCCAATAAACATCAAACGATCCCCTAGACGCTCTAGTATCTCTTCGCGCCTTTGTTTGTCGTCTACTATATCCCACTTGTTAAGACAAATTAGCAAACCCACACCCTTTTCGCGTGCGATACCTGCTACTTTTTGATCTTGGTCGGTTAGACCCAAAGAGCCGTCAATAACCAAAATTGCAACATCTGCTCGCTCGATTGCACGCACAGATCGCAAGTAGCCATAATACTCAATGTCTTCTACGATACCGCTTTTTTTGCGAATACCAGCTGTATCAACCAAACGATAGCGCTTATTATCGTGTGTGACCATAGCATCAATTGAATCTCGTGTGGTTCCTGCAACGTCGCTAACGATTGAGCGATTTTCGCCAAGCATTCTATTTAAAAGTGATGACTTTCCAGCATTTGGTCTTCCAATTATTGCCACGTTAATTGCATCGTCATCTATATCTGGAGTAGCATCTGGCAAAACCTCAACAATTTCATCTAGCAAATCGCCTGTGCCGTGCCCATGCAGAGACGATAGCGCTCTAGGCTCTCCTAAACCTAGTGACATATAATTCCATATTGCCGACTCATCATCTGGGTTATCCATCTTGTTTACAACCAAAAACACGGGTGTGCCGGTGCGTTTTAGAAGCCTTGCTACCTTTTCGTCGTCTGCCGTAACATCTCCATGACCATCAACCATAAAAACAATTGCATCTGCCTCATCTGCAGCAATCATTGCTTGGTCTTTTATGGATTGTTGAAATCTATCATCGGCTGACATTTCAATTCCGCCAGTGTCTATGAGTGTGAACTCAACGCCGTTCCAATCAGCGTGGTGATAAGAGCGATCTCTTGTTACACCTCTGCTCTCATGCACTATGGCATCTGTTGTTCTTGCAATTCTGTTAACAAATGTAGATTTGCCCACATTTGGACGTCCAACAACTGCAACTATTGGTAGAGACATATTTCCTCAATCTATTTATGTTTATACGCATTTTTGTGCAAGTGGCTTGGCACCTCTTGCACATCATGTATGCGCGATAACTCTATATTGCTTATGAGCCTTGCATTAAAGCAAATGCAAGGCGTCAAAAATATCCTTTGCACAATAGCATATCACGCGCACTGGGTGCAAAATATTCTGTGAGATATTAGTGGCAGAAAGGTTATCGAGCGTAAGACCATCTGAATTAAACATTGCCTCGGGCAGCCATACCTCATAATTTGGAAGTGGCTTGTCTTTTAGGGCCCAAACTACATCTGAACCGCACAAAAGTCCACTAACATCAACATTTCCTCCAAAAAACGTATTTGGAATTCCCAAAACTTCTATATTGCAATTTATATTTTGAGGAAGAACAGAAACTAAACTTTGTAAAACTGGAGCTAGGGCTTTGCCGCATATCATTAAAATATTTGGAAGCGAACCTGTCAGATTTTGGCAGTTAGCTCCACCATTTTGATTAACTTCGTCAAGACATTCTTGCCATTCATCTACCAAAGAACGCAACATTCCAATTCCATCAAAGAACTGAGGGTATCCATCGTAATAAGACGCATCAGGCAAATTAGAAATCACATCTGCGCCATATGCGTTGATATAAAACTCATCTGCCAAATGTAGCTTTGTGCGTCCATATCTTTTTTGACTCATCTCTTGCAAAGGCCTTACTAGCTCAATTATTTCTAGCGCGTCTTTTGGGTTGTTATATGAAGAGTTAAATTTATCTTGATACTTGGTATATCCAAGAGGAACCACACCTAGCGACAACACGTGCTTTTGCCCTATTGTCCACTTTGCAAGTTCTGAGAGCACGCGACCATCATTTATACCAGGAACCAAAACAACTTGCATATGCAAGTCTATGCCAGCATCTAGCAGTTTGTGCATTGCCTCTAGCCCACGCATGTGATTTTTTCCCATCAAGGTTTGACGAGCATTTGTATCAAGCGCGTGCACAGACATATGCAAAGGCGACAAATCCATCTCTATCACTCTATCAATATCCTCATCGCTCATATTTGTAAGAGTAACAAAATTTCCTTGCAAAAATGACAGTCTATAGTCGTCATCTCTTAAATACATGCCTTTGCGCATACCACTAGGAAGCATAGACATAAAGCAAAACGTGCACGCATTTTTGCAGGTACGAACGCCGTCAAATATGTTGTCGCTAAACTTGAGACCCCACTCCTCCATGGGCTCGCGCACAAGGGTCGTATTATGGGTTGCGCCTTTTGTATCTATATACTCTATGTCAACCTCAAAGCCATCTGAGACCCAAAACCAATCTATGATATCCCTTAGCACAACGCCATTTGCGCTTATAACTATGTAGCCAGGTTCTAGCTCAGCCAAATATGCAGGAGAGTTATTTTTAATGCTTTGGATTTTTGCTTTGGTATTTTGTATATCTAAAGAGGGTGCATAGTCCGCTCGTTTTGATGTGCTATCAAAGTCAGATTTTTGAGATATCTCGCAGCCATTTCTTAATTTTTTATCACACGCGCAAGACTCGCGCTCTTTTGCAATATCCACACGATTGCATTTAACTTTACTATTATGATTTTTAGAAGAGATAAGCCTCTTGATTTTATCTAAGAAACTCATCTGTTTTAAACCTCTGATAAGTTTTCAATAGTCTCAACTACGGCATCTATATGAGATCTGGGTGTAGAGGCTCCAGCTGTAACACCAACAACATTGCAATTTTCAAACTGCTTGGGCACTAGCTCGCTAGCTGCTTCTATATGGTATGTTTTATCGCAAACTTCTGCACAAATTTCAAAAAGGCGTGTTGTATTTCCGGAGTTTCTGCCCCCTATCACGACCATTGAGTCAACCTCTTGCGCAAGCTTACGAGCCGCGTCTTGGCGTTTTTGCGTTGCATTGCAAATCGTATTGGATATCTCAAAATCCACAAATCTCTTTTTAAGCTCCTCTGCAAGCTGCAAAAGTTTTTGTGGTCTTTGCGTGGTCTGAACAACTACTCCTATGGGCGTTTGGGAGTCAAGCTCAGGAATATTACAAATATCTTCTACAACACTTGCATTTTGTCCTGCATAAGACAAAATTGCCTCAACCTCTGGATGTCCTGCCTCGCCCAGAATTAAAACATATCTGTTTTGCGAAGACAAACGCAATGCCTCTTCTTGTGCACGTTTTACATGAGGACATGTGGCATCTATAACGTATAACCCTTTGTCTTGAGCCTTTTCAATCAAGCCGCATGCAACACCATGCGACCTAATTACAAGCACGCCTGCTTCCACATCATCTATCGAAGAAGCAACTTCTACACCTTTAGAAGCAAGTTCGTCTACAACACGTGGATTGTGAATGAGCGGACCTAAAGTATAAACAGGAAAGCCATCTGAATCATCAGCTGCCAAATGAGCAAGTTGAAGTGCTCTATTAACTCCATAGCATGCCCCTGATGGATCTGCCAAAAGCACTTTCATTTACTTATTGCTCCTCAGCTGAAGTATCTGCAATCTCAACCTCTTTGCCTTCAGCTAAGAGATAGACTCTTCGCATAGTCTCGGCAGTAACAGCCTCTAGTAGCTCACCCTTTTTTAGGTCGGGCCAATCTCGCCAGTCAACAGGTTGTCCATATCTAATAACTACCTTAGGAAAACGCAGAAACTTTGAGCCATTAGGACTAATATCTATTGTTCCTTGCAAGCCCACAGGAACAATTAGTGCATCAGCCATTTTTGCAATTAGTGCAACACCATCGTTTAGCTTAACGTCAGTTTTATCACGCTTTTTTACGCGTGTGCCCTCAGGGAAAATTCCAACGTACTCCCCATTTTTAAGCATTGCTATTGAGCGCTTTATAGCCTTGCGACCCCTTATATCGGCATGCACAGGAAACACGCCGTACCAAGCCAAAATACGATCTAAAAACTTATGTTCAAAAAGTTGGGCTTTTGCCATAAATCTAATGCGGCGCGGCCATAGTGAATCGAATACAAAAAGGGGGTCGGTATAAGAAGAGTGGTTTCCAGCAACAATAACTGGTCTATCTTGAGGGATTTTATCGAAAACATCTAGACCCTCATATCTTGCACGAAATATGAGACGCACGCCTGTGCCAACAATGTACTTGCCCAACACAACCAATATACGGTGAGGCAGGCTGTTTTGGCTAACAGGTGAGTCGTATAGTGTGTCCAAATCTTTCATCTAGGCACGCTTTTCTTCAATTAAACCAATGATTTTTTTAACAACTTCTTCAAAAGTCATATCTGTGGTATCTATCTCTATGGCATCATCTGCTTTTGCTAAAGGTGCATTGGCTCTGCCTGAGTCATATTTATCTCTATACTTGATTAGCTCTAGCGTAGCTGCCTCGTCTGTATCTCCAAAACCACGCTCTATATTTTGCAAAACACGTCTGTGTGCGCGTTCTTCTGGAGATGCAGTTAGATAGATTTTTATCTCCGCGTTGGGGAAAACAACAGTGCCGATGTCTCTCCCCTCTAATACAGTGTCAACTTTTGCTGCCATTTGCCTTTGCTGATCTACTAGAGCCTCACGAATTTTGCCACAAGCAGATACAACAGAAACTGTGCTATCAACCTCTTTTGTGCGAATCTGGGTAGTTACGTCTTGACCACCAATGCTTACCTTAGTTGGAATACCTGCTGAGTCAAAGTCAAACTCTATTGGCTCGTTTTGAGCAACCTCAATAAGCTTTTCTCTAACATCTGCAAGCTCTGGCTGCTCGTCGAGGTTGGTCATCGACTCTATATCAAAACCCATTTGTAGACCGCGATATGTAACTGCTCGATACATTGCACCTGTATCAAGCATGGCAAGACCTAGTCTTCTGGCTACCTCTTTTGTAACAGAAGTTTTTCCAGAACCCGCAGGTCCATCAATTGCAACTATCATTTTTATCTCCTAGCCCAGCTATTTAATTTATAGCTAATCTTTTATTGCATGTTTTGCGCAAGCATAATTTAAGCGCAGCATAAGCACAAATATGCATTTTACCCAAATAATGCATCAAGTTTATCAACAAATTGAGGAAAGCTCACATCTATGCACTCCAAATTGGTAACTTCTCCGCCAAGTTTTAGACAGCGATTTGCGATTGTCCAAGTCATAGCGAGCCTATGATCCCCCCTAGGATCTAGGCATGTTTTTTTGTGAGGAAGACCGTAATCAATCTCTAGGTCATCTCCAACTTCGCGTGCGCCAGCTCCCAAGGCATTTAGTCCCTCAATTATTGCATTTAGTCTGTTAGACTCCTTAACCCTTAACTCCGAAACCTCACAAAACTTAGTTGTGCCTTTTGCTGAGGTTGCAAGCAAAGCAAGTACAGGTATCTCATCTATTAGATTTGGGACTTCTTGGGGTTCCACAACTGTGGCATTTAAAACCGGCGAGTACTTGATATGAATATCTCCAACCGGTTCTAATCCTATCTTATTAGTTTGCTCAATAGAAATATTGCACCCCATGCGTTTTGCAACCTCTATGCCTGCAATTCTTGTTTGATTTAGGCCTACTCCTCTTAAAACCACACTAGCGTTTGGTAACAGAGCACATGCAACAACAAAAAACATTGCAGAGGATGGGTCGGCAGGCACACTAATGTCGCAAGCGTGTAACTTTTGCCCTCCCTCTAAGCAAACTTTTAGAGGCTTCACATCAACACTTGCACCAAAAGCAGGAAGCATAAGCTCGGTATGATTTCTGCTTTGATATGGCTCACTTAACGACACAGATGAATTGCTATGCAATCCCGCAAACATAAGCGAAGTTTTGACCTGTGCCGATGCCTTGGGCGAAGCATATTCAATACCATGAAGCTCATTTGTTCCTTTAATATTTATGGGTAGAGAAATATCTCCGCTGTCCCACTTGTCTGACTCAGGAGTTGAAAAACAAGCACCCATTTGTGTGAGGGGTTCAACAACTCGCTTCATAGGTCTTTGGCTCAAAGACTCATCGCCAACAAGAGTGGCTTCTACGTCATATCCAGCCAGAATGCCTAGCAAAAGACGTGTTGTTGTTCCAGAGTTTCCACAATCAAGCTCAGCTTTAGGGGATTTTGGTTCTGCTTCTCCCCAGCCTGTAACAGTGGCATCAAAGCTCCCATTGCTTCTGCGGATAACTTCGACCTTAGCTCCCAGCGTATCTAAGCACCTAGCTGTGCTGTTTACATCTTGTGAGTCTAGTAGATTAGTTAACTTAGACGTACCCTGCGCCATAGCAGATAACATCAATGCCCTGTGAGATATGGACTTATCTGGAGGAATTTGAATTTCTGTCTCGTTTTTCAACTTAGAGCTGCACCTCCGTATATCCATCTGAAACAATACTAAAACCGCCTGCTTTAAGGGCGTCTAGCAAACCTTGTTGATTGCCTTCGTCGGTCAAAACAAGTTCGAGTATTGCGTTGTTGTCTGTTATATGTTCAATATCAATCGATTGAATATTGCAACTCATCCTACCAGCAATGGCAGTGACCTCAGCAATAGCTCCTGGATAGTTGCGAACCGAAATTTGCAAGCCCAATAAACGTTTGGAACTAGCACTCCAAGCAGCAGGAATACGACGCCTTATATCTGAAGTATGAGTTAAAAATTTGTTCAAAGACTGCTCATCGCCGTCTTCAATCATTTGTTCTACTTTAGTTAAAATTTTAACCATTTCGTGGAGACCTGAAGCAATTTGTGTACGATTGCTCATAGCTATATCTGACCACAACTCTGGTGAGCCTGCTGCAATTCGTGTAGAATCTCTAAATCCACCCGCTGCAATTCTAAAGAGTTCTTCACTTTGATTTGTATGATTTGCAGCCAACTCCACAAGCGCACTTGCCACCATATGAGGAACATGGCTTATAAGAGCTACCATTTTGTCGTGCATCTCGCGAGGAATAGTAATACATCTTGCTCCAAATGATACAACTAACGAATGAAGCGCCAAAAAACTCTCGTAGTTTGTTTGAGTATTTGGACACAAAATCCAGTATTTGCCCGCAAACAATCCATGTGTTGCGCCTGCAAGACCGTTTACTTCTCGTCCTGCCATTGGATGTCCTGGCACAAACATGCTTGGGTCTGCAAGCACGCGATCTGCAATCTCACAAATTTGTGTTTTTGTTGAGACTGTGTCGGTAATAATGCCGCTAAAACCGCTCTTGGAAATACGCAAAAGATAATCTTTAGCATAAGCTGGAGGCATACACAAAATAATAAGATCTATCGAGTTGTTAGCCAAAAGTTCATCGAGTAAAGTGTCCGATAACTCAAACCCTCTATCAATTATTTTGCTATCAACTGCTTTTGATATAGTGGTTGCTCTAGGTGCAACTCCAACAATCTCAATTGCGGGGTTTGCATCTTTTATAGCCATAGCAATGGAGCCTCCGATAAGTCCTAAGCCTACGACCATAACGCTTTTAATTGTTGAAGTGTTGTTTTTATTCATGTTATAAATCTTACTACTTAATGCAGCTTCTAAGACTTGCCACCTCTTGACTTGACAACAAACGCCACGAACCCTCTGGCAAATCTCCTAGTTTAATTGAGCCAAAAGATTTGCGATGAAGCCTAGTTACCGGATGACCCACAGCCTCGCACATGCGTTTTACCTCGCGTTTCTTGCCCTCAGTTAGCACGAGTTCTAGCAAAGTTTTTGAGGTAAAGCTTTTTATCACGCGCACACGAGCTGGGAGTGTTTTTCCATCTTCTAAATCAACACCATGGCTAAGTGTTTGGAGTTCTTTCTTGCCAACATTGCCCTTAACATAAGCTTCGTAAGTTTTTTCTACCATGTGCGCAGGACCTAGGAGTTGATGACCCAGTTCTCCATCTGTTGTAAACAAAAGGACCCCTGTTGTGTCCATGTCTAGCCGACCTATTGGAAAAAGACCAGGATAGCTATCTGTTGGAACAAGCTCTGCAACAACATGTCTGGCGTGAGGATCTTTCATAGTGCTAACGTAGCCTTGCGGCTTGTTTAGCAAAATTACAACTGATTCGCTTCCCCACTTAACAACCACATCATCGACCTCTACAACATCTTTAGTTGGATCAACTTTGCTTCCAAGTTCTGTAACAACTTGTCCATTAACCTTAACACGCTTAGCTGTCATTAGATTTTCTGAACCGCGCCTCGATGCAACACCTGCTCTTGCCAAAAATTTTTGGAGCCTCATGGGATAGATTGTGTTTTTATTATTGCTTGTGTTGTTGTTGGTTGGCTGCGACCCATGTTTTGTAAGATTATTTTGCGCGGAACCTTTTTGTGAGTGCAAGTTATTTTGCATGTTAGTCCTTTTTTTAAGCACCTGCGTTGTTTTGATCTAACGTATTATCCTCGCTAAGATTAACGTCTGCATCTACGCCTGCATCTGCATCTGTACCCGAGGCATCTTGCGCGTTCATATCTTGACTTGAGCCATTATTTGTTTCATCAGATTTAACAACAGACACATCACCCTCGAGCTCAAAAGTCATTGAGTCATCGTCTAGCTCTTCTTCGATAATTTCAGGATCCAAATTCTGCTCATCATCCAAAACATCTATAAACGAACTTGCAGATAACCTCTCTGATATCAGACGTTTTGTCTCTTCGTTAGCAGCAAAGTCTTCTAGAGCTGGCAAATCTTTTGCAGACTTTAAACCAAACTTTTCTAAGAAAGTTCTTGTAGTAGCATATAAAATTGGCTGCCCTGGGCTTGTGGTATCTCGCCCAGCTTCACGCACTATTCCTTTTTCGACCAAAGAAGAAACCACAGCATCAGAATTAACGCCTCTAATAGATGAGACAACTGCACGCGTCGTTGGCTGATTGTATGCAATCACAGCTAGAGCCTCAAGAGCAGCCTGCGAAAGCTTTTGTGTATCCCAAGACAAAACATAGCGCTCAATAATATCATGATATGCTGGATGAGAATAAAGTCTCCAACCACCTGCTACTTCTCTTAGCTGAATGCCTCTTTCATCATCTTCATACTCCGCTGCCAAGCTTACAAGTATCTCGTCTAACTCGCCTAGTGGAATATCTAAAATAAGAGAAAGTCTAGCGGTGGTTACCGGTTCATCAGACACAAACAAAAGTGCTTCAACAGCTCCCCTGTTATATTGTTTGCGTTTATCGACTTCGCTTTGTTCTGAAATCTCGCCTTGGGCTTGTATATCTTGATCTTGTTCGTCTTGGTTGCTCATCAATTTTCCTTTTTGAGTATTTTTTTCGCTATATTAGTGCTTTAAAAATTATGCCATACACAATTCTTATAGATCTTATAAACCGCTGATTAAGCCGTGCTTATTCATTTTACTTGTTATATTGCAAATCATCTAATCAAACATTCTTGGTCGCCAAAAAATGTTCAGCAAAGATTTAATTTTGCCCCTCTTGCTCAGTGGTGTCTTCATTGTCTGTTTTTTCGCCCTCGCCTGAAAGTGCATACTGTGCCCATGTGTCAGGATCACGATAATCAATTAAAATTGGATCTCCTGGACAATCTTGCAAAAGCTCAACCATACCGCGCTTATACATTTCTAGAATTGCCAAAAACGAACCCACTACATGCGCATTGTCTCCAGCATCTTGAGTTAGCTCATCAAAAGTCATATGATGCTTATCCTCTAGGCGCAAAAGCACATTGTCTATAAAGGTCTCTACAGCTATTGGCTTTGCTGCAATATGCTCTGCATCTAGCAAAATCGTCTCGCGCTTAGCCATCAAAGTTGCACAAACAAGCCCTAGCCCTGTTAAAGATACATTTTCTAAATAATCTGGAAGGAGTCCCAAGAAATCTGGATCAGGTCCTGCTGTTCTAGGATACATCATCGACTCATTTTGCATTCTTGAACCCAGCATTGCCGCTACTCTTTTATATTGGTAGTAAGTGATAATTCTTGTAACTAACAAATTAGTTGCTTGTTCAACCGTAAGCTCGCCTAGCTCAGATGTATCTTCATCTTCTTGATCAGTTTTTTCTGCAGGCAAAAGCGACCTAGATTTAATTGCCAGCAAGGTTGAAGCTACTACCAAAAATTCACTTGCAACATCCATATCCAAGTCTTGCATTTGTTCTATATATGCGATGTATTGGTCGGCAACTTCTGATATAGAAATTGATCCAATCTTAACTTTATGCTGAGTAACCAATGCAAGAAGTAATTCAAAAGGTCCCTCAAAAGAATCAATTTTTACACGATATGACACATTTAGCTCCGTTTAAAGTATGGTTTTAATTTATGCTCTTTTTATTCTATGAGCTTAAAAGTTGTGTTCTGTTTTGAAATTGTGCCATAGGAAGGTAACTTAGTCTTAAAACCCATCAGTTAGCATCATAAAAATCTATATCTGATAAAACAAAAACGTAAATTGTAGATTTATAAATTATCTAGCGACTTGCAAATAAACTTGCAAACATAAACTTGCAAACATAAACAATCACCAAGAATGCAAGTCGCCATCTAGCTAAAGTTATATCATTCTGATGTTCCGCAGATTGTCAGATAAATGCACAATTTCACGATTTGTGCGTACAGTTAACGTTGATGAATCGCTTGCATTTTCATCTGAAGAACTAATTTTCTTTATGGCATCTGGACCACGATAAATTAAAATATCTTCAGAAAACCAGCAATCTCTTTCAAAAACTACTTGTCTATCTGAAAAAACAAAGACTATCGCTGCGGTAAAATCATAGCGATATAAATCAACCCCGTCTTTAGACATATACTCAGTATCTGTGATTACAATAATATCTTGTATGATTTGATTAATTGGTGTATCTATCTGTCTGCCATTAGTAAGGTGAGATTTTATCTCGTTTCTGTTTACCGCATCCACTCTCATGACTGACACATCATCTTTTTCACCAAAATAATCAAGTAGCTCAGTCTCATTTAGTAGTGCATAAACGCAGCCACCAACATATAAGCCAACAATTTGATATACTGATGGCGCAAACTTAAACTCATCGCAACGATATTTTTCGAACTTTTGTCCAATCATATTAGAAAGATTTTTTATGCTTTTGGCGTCGAGTCTTGTGCATGTTATTTTCATTAGTTATCTCCTAACGTGAAATGAATTTTTTGGGTTTTAACTCCACTATTACTTGTTCCTTTTCTAGCACTAATATTAATTGCAGGACTTCCATCTGATTTACTTATCTCACGCAATGTGAAACATGTACCATCAGACATGTCTGTTCTAATACCTTTACCATTTTCTAATTTACTTGAAATTCCACCTTTTGTTGCTATCTTATAAAAATCGTAAGCAGTATCTAGTGGATTTTTGCTTGTGATAATACGTTTGTCTTCACTATGTCCTTTGCTTTGTTTTCCAAAATATCCATTTTCAAATGCATATTTCAAGCCCTTTATCATAGTGCCGAAAAACAAAGGGACAAGACATTGAGCGTTAATCTTATTCAAACCAACTGCAAATACTCATGCAAGTCCTCACACAAATCCTAATGAAAATTCTGTGTAAGTGAGCTACAAATCCCGTGTACCTTAAACTCTAAAACGTCTACAGAAGCTATTGGATACAATCCAAAAAATGCTGTTACAATACTCTATCGTTGCTAGCGCAAGCAAAGTGTAAACATTATGCATTACCTAGTGCACTTAGTTGCAACAATATTTCGGGCCCATGGCGCAACGGTTAGCGCGGGGGACTCATAATCCTTAGGTTGGGGGTTCAAATCCCTCTGGGCCCACCACTCAAACAAATTTTAGCCTCCAAATAAGGAGGCTTTTTCATTTATTGATACACCAAAAATCCACTAAATGTAACACATACGAAACATAAGGTAACAATACCGAAACAAATTAACTTTATCCTTAATAATTGTCTACGACATGGACGCCCCTTTGCAAAAACTTTGCAGTACAAAAATATGCACAAGCTATGCGCTTTCTTGGCGCGAGCCGCACGCTGCGCTCATATGCACACACTACTTTGCACAATAAAATAAGTTTTTGCAGCAAACAGGGCACAAGAGAGGAGAAAACAGATGATTCCTAAGGAAGGAGAGGTTCGCATACCATCGGGTTGTGCTATCGCAGCCATCATGGATAAGACCGGTCAGCGCATGAGCGGCGAAGACATCTTGTCGTCAATTGAGCTAATGCATGACAGATCAAACGGTCTTGGCGGTGGCTTTGCTGCGTATGGCATTTATCCAGATTATGCGGATCTTTACGCATTTCATATGCTTTACGAATCCAAAGATGCTCAAACAAAAACAGAAGAGTTTTTGGCTGAGTTCTTTTATATAGAGGTTTCGGAGCATATGCCAACCACAAAAGTGGCAACTATTAAAAATGAACCACTAATTTGTCGCTACTTTTTGGCACCCTATAGCGGAAAATTAAAAGACAGCGGCCTTAGCGAAGACGAATATACAATGCGCGCTGTATTTCATATTAACTCTAGAATTGATGGAGCCTTTGTTGCTTCGTCTGGCAAAAATATGGGTGCATTTAAAGGCGTTGGATATCCAGAAGAAATCGGACGTTTTTATCGCATAGAAGATTATGACGGATGGCTTTGGACTGCACATGGAAGATTTCCAACCAACACACCTGGTTGGTGGGGCGGAGCGCACCCATTCACTCTACTTGACTGGTCAATTGTTCATAATGGCGAAATTTCTAGCTACGATGCAAACCGTCGCTATGTAGAACAATATGGATATGAGTGTACTCTACAAACCGACACCGAGGTCATCACATATTTATTTGACTTGCTTGTGCGCAGACACGGGCTGTCGCAAGAAATGGCGGCACATATTCTCACAGCTCCTGAGTGGGATGAGATTGACCGCATGCCTCAAAAAGAAAAAGAGTTTGAAACCAAACTTAGAGCTGTATATTCAAAGGCTTTGGTAAATGGACCATTTTCTGTAATACTTGGCAGCGGTTCTGGACTTTTGGCACTAAATGACAGACTAAAACTTCGCTCACTGGTAGCTGGAGAAAAAGGTTCAAAAGTATACCTTGCAAGCGAAGAAGCTGCAATCAGGGTTGTATGCCCAGACGTAGAAAATGTGGTTGAAGTTGGCGGAGGCGAACCTTTTGTTGTGAGGCTAAACGAAGATGCAGCCGAAAAACTACGCCCTGCTAACAATACATATGCAAGAAGTCTTTCTGCAACTCCAGGAGGTGAGTTTTAAAAATGCTTGATCTTACATTGCCTAAATATCTTGTGGAGAGAAACGAAAAGCGCTGCATTAAGTGCGGTGTATGCGCACAGCAGTGTTCAAATGATGTTCACTACTACGATGCAGACCTTGATGTAGTTAGAGTTTACGACGATAAATGCGTTAATTGCAAGCGATGCGTTGCTATGTGTCCTACAAATGCAATTACAATTTTGAGGAACAACCAAGCAGAACCAGACAGCTGCGTATGGACCAACGAATGCATGGGAGATATAAGCGTACAATCACAAACTGGAGGCGTGCTCTTAACTAGTTGTGGAAATCCTAAATCCTACCCCATCGTTTGGGATCATATGCTACTAAATGCAAGTCAGGTTACTAACCCCTCCATTGATCCTTTGCGTGAGCCAATGGAGACAAGGGTAATATTGGGACGCAAGCCAACCCACATTAAAGTAAATGAAAAAGAACACATAGTTGAAACAAAGATTGATCCGTTGCGCACCTTAGATGTTCCAATAATGTTTGGAGGAATGTCTTTTGGAGCTATCTCGCTAAATGCGCAAAAAACACTGGCACGCGCAGCCACTGAGCTTGGAACACTATGGAACACCGGAGAGGGCGGCTTACACAGAGATCTTGAACAGTATGGCAATAATACTATTGTGCAAGTTGCTTCGGGTCGTTTTGGTGTAGATGTTGACTACCTAAATGCAGGAAGCGTAGTTGAGATTAAAATTGGACAAGGAGCAAAACCTGGAATTGGTGGACACTTGCCGGGCGAAAAAATCAATGACGAGGTCTCAATCACAAGAATGATTCCTAAAGGAACCGATGCAATTAGTCCAGCTCCTCATCATGATATTTATTCGATTGAAGATTTGCGTCAGCTTATTTATTCAATAAAAGAAGCCACAAATTATACAAAGCCAGTATCTGTAAAAATTGCAGCAGTTCATAATTGTGCAGCAATTGCTAGCGGAGTTGCACGTGCAGGCGCAGATATAATTGCAGTTGACGGGTTTAGGGGCGGCACTGGAGCGGCTCCAAAGCGCATTCGCGACAATGTTGGAATTCCTATAGAGTATGCGCTTGCAGCCATAGATGAGCGCTTGCACCAAGAGGGCATTCGCTCGGCTGTATCGCTAATTGCAAGCGGCTCTATTCGCAACAGTGCTGATGTTGTTAAAGCCATAGCACTAGGTGCCGACGCAGTATATATTGGAACAGCGGCTCTAATATCCATGGGGTGTCATGTTTGCCAGTCGTGCAGCAAGGGCAAGTGTAATTGGGGAATTGCAACACAGCGACCAGAACTAACCAAGAGGCTAAATCCAGACATTGCAACCGAAAGACTAGTTAACCTTGTGCGCGGTTGGAACCACGAAATTATGGAGATGCTAGGCGGCATGGGCATTAACTCAATTGACTCACTTAGGGGTAATCGTCTAATGCTTAGAGGGCTAGGTCTTACGGATGTAGAACTCAAGATTTTGGGCATCAAGCCCGCTGGAGAGTGATGCAGATGAAACGTGTATATAGTATACAAAGCCTTTGTTTGGGCTGTGGCTTGTGCAAAGTAGCTTGCACAACTGCTCACTCCAAAACAGGCGATATCATAAAAGCTTATAAGTTTGAGGAACCCAAGCCTCTTTCTTCAATTCGTGTTGAGGGAGACAAGGTCTCAAGCATTGCAGTTCAATGCAGACACTGTGATAATCCAATATGTGTGTCTGCTTGCATAACTGGAGCTATGACAAAAGATCTAACAACAGGTGTTGTGAGCGTTAATTCAGACAGATGCATTGGCTGTTTAACATGCGTAGTTGCTTGCCCGTTTGGTTGCGTGTTGCCAAATGTTAATGTTGATGTTGCGAATTCTCATTGCGGCGCTGACGCTGGTGCAAGTGCTGTGGCTGGCAAAGCAATATCAAAATGCGACCTTTGTGCTATGCGCGCTAATGGCAAAAATGGAACACCTGCATGTGTTGAGGCTTGTCCTAATCGCGCTCTTATATTTGCCGATGATACTCCCGATAAGTTTTTGGAGGATTTGGCAACAAATGAGAGCAACAGTCATGATTGTGAGGTGAAATAAATGACAGCATCGCAAAAATATGACTATCTTATACTTGGAAATTCAGCTGCTGCAATTAGTGCAATTGAATCTATTCGTCTATGCGACAGCAAGTCAAGCATTGCAGTTGTTAGCCCAGAGAATTTTCCTGCTTATTCTACCCCTATGATTTCTTATCTTCTAAAAGGCAAAACAACTATAGACAAGATGCAAATTAGACCCAAGAGTTTTTATGCGGACAATTGTGTGGAGCAAATCTTGGGTGAGTCAGCTAGTGCAATTGATGCGGATGGACATGTAGTAACCGTAGGAGATAAGCAAATTGGGTATGAAAAGCTGCTCGTTGCTTGCGGAAGTATCCCCTCTAATCCTCCACTTGAAGGTCTGAGTGGTGACAATGTATTTTCGTTCATGAATCTAACAGATGCGCAAGCTGTAATGAGCTACGTTAAGGAGTTGCGAATCGAACACCCTGATCAAAAAGTGCGTGTTGCTGTTATTGGCAGCGGACTTATTGGCTGTAAAGCATGCGAGGGCTTAATTGAGATTGCCGACGAAGTTACAATGCTTGCACGTAGCCCTGAAATTTTGCGTTCCATTATTGATGAAAATGCTTCTCGAATTGCAGAACGTGCACTTGAAGACGCTGGCGTGGATGTTCGTCTTTCTACACAAGCAACTGCATTTGCAAAAGAGGTAGATTGTATTAGAAGCCTTACTCTTAATGACGGCAGCGAACTAGAGTGCGACATTGTAATTCTTGCAGCTGGTGTTAAAGCTAATGCGGAAATGCTTGAAGCAGCTGGCGCTAAAGTGGAGCGTGGAGTTATTTGCGATAGCCACATGCAAACATCGCTAGAAGACATATATGCAGCTGGCGATATTGCTGTTAGCCACAATTGCATTTCTGGTGAAAAAAAAGTTATTGCGCTTTGGCCAAATGCTGTTGAGCAAGGACGCGTTGCAGGATTTTCTATGGCTGGCGATTGTGAGTCTACTGGAGATGGCGCAGCCAGCTCTTGCGATAGTGCTTCAAAGATTGACGCCAAGCATGTAACTTATGATGGCAGCTTTCCTATAAATTCAATTCCTCTTTGCGGAATTACAATTTGCACCGCAGGTATTAAGAGTGCAGGCGAGAATATGGAGGAAGCCGTCAATCTAAGCGAAGACGGCAAGGTCTACACAAAGTTTGTTACCCAAAACAACAATCTTGTGGGATTTACCCTAATAAACAGACCACAAGGCGCAGGTATATATACGAGATTGATTCGCGATAAAATTTCGCTATCAAGCGTTGATGAGAGGATTTTTGAG
>CAVLCC010000018.1:0-37030 GCA_963661535.1 Senegalimassilia sp.
TTATAAAACCCTCCCTAGATTCTTTAAAAGGCTTTAAATATTATTTTTGTAGTGTAAGGGTAGTGAAGATTTATAGGTTTAAAAAGAGGAGTAACTACTCGTCTGAACTCATAATTGCGCGGGTGATTATTCCTCCGCCGAGCAAATATTTGTGGCTATAAGCAACTACAGATTGCCCGCGCACAGCCTTGGGATAAAGCTTGTCATTGTAGATAACTTTTACTTCTCCGGTGCTAAGTTTTTCGAGAGTTGCTGGGTGAGGGGTCTGTCTATAATTGGTTTTAACATATGCCGATATCTGTTGGCCAATCTCCGGCTCGGGGAGTATCCAGTTCCACTCTTTTGCAAAACAACCCCTTGACATAAGATTTTCGCGACTCCCCACAACAACAACGTTTGTACTCATGTCTTTGTCGCAAACATAAGCAGGCTCTCCTAGGGCTACTCCCAGACCCCTGCGCTGCCCAATCGTAAAACAAGCCGCGCCGCAATGCGTACCAACAACATTGCCATGCAAATCAACAACATTGCCAGGTTCAAAGGGTTTTCCGCGGTAGCTCTCTATAAAATTCACATAGTCACCATCGGGTATAAAACAAATGTCTTGACTTTCGCTTTTTTGCGCCACGGGGAGAGCATTTTCCTTGGCGATTTTGCGAACCTCATTTTTTTCCATATCACTTAGAGGAAATATAACGTGCGCTAGCTGGTCTTGCGTAAAGTTATAGAGAACGTAACTTTGATCTTTGCCGTCGCTTTCACTGCGTGAGAGCATAAATCTGTCACCCTCTTTGATAACTTTGGCATAGTGTCCTGTTGCGATATAGTCACACCCCATTTGGCGCGCGGCGTCTAGCAACTTGCCAAATTTAAGATACTTATTGCATGTTACACAAGGATTAGGGGTCGACCCACTTTCATACAACTCCACAAAGGGTTCAACCACACACTTTTCAAACTCGGCTCGCATGTCGAGAACATGGTGCTCTATTCCTAACACCTTGCATACGGCTTTAGCATCTCTTATGTCGGCAACGTTTAGTGCAGTTGAAGTTGAAAAATCGCCTGCGTTATTTGCACTTCCCTCGTATTTAGAATGTTTTGCATCATCTGCGCTTTCGCTATAAATAACTTGCCCTGCAGCATCTGAGCCCTCGGCATCCGCAGAGTTTTGATTACCCGCATCCACACGGTCTCGCAAATGCATAGTTGCACCAATGCACTCGTATCCTTGTTTTTGTAGAAGCAAAGCTGAGACGGAGGAGTCAACCCCTCCGCTCATTGCAACCAAAACTTTGCCTTTTGTTACGCTCAAGCCAATATCCCTCGTTTAAATCTTAAAAGTTACTTTTAAAAACCCACAAAGCACCTATGCATTTAGCAAAAATGCATAGTAGCCTTTGTAGGCTTCATAGATATCAGCTTTGCTAGTTACTTCCCAAGGTGCATGCATCGACAAAACTGACACGCCACTATCAATCACGTCCATGTCGTAATTTGCAGGAATATATGCGATAGTGCCGCCCCCTCCTGCATCCACTTTGCCAAGTTCTGCAGTCTGGAAACTCACGTTTGCATCGTCCATTATCTTGCGAACTTGAGCCACAAATTCTGCGGAGGCATCGTTGCTGCCACTCTTGCCTCGTCCGCCAGTATATTTGTTGAATACAAGTCCCCTGCCAAGATATGCAGCATTTTTTGGTTCAAATACAGAGATATAAGACGGATCCAATCCAGCAGAAACGTCAGACGAGAGCATCTTAGAATTTTTGAGTGCGCGATGAAGCTTTATGGTACCGCCCTCACCTGCAAGTTCCATGACCTCAGCCATGGTGTTCTCAAAAAACTTTGATTGCATGCCCGTTGCGCCCACGCTGCCAATCTCTTCTTTATCAACCAATACGGTTACAGCAGTTCGAGTTGGGTTTTTAACATCAAGCTGCGCCACAAGACTTGTATATGCACACACCCTATCATCTTGACCGTAGCCCAAAACCATGCTGCCATCAAAACCCATAAGGCGAGCGCGTCCAGCTGGAACAACCTCAAGCTCGGCAGATAAAAAGTCTTCTTCTTTTATGTCATATCTGTCGAGAAGAACCTGCAAAACTGATGCTTTTACCGGCTCTTTAGAAACAAGCTTCTCCCACTCAGATTTTTTAGAGTCATCGTTATCGTCGCTGTTGTCTTTTTTATCGTCATCATCTGCAGATGGAAAAGGATGGCTTCCGACCAACACGTCTAGAGCCTCACCAGCAACAACCTCGGTTGCCTTTTTCTGCATTTGTTCACTGCCCAAATGCGGGAGCAAGTCTGTAATGCAAAATACCGGATCTTGAGGCTGCTCGCCCACAACAACATTAACTAATGTGCCATCTGTTTTTGCCACAACACCATGAATTGCCAAAGGCATTGTGACCCACTGATATTTCTTAATGCCGCCATAATAATGTGTGTCTAGAAGCGCAAAGTCGTTTGCCTCATAAAGCGGATTTTGTTTGAGGTCAAGTCTTGGAGAATCTATGTGAGCCCCTAGGATATTAAAACCACCCTCTAGAGGTTCAGTGCCAACATGAACCAAAATCACTGCTTTGTCGTGAGTTTGTGCCCAAACTTTGTCCCCTGCAGTTAGCTTGCGTCCCTCTTTTATTGCATCATCGAGACTGATATAGCCAGCCTGCTCGGCCATCTCAATTGAAGTAGAAGCGCACTCTCTCTCCGTTTTGTTGTCTGATATAAAGTCGATGTAATTAGAAGTTAATACCTCAAGTTCCGACATTTCTACATCGTCGTATTTTTTCCATGCATTTTCGCGCTCCATTTAAACCCTCCTAATGTTTGTTTTTTGATAGTTTAGTTTTTTACGGCATTCTTTCTTATGATGATAATGTTTTGTTTTATAACGTCTCGCTTTGTTGTATTTGAGCTTAAAACCCAGGTCTCAAGTCACAGGTCTCAAACCTCAGGTCTCAAATCACAGGTCTCAAACCTCGAACACTAATTCACAAGCCATAAGACCTTTGAGTCTTATCATCCAGCTCAATCTACACGCTTTGTTGTGTTTTATAACTTGCCTTGCGTTTTTTGCAACGTCTTTACAAGATTAACACTCGAGATATTTATAGAGCCTATATGTTCTGTGCTCGGAGTTTTGATGCATGCGCATAATTAGTCCTTTTCGCCCATACAAGCAAAGCAACTCCAGCAACAATAAGCGGAACCGACAAAACCATCCCCATTGTTAGCCAATCACCAAACAGGTATCCAAGCTGCGCATCGGGCTGACGCACAAATTCTACCAAAATTCTAAAAGCGCCATACATTATGAGAAAAAGAGCCATATAGCTTCCGCATGGCAGAGCTTTGCGCTTTCTAGACAGCAAATATAAAACCACAAAAATTACGACACCCTCTAGGAGTGATTCGTAGAGCTGAGATGGATGCCTAGGCAATGAACCCGCACCTGCCGTATTAAATACAACCCCCCACGGAAGATCTGTAACTGCTCCCCACAACTCGCCGTTGATGAAGTTCGCACATCTTCCAAAAAACAAACCTATCGGTGCGGCTATTGCAATTATGTCGGCTAGGGCCGAAACCCTGACGTGTATTATTTTGCTTGCAATAATTCCAGCAACTATAACCCCCACAAGTCCACCATGAAATGACATTCCTCCAGCTTGCAAATTAATGACCTGCGCTGGATTTGCAAGATAGTACCCGTTGCCATAAAAGAGCACATAACCCAAACGCCCCCCTATTATGGTTCCTAACATGATTGCTATAAGCACAACTAGCATATCTTCTGGGGAGATATTCATCTTCCAACGCTTAGAAATTTTATAGGCGACCAGCGAACAGATGATAAAGCCAGCCAAGTAAGCTAGACCATACCATCTAACTTGCAGCGAACCAATCGAAAAAGCAACTGGGTCTAGTGCATCATAGATTGCTTGAAGCATTTACTCGTCGTCCTCGTCTTTATCATGAAGATGATAGCCCGTTTCAATTTCATCAATTGCGTCGTCTACAGTATCTAAAGACTCTAGCTGTCTATGAAAATACTCAATACGCGCCTTGTCCTCCTCGGTTGGTGTGCGGGGTTGTGCGTTTTCGAGGGACGACGCCTTTTGTTTGGAATCTAGCTGAACTCCAAATGTCATCATCGGATTATTTCCCACAGCCATATAACTAATATTTAGAGGAACCTTGCCTTTGTTTTCTTGTTTAACTTGAGAAGACTTATCTGACGAAAGATTTTGAGTGTTTGCATCGTTGTTTGAGGTCTTGTTTTGCTCGGGGGTATCATCGCCGGAAGCACAATTGCAGGCATCCTCCTGTGTTTTGTTCGCGTCCTGAGCGTGGGCGCAAGTGTTAGAGTCTGCGCTCGCAGCATCTAGAGTCTGCGTTTTTTCACCTGCACCATCTACCCCAGTATTTGGAACTTCAGATTTTGCAGCAACAACTGCGGTGAGACCGCCGCCATCAGACTCGCCTCCATCTGATCCACCGTCGCCACTCTCCCCATCCTTATTATCCGAATTAGCACTAGCAAACAAGCTAGTCATTTTAGACACCAGTTGAGTGGATAATTCAGTTGTATTTTGTGTGCCTAGGTTGCTTTTAAACTCAACTGCAGCATCGCAAGTTGGGCAACCAAACGAAACACAAATCCATCCCGACTTATCATAAGTTGCCGACAGAAAATTTTTGCTTCTTATATGCACTTCCCCACAATTGGGGCACTCAACTTTAATATCGTAGTCAATCTTGCTCATCGTATCGCTCCTAGATATCTGCGCGTTTATATTGAGTTAACATTCTATTGCCGCATAATGCTCGGCAGCATCACATATTGCGGCTGCATCAAAAAATATCTTCTTTTATTTTATCAGCTAACATAAAAACAACCTCGCCAGTTTGTTAACGGACGAGGTTGTATTTGGGTCTCTCATTTGATTTGCACTTGATGCTTTTTTAAGCGTAGGTCTTGAAAATTTTGATGTCAAAGCAAAACCGCATGACACAACAAAATCACAAGACCACATCTTTACATCTCGTTTTCTTCTTCTTCCTTCATAGCTGCAGCCTCGCTATTAGCAGGAACAACTCTAGTTACCCCAGGCACATTTTCTTTAAGCACAGCCTCCACGCTATATGCCAAGGTAAGCTGCGACATTGGACAACCTTTGCAAGAACCCTGAAGCTCTACGGTTACAACACCCTCATCGTCAACACCAATCAAATCAATATCGCCGCCATCGGCCTGTAGCTGTGGTCTAATTAGCTCAATTACCTCTGCAACCATATTTTTATCTACCATCGTATTTGCCTTTCTAATAAAGTCTTGCAATTTTGCCGCTAGAGTATGCCTGCCATATCATCGCAACGCAACGCGCTCAACACCTCAGCGACTTATAGACATTGCTTTTTCTTGTATGAGGTTAGCAAGAAATGTTAGAGCAAGAGACGACAATTGAAGAGTTCTTATTTTGTGTTCGGTTTTCGGCAATTGTTCCTATCACGTTTCTAGCCTTTCTGTCCTGTTCCTACCCACCACAGTTATTTGCGAATTTCCGAATTTGAATCTGCAACCAATCTGTTGTAAATTTAGTGTAATCATTTCTAAAAATCGTGTGCACACGCTTAAACTTCCGGTAGAATTTATAAAGTGCAGAAATTGAATATCTACACAAGATAACACCGTACAACAGGATATTTTTATGCTGAACATAAGATTTCTTACAAAAACGCACACATATATATTGGCAAATACGTGATTTTATTGTTTGACTCGCTTTGTGCTAAGTTGTTTTTATGTAAAACAAATGCGTTGTCAAACTTGTAGGATTTAGTGTTTAAAAGTCTGTCAAGTGCCGCATGTTTTGTACTATATTTTCCAGATTTTACTTCAACTGGCAACACCTTGGGATCTCGCCCGTTTTCCAGCAGAAAGTCAACCTCACCTATTTTTTTATTGTTGAAATAAAAAAGGTCTTTATGTCCGTGGGCTCGAAGTTCCTGCGCCACTACATTTTCAAATGCACTCCCAAAATTTACGTTGCAAAAATTTGCTATTATAGCCTGCACACTTGCTTGCGAAAATGTAGAGAACAGTAGACCTACATCGTTTAGATAAAACTTGAAGTAGCTATCTTCTCTGTTCATTCCAAGTGGAAATGTTGCTTCAAGAGCTCGTTTTACAGGCAGAGCAACTCCTGCGTTAGTTAACCAATCAAAATCGGATTGCATATCTTCAAAACGCCGCTTTTTGTCTATCCCCGAAACTATAAAGCGCTTATTTTCTTTGTTTAACTGAGCCGGCATTGCATTATAGATAGTCTTAACATTTTGCGCGTGTTTTTTGTTATCGATATAATGTGTAATATCTTCGCGGTATGTGTTAACTATACCAATCTGCCGCTGCCTCATAGCTGCTGTATCGTTTGTGTTTGCAAACAACTGCACAGCTTCTGGCATTCCTCCTACAAGCACGTATTTACAAAACATGTCGATGAATTTGTTATGCAAATACTCAGGAATTTCTCGCCTTTCTTCAAAACATTCCTGCACGATATCCCAAAGTGAATCATTAATGCCAAAAGCCCAACTAAATTCTTCAAAATCCAACGGAAACATTTCTAAGATATCGATTGTGCCCACCGGAAGAGACCTAAAATCGTATGCTTCCACACCCAAAAGCGATCCAGAATATATAACATCGAAGCGACCATCTGCCGCAAGATAGCGCATCCAAGTTATAGCATCGCCGCAGCGCTGCACCTCATCGAAGAAAAGTAAAGTTTTTTTGGGCTCAAGTGGCGATGTGGTCAGAGACGTAATACGGATAATTAAATCCTCGATATTTTGTGCGCCTTTTACCAAATCAATTGCCGATGGCTGTTCTACAAAATCAATCTTAACCAAGGAGTCATAATTTGCGCGAGCAAACTGTTCTATACTGCTTGTTTTTCCAACTTGACGCGCTCCAGTTAGCAAAAGTCCCTGTTTTGTTCTGGTATGCTTCCAATCTAATAGCTGCTTTGTAATTTTGCGATCTAACATTTTTGCCCCTTTATTTTGCGATTGTAAGTATTATACACTTAACGTGCAGTTTTTTGCAAAATTGGCATTGTAGATTTGCAAAATCCTGCAAAATTGGCATTGTAGATTTGCAAAATCCTGCAAAATTGGCATTGTAGAAGTATAAAAAACAGACCTACACACAAAACGACATATACAGAGGCAAATAATAACGATTGCCCTCCAACTTTAGTTGCTTTGGATGAAAAACGTACTCATCTCCTATGCGTTTTGCGAAACGTTTAGCAAAATCATTAAGAGACACCGTAGAATACGACTTGGAAGATTTAACCTCAATAGGGCACACTCGCGGTTTTCCTGCAGCATTTGAATAACCACGAGTGATTAAAAAATCAATTTCACGTGGACGAGGCTTCCCGTTAGGTCTTGTTGAAGGCTCCTTCCAACTGTAATAAAAAAGTGAATGGTCACGAGCGCGTAGTTGCTGAGCAACTACGTTTTCAACAAACATTCCCTTATTAACCGAAACGCGACCAAATTGAATGTCCCTATGAATATCAATGAGTTCGGGACCATCATTAAATGCTGAGCTCACCAAAAGACCAGTGTCTGCCATGTAACATTTGAGTGATGTAAAATCGGTATTTAGACGATACCCAACATTAGGATCGTTGCACTTGTAACATGTGTTAATCATGTGAGCATCGAAGAGCCAGCTTAGTGCTGGTTCAAACATCTCAAACCTGTCTCCACCTTCAAGACCTGCAAATTTAAAGCGCTTGCTCGCAGATGAAAGTTGTCCTGGCAAGTCATCGAATATAATTCTTGCTCGCCTTGCAACGTTGTTACCAAACTTTTGAATATCTTCACGGTAAAGTTCGATAATTTGCCTTTTCACCTTGTCGGGAACTCTGAAGTCCTTCTCCTCAACATAAGCCTCCACGGCTTGTGGCATACCTCCTACCAACATATATTCACTAAAAAGGCGCAAACATTTTGCATGAATAGGATCGGACATAGGTACCAAATTTTCCCTACATCTGCGAATTTCTTGAGCATAAATATCCATCTCATTGGCCCATAGATACTCCTCAAAATCCAAAGGGTTTAGAGTAATACGCTCTTCTTCTGAGGGAATAAGAATGTCTTCAACATTTTTGCGAATTGAAATTAGCGAACCAGTTTCGATGTAATCAAAGCGACCATCTGCCACTAAATGCTTGATATATTCCCTAGCAATTGGAAACCTTTGAACTTCGTCAAAAATAATGAGACCATCTCTGTTCTTGAGCATCTTCCCACAATCAAGCTGCAACAATCTCAGAAATGTATCGATATCTGCCCTCTCGTTTCTAAAAATGTCTAGGGTTTGTTTTGAAGCCTTTGAAAAGTCAATGTAGATGTAGTCGGAATATTCACTTTTTGCAAACTCTGTCACAAGGGTGGTTTTTCCAACTCTTCGTGCACCTTCAACCAAGATCGCTGTTTTACCATTTGATTTTTGTTTCCATCCAAGAAGTCTTTCGTAGCATTTTCGTCTAAAAATTCTCATTCAATCACTCCATGCATTTTACCTGCGGTTTTACAGGAATCCGCCACATTCGCTGCTTGATATTATACAGGAATCCGCTACATTAAGAGTGCTGATTTGTACAAGAATCTCGAGGTTTGAACCTGCCAAGGTTCGCACTTTGGCAACATGCCTTGCACTTGTCAAGATCCATAAAAAAGGGTCAAACCTCTAATAGGTCTGACCCTTTGCATTAACACCGGTGCTTAAGCAAAAAGATTATTTGATTTTCACATCATCAATTTTAATTTGCTTTGCTTCCTTAATTTTCTCATCAACATTATCTACCAACTCAAACGTAGAGAGCATTGTTTTTACCTGCTCCTCGTAATCCGCTTTATAGTCGACGAGAAAATAAACAGCTCCGCCGTTGCCATCCAAGAAATAGTAGTCCGTCCGCGAATCCCAGCCGTGTTCATAGTTTCCCTTGAGGTAGGTGTTGTTGCCAAGTTTTACTTCACCTTCGTCAACCCAGCCGTCTTTATGTCTGCTTTTCTGCTCATCTAACAATTCTTGCGCTGTGTCACCGCTTTCCCAAATTGGCTTGAAATAGACGCCATCTGCAAATTCAAATGAAATCTTGTCAACGGTGTCTCCACGCTGATGACCTGCTTTCACGCCGTCGGGCACCTCAATTTTAAACCATGTGCAGTCTGTTACCTTGGTGTTAGCGCTCCCACTTGTGCCTCCGTCTTTGCTTTCGCCACACCCTACGAGAAACATTGCTGCCAAAAGGCAAATTGCAAGCGCCAACCCAACCGCAGTCAGTTTTTTTGCGCGTATCATATCCCCCCCCACCTTTCGTTTTAAAACTTTATTTTCTTAACTCTAACTTAACTCTAACTTGACTCTAACTTGACTTCTTAAATGTGAGTGAAGCACTGTCTACTGAAATAGTTAACTTTCCGTCTTTAAGCGTGCATTCGGTGGAGTCAGCACCAAATTTGAGTGTAACTGTGCTGGCATCTTTCACTTCCCAAGTGCCATCTTGACTCTGTCCAAAATATTCAAATTTCCCAGTCTTGTCTTCGTTTAGCGTGAGAGAGCACGTGCCTGCCAGCGATTCGAGCATAGCCATGTCGCTTTCACCATATACTTGGTCGCCTTCTGTCAGTTCGCACATCTTCCATGTGCCTTGGAAATTCTTCTGAAGGTCAGCATTACTTTGACCACCACCCGAGCATCCGCTAATAGCGAATGCGCAAAGAGCAAGCGCAACACCCAAAACACCTACTAGCAAAACGAATTTTGATTTTTGTAATTTCTCCATTTAAACCACAACCTCCCCAATGTCTAAAAACTTTATAGATTTAAAAGCACTCTTGCTATTGCAACTAAAAAAGTACTTTTCTTGCTTTTAAACATATAGAAAAACGCGATTTTGCAGAAGTCACCAGAGGTTAAACCTGCGCGCTAAATTTGGGACATATGGCTATTTTTTTTGAGCGCCAGAATTATTTTTAGGAACAATTAAACCTTGAGAAACTGCATGAACTGCCAGTTTGAGAATTGAATCGTAGCCTGTTTTTGCCAGAATTTCTGTTATGTGACGCTTAACTGTGCTCTCACTCATGTAAAGCTCTGCTGCCACCTCTTTTCGCGATTTTGCCTCACAAACAAGGCGCAAAATGTCAATCTCAACCTGCGTTAGTGAGGCGGCATCAGAAAACACACTTTTAACTTCGTTTGGATAAATTGAATAACCTTTATAAGTTGAGCGAATGATTGAGACAAGTTCGTCTGTGCCGATGTTTTTGTAGACAAAACTGTGAACGCCCGCATCTTTTGCTTGAGAAATAAAAGTGACCTCAGGCATCCCTGTCATGATAACAATTTTGACGCTTGGGCTTTGTTGCAAAAGCCCTTTTGCCGCCTCGATCCCATTTGCGCCTTTTTCGTCGCAAACGTCAAACAGTGCCACGTCGGCAAACGTTTTAGCTATAACATCAACAGCATCTATCGCGCTAGAAACCGCCCCTACAACCTCTAGATCTTCTTCTGCATTAAGAGCTTTTACAAGAGAGTCACGCAAAATCACCTGATCCTCAGCAACAACAATTTTAATCATTTATCCTCAAAACCCCTGTTCAAAAGTTGCAACAATCATAAATGGATCTGTGGCAGAAATCTCAAATGTGCCACCCTTGCTCTCAATGCGCTTCTTCATTGCACTAAGTCCCGTGCCAAGTTCTGGCATTGTTTTTGCCCCATCTCCATCGTTTGTTATCGTTATAGTAAAGCATTTCTCATCTTCTATTATGTTAACCCAAACATTTTTCGCATGGCCATGTTTTAGAGCATTTGTGGCAGCTTCGCGCAAAATTTCCGGCAGCAAATTGTGCGAAGGGTTGTTGGCGGCTTCAGGCTTTGTGCTAAAAGTATTAGATTTTGGGGAGGAAGCAGCAAGCAGGCAGCCATTGTCCTCAGTAGACGGGTAATCACAGTCCTTATCAGGCGGACGATCGTAGGCTTTAGCAGATATGCAATCATAACCCTCAATTGTAATTTGAACACCTGCCTGCGAAAATGCATTTATAACCGAAGCAAGCTCGTCTTGGGGTTCAACTTGCCCAGCCGCCAAATTAACCGTGATATCATGCATCAATTCGCGAATTTGGTCTTGCGTTACGCTATCTACATTTGCCCCTTCGAGCCACTGATGCAGGATAGAAAGGCGCTGTCCTATTTCATCATGAACTCGTTTGTGCATCTGAAATGCAGCCTCTTGTTTGCACGACTCTTCCAAGTTTTTAAGCTCTTCTGATAGCCGTGCGTTAGCTCTTAGAAGTTCTTCATTAGTTACTTCAATTTCATTATATAATTTCTGAAGCTTAGATACATCAACTTCCACAATTTGCTCTGTCAAGCGCTTCCCACACATGCGATTTTCCCTAGAAAACATAAGTGTTCTGTTGTCGGATGTTAAGACGAAGCATGACTGTTCTAAGTTATTTACCTCATCTTTTGAGAGCTGGCAAATTTTCTGCCAAACGTTAATATTTTCCATCAAGTGACCGCCAACGCCTAAGCCCACAAGCTCGTCTCGCATGGCATCGTTCATAAATAGAATTCGCCTTTTTGTTGAAACCAAAACCCCCTCATTCATGTTCTTTAGAGCCTCTGCAATCGAAAGTGTTGTTATGTTGTTTTTAGCGCGATTTAAGTCGAGCCAAACTGACGCACTAACTCTGAAAAGAAAAAATGCAAGGTCGCAAAAGAGCAAAAGCCAGCTAAAACTTCCAGTAAGGGCGATTGCCGGAGGGGTTCCTAGTGCTAGGATGCATAGTTCTGGTATCATAATTGCTTTTTTCTGGCGGATCGCAAGTGTGAGCCCTAATGCAAAAATGAAGGCATTTATCCACAAAAACGGCTCAAGATCAAAAGAGAGCATCCTCATGCGAAAAAGAATTCGACCAAAATTGGAATGTGCTGAATTTAATATGAAACAAATTAACAGCAGGTGCAAGACTAGAAGCAATTCATACGCTAGGGCACCCTTAACTTTTTTAGTTTTTGCGTGAGTTGAAATCAGCATAGCGTGCAACGTTTGAGCAAAGGCAAGAAAATATGCTACAAGCGTTAAAGCGATAAGAACTGGCTCTTTTATGGAGAATAAAAAATTCACTTTAGTCTTCTCTCAAAATCTTTAGCGTTTTTGCATTTTTTTCTGAAAAAGAGATGCGGAGGTCAATTTCGCGCTTGGGTGCGTCTGGGATGCTCGAGGCGCCTAGGGTTTCCGGTGAATCCAATATGCCTGAGACGTCTGCTGCGTCCAGTGCGTCCGATATTGAAATCATCGCGAACTTGCACTTTTTGGCAAGTGCGCCCTCAATTTCGTCGTAAACTGCGTCATAAAGCTTCTCCATAGTTTCAGGAGATGCGGGAGAAAGATTTTGAACAAGCACAGCACATTCAATTCCAAGAGACCTAAAGTCGCTTGCACTTTCGGTGAATATGAGGCCCACCTGAGCCTGATCAAACACAACGTGTTCTGTTTCAGAAATAACGAGGCTTGCTTTGCGCTTGCAGTAAGCTGTTAAAAATTTCACTCGCATAAGCATAGTTTTGCGAATTGTCCTGTTTTCTTCAGTTGAAGATTTGGGCAAATTATCCACAATTGAGTTTATCTCTTGCACTTTTTCCTCAAGCGAATCGTCGATTTTTTCTAACAGTTTTGCCTCACTGTTTGCCCTCCCCATATCCCTATTCGATTCAAGCATTTTAGTCAAAATCGAGTTGGATTCTTCTAACTTTTTATGGTTGTCTTCAAGGATATTTTTTCGCTCGTTTAAGTCAGAAACGTCAATAAAAGAAACTGCCTCCCCTCCCTTAATTTTAAATGTGCGAATCTGTATATTTTTATCATTTGTTTTGGGAGTAGCTTCGTTTTTTGAAATAAGTTTCATATTTAGTGGAAGTGAGTTAAAAATATCAGCATAGTGCCAAGATGCAGGAAAAATGCCAGTGTCAAGAATTGTTTCTATTGCAATGACTAGCAGAATGACACATGTAAGTGAAAAATTTGATTTAAAGAGAAATTCAACTCTCAAAATGTATAAAATGCAATAAGCCGCGGCAATTCCACCAACAACTATTAGCGGCAAAAAAGCAGGTCGCAAGTTCTTTCTCGCAGCAACAAAGAGTAGAGCGAACCCCGCAACATATAGTGCGACCGCCCAAACAACTACACACCAATATCCAATTGCATAAGCGTATTGTCCGTCCCACCTTTGATCATTGATTGTAAATGAGAAAACACATTTATGGACGTTGTTAGTTAAAACAAGAAATAGTAGGCAGAGACTAATTGCAGCCGCAATAGCACGCAATGTTTTCCCTAATTTTGTGCTTTCAAAAGTCGCAGCTCTAAGAGAGCACGAAAACAGCAACGTAGGAATTGCCAGCATTGGAATGTAGTATGCGTACCAACATGCGATAATAAAATCATCATTGTTAGATGGGTATTTAACGATAACGACTGCCAGCCAAAAAGCGAGCAATCCAACGACTACCACCAAGCGTCTGCTAATAAAATGATCGGGGCATCGCTGTCTAACTGTATAGCCCCAAGCTGCCAGTGCTGCCCCCGCAACAATCATTATTGTGCAAGTAAAGCCTGGATCAGCATTATTGGCCACTTGAAGCGATTTATTTGCAGGCAAAAATGCTTGTAAACACACTACAGCCACCAAAAAGCACACTGCAATACAAGCGCAAACTATCATGATTTTGCGTTTGTTTGCAAGCTGGCTTTTCTGAGGTTTGTTTGACACGCTATTCCTATCTAATTCAATAATATGTTGGCATCTTTAACACTTTCAAGTCCAAATTATACCATTTATGCAGGTAAAAGCCTGCGTTCTAGAAATGCTGCATGTAGTAATGTCTAAATTCTGCTGAAATAAATGTTACAAAATGTTACGGTACTTTGAAAAAGGCATGGCAGATATCCCTTGCACTGAGTTAATGCGTTTTATGGTTTAGTTGTTTAGCGCGAGAATGACAGTCACATCCAAACTATTCGTTTTCAATCAAGAATTCGCAAAGGTAAGGCAGTTCAAAACCAACGCGACCACGACCTCGGTAACCAATAACACCTGCGTTGATTAAACATCTGCGATATTGCGCAACTTGCGAGTCGGACCAGCCAAGACGCGCAACAAGGTCATATGTCTTTGTTTCATTTTCGTCTTGCAGCATTGCTCGGGTGAACTTCTTATCACCTTTAGAAAATTCGCGATCAGTTGCTTCCAAAATTCTTGATTTAATTTCATCTTTAGCAATGTCAATGCCTTCTTCCTGCAATATGCGCTGGAATCTCACCAAAACTTGGTGTAAAAGGGTTTTCAAATTCACTCATAGCGTACTTCTTGAATAAACTCATCTTCTAAGTTTCTCTAAGTTTTTCTAAGTTTGTTAATTGATATTTTTACACTATGCGCAAGGGCGCTTTAAGCGGGCGGATGCGCAGATAAAAGAAGAACGCGCCGCGGTCTTGGAAAACTGAGTGCCGCCGCTTACCACCCAAAAAAGCCGCAGATTACATAGCCAAAAGTGCTATGTTAATCCCCCAAGAAGCGCGTTATGACTACCTATTAAAACTGCCCGACTCAACAGATATAGGAAGAGCCGTAAACACCGCAATGGATGCCATAACGCAACAAAACCCCAAACTCGCAGGTGTTTTGCCAGACACTTATACAGAACTAGGCAGCAATTTGCTTCGCAACATGTTTCGCATATTCAATAATCCAGCACTTGACGAAGAAGGCTACGACATAATCGGGCGCATACATGAATACATCTTGGGCAAATTTGCCCCCGCAGTGGCAAGTGATGATGGTGTGTTTTTACGACCAAATCGCTTGTTCGCATGATTATGAATGTAATCGAGCCAGAGAAGGGTAAAATACTCGAAAACGGCACTTCCGAATGAATAATGGACCGCGCAATGATAGCACCGTAAATTAGCGCAAGCCTGCCAATTCCAAAAGAAACTTCCATGCTGGGATTACTTCTATCGCAACGCCGTCTTCGACAATTTCTTTTTCCTCTTGTTTGGTTACGATAATGAAGCGCTTTGTGCTGGAATCAATTTTTGCTAACTTGACCAAGTTAGTGATTTCGCGAGGCTTTGAAGTGCTAGTTAAGGCGTATGCAACTTGCACGGCCAATTTTCTTTCTGGAACATAAAAGTCGATATCAATCGCGTGTTTGTTGGATTTCAAATAGTGCAAGTTTTCCCCGTAAACATCACGCATAGCAACAGCAACTTCATTTTCCAGAAGAGCTGTTTCGTTGTTGACTAAAAACAAATTAAGCAATCCGTTGTCGCCGAAATATCGCTTAGGATTGCCTTCGCGCTCTACAAATTTTGCAACAGCATTTTTAACGTCGAATAGCAAATATGCTTCTTGCACCTTTTCGATGTATTCGATTATCGTGTTTTTCCCCACGTTATAGCCTAATGCTTTCAGGCAGCCATGCAAAGATGACGCCGAAGATTCGCTGCACACACATTCTGCAATTTTTTTCACCAAAAGCCGCAAGGCATCTGGGTTTCGAATATTGTTGCGGGCAACAACATCACCCAGCAGCACTTTTTGGTATACGCTTTCAACATACTCGCGAGCGTTGGAATAACGAAGCGATTCAGGGAAGCCGCCGCTTTGATAAAAGCCATCGAACGCAGCTGCGATTGTGCCTTTTCCCTTCGTGGAATGAGCAGCGTGTTCGTCGAAGTCAATTTGACGAGCAAGAAGATATTCGTCGAAGCGGTATGGTGTTATGTGCTTGATGAAATAACGTCCGCCCAGCGTTGTGGCAATTTGCGAGCTTAACATGTGCGCATTGCTGCCTGTAATCCAAGCGTGTTCTGAGGCGTCAGCCAGTCGCCTTGCGAATTTTTCCCACCCCGCAATGTTGTGTATTTCGTCGAAGAAAAAATACGGTTTATCACTGCTCATTTCGCTTGCAAACATAACTATGTCGTTGAAGTTTGCGGTTGTGAATTCAGTTAAGCGTTCATCTTCAAAGTTGACATAGATAATTTGGTTCCAGCTAACGCCAGATTTAACTAAATCTCGCGCGGCACTGTGCATAATCGTAGATTTCCCTGCCCTTCGAAGACCGGTTAATACATAGTTCGCGTTCTTTTCAAAAGTGTATCTGCGGCTAATAATATTTTCGTTTTTGATTACTTCGTGCTGGTCAAATATAACGCTTTTCAGTGTTTTGTGGTTCATAGTTGCGCTCCAATTTTGTTCTATATACAGGACAAATATTTTAACATATGTTCTATATATAGGACAAATAAAGGCAAACGGATTGATGACTGTATTCGAAGAGGAACGCGAGGCGCTTAATGGGCCAAAAGCCTTGAACCTTAAAGGTGTGCATGGGAACGATCTTGATATGCAGGAGTACTCCCGTCAGAACCCGGCCATGAAAACGGGTTACGCCGTTCGGGCCACATTCAGGCTTATGCCCGACTGGCGATGCACTCTTACTGAAGTGGTCGATTACTTCGGTAAAGCGAATATTCATATCAAGCAGGAGCAGAAGGGCGGCTTGAATAAGCCGGCGATATACAGAGGGACAGTGCGCGTAAACTACGAGTCGATGCGCGATTTCGCTCTTAGAAATACACCTTGCATAGAAGTGATTGGGCCACCTGAATTGCGAGATAACTTGAAGAATGCGTATCAGGCTATTGCGGAACATTATATGATGCAATAACGGTTGGGCGCGGTTTGTGGCTACAGACCAAAAGCTGGTGTCCTCTGTTTTAGAGCACGACAGGAGCGAGATGATTTTCGATATCTTCAACAACGAGAATGATGAGCTGCAGAACATGCGAAAAGCGCCTATCACGTTCGTTTCTGTTACTGACGGGATTAGCGTTGTATCGGACACTGGTGCCGAGCTGCCCACAAGAGAGGTATACGACAACGCCTTTTATTACGGGTTTGATGTCGTAGTCTTATGCAAGGGCGGGAAGTGGGGAGCTGTCGGCTTCGACAAAGACCACCAGCAATGTCGTCTAATAGCAAACTGTGATTACGATACCCTTGATGAAAGAAACCACGATCTCGTTTTCAGTAAACGAGGAGAACAGGTCTATTACGATGCTGCGACAAATCGTACGTTGCAAACAAGGTCTGTTCACTTTTGCGGAAACGACGGCTCATATATACTAGCTGACGAGAAGGGTGAATGGTATTCGCTATGGGAGCGGGAAATCAGAAACCTACTTTGGAGGACGAGCAAGAATGATGTCCGTGTAAAGAGCGGTTTGCCAGTATTGATGCAATTAGAGAGTTTCGGCGGCTTTCCATTTTTTCAAGATGTGACTAACGGTTTTTATCTCGCTCCCTCCGACTATGCCGTTATAGACGGTGAGCTGGTTGTAACCCGGCTTATGGAAATAGAATGATGCTCGCGAAAAGACACTCAAAGAAGCGATAGGAATGGTGAGGGAAATGGCGTTTCTTCGGGGGTCTTCACCGTTACTGCTGATGCATTCAGAGAACGGCACGTGAACGACTTTCATTCATTCGGTGACATCTAGGAAACGATTGCTGAGAGTATTGAGCACGCTTCTCAGGCGAATAGATAGATCGTAGAAGGTATAGCTAATCTCGTAATGAAGAGTTCTCTCCTGTACAAGGCTTTCAAGGGAAACAAGGAACTGCTCCAGCAGACGAATCTCAGCAAAAAGGACTTGAATGAATCCATTATGGACATCATCGAGCGAGCGCTTCTTTGGAAATACACTGCTGTCTCCTAGCCTCGCCCAACCCTCCAAGCAGCACATGCTCGCCAGCGAGATCATCCCCGAAACCACCGGCTACGAAACCATCCGCCACGATGCTATCGGCCATTGGGAACAAAAGGCAGCTAGCACATTGCAATAATATAAACCAAGAAGATACCTATCAATATTGTATACGCCGAGAACCATGCGGGCCTGGCAATGCCAGCCAGATGTCTGCACCGTGCATCAAGGCCATATATCGATGCAATTCTTACTGCCGACCTCCAACCAACAAGCACGCTAACAAAGCTGACTACGAAAACCAAAACGCCCAAAACATATGGCCATACAAAAAATGAGCTCGAAGCAAGCAGAACTTCAAAATCGACGGTCAACCAAAGCACAAGCGTCACAACAAAAGAGCTACAAGTTCCCCTAATAACAATACTCCTGCTGTCTGAATATTCAGGCCTGCTTGCCGTGTCGTGCAATGCTGCGCCCACGCCAGACGAGCCACCCCCTTCACCATTGAGATTTTCTTCGTCTGCCTCATTGTCAATAGCATCAACTGCTGCATTGGCTTGTTGCTCAGCATGATATTCTGTCAAAAGCGCATTATAGACAACAAATGCGCCGTAGTTATTCTGGTTAGTAGATAAGGCCCTTCGCGATATCTCACCAACTGACCCCTCTGACCTGCTATAAATGCCAGCAAGACGAACTGCATTTTTGACAAATTGGGGTGCTCTTGTATCTTTGGCATAGACTCTCTGTCCATGATTTTCTCTATTTGTTGATTGAGTACCTAGCGTATGAATTACCTTGGGTTTGAGCATATTGCTAGAACGCCAAGCGCACCACGCCAAAAGCAACGCAACAGGAGGGAAAAACAGACAGACAACAGGGCACAGAATGCCGGTAAAGCAAGAAATAAAGAATGCTAGAACGCCGCCTTTTTTCGCGCGATCAGCATACGCCCCCAAAGCATAACCCGAAGAAATGCTTCCAACACACGAAAATAAAATGAACCCGAATACATTAAATACAGGATTGTTGCAAAAGGGGCCAGATTGAGGATTGGGGCCAAACAGAAGCGCTATCCGCACAATAATACATAACACTGCAAAGGCTACGGACACTGTTACGCAAAGCCTTCGATGGACATGATTCTCTTTTTCGGTTCTATCTCGATAATCTGCAAACTCCTCCTCAAATTCAATTTCTCGTTCAACTCGATCGCGCTCATTACGGGGAGCTATTTCTTCCAAGAGAGCACTAGCAACAATAAACGTGCCCCAGTCCTCATCGCCGGCATTATTAACAAGATCTTTTACGCGAGGTGACCAATAGGCATAATCGGCAGACAAACGACTATACCGTCTGGCCTTTTCTCTTGCTTGAGATATGCTCATTATTATCTTTTTCCAAAAGCTAAGCTGAACAGCTCGGGCAGGGAGTCTCTGAAAGCCTCATCGGCAATGGGGTGCTGGTCTTCCGGAATTTCCTTCTTTACAGCCTCCGCCTGGTCATACCAAAACCTGAGATTTCTCCCCGCCGATGCTGAGTTCTCATTACGCTTAGACACCCCATAGCTTATTAAGGCATCATTACGAACAAGGCCTAGCAACCACGTCTTAGCCTCATCGTCACCTTCTTTGGCTTTTGAAATTTGCGCCTTGAGTGTTTCGGTATCTAAAGCTTTTCCGGCAAAACGCGGAATGCCTACAGGGTCGAGCATAAGTTGAAGTCGTAAAAGCTTGCTCTCTATCGTATCTTTGCCGTCAAGAATGTAGATTACGGAATCCGAATCGGGAAACCTTTCCAAAAATCGCTTAATTCGGGCTGCGTCGCGCCCTGCCAATCCCTTTTTTGCACCTTCCCAGTTTTCTCCAAGCGATTTTGCAAGTTGATTAGGAGTGGAAATGAGTTCTTTTGACCATGATGGCTGAAAGCACTCCTCTGGAGTCAACCCGGGATATCCTCCTTGAAAAGGAATCCAAAATACTTCAGGCAATTCACCATTGAGCCACCTAGAAACATCTGAATAGCCCCATCGATAGTGATGGTCATATACCACCAAACCTTGAATCAACTGTCTCCAACGTGATGGCTGCACTTTTTCTGCCCGCGCACGATAACTCCCCTGAAGGCAATTTACTTCTGCTTCCTTAGGGCTCGGATTTTGATTACCTTCATTTGCCAGAAGCTTTTCATTGGTCAAGAACTCATATATGATTGCCCCAAGCGCAAACCAATCTGATGCCTGAGACGACTTTCCCTCATGGGCTTCTGGGGCTGCGTATATGTTGGTTCCGGCAAATGTTGTTCTATGCGTACCCGACTGTTCGTCTCTGGCAATACCGAAGTCCGTCAATACCAAATTGAGCGGTTCTGCACCCCTGATTAATATGTTTGAGGGTTTTATATCGCGATGTGCAATACCATTGCCAACATGGTGAATATGATGAATTGCTTCGCTTGTTTCCTTTACGATCTGCTCAAGGACGTCATCGCCATACGGATAAGAATGATTTTTCGCCCATTCGCCCATGCTAAGCGTACCAAGAGGGCAGTACTCCTGCATTTCCCAAGCATCATTAGGATCAGAAGAGTACTCAATTACTTTGACGACATGCTCTTCAGAAGCATCATTTTGCAAAATTGACAGCACGTCATTGTCAGGATATTTACCTCTGTGATAGTGCTTGAAGAAATACTCCTGACCAGTGTCTCTGCTACGAACAACAGAAACATCCGCTTCGCCGCTTGAAACCTCTAAGTCGCGAACCCATTCGTATTCTCGTTCGATTCTTTCAGGAAAATTCGTGCGGGGCCCACGTCGATGGCCTGAGAACAACGACTCTCGGATCGTTTTGGTATTTTCCCGACGCGTGGCAAAGCCCTTTTCTCTTAACGTTGCTTCCGTTTCACAAGGCGCAGGCCGTTTCCCTTCGTGTTGCGTTTCATGCAACTCCCTCGCAGTCAGACCATCACTTGCATCACCGGTCGGACTTTCCCTCATCGTTGCATCGGTGACAACAGGCAAGCTATCAGCCTCTCTTAAAGTTGAGCCCACATCTCGTACTGTAGCTGCAGCCATATCTTCGCGCACCGTTGAATTGATATCGATCGCTTCTTTAGTGGTTTTATCGCTCATTGAATGTGTCCTTTTTTCCTTCTGGTTCTGACAGCTTTACGAGAATGGCGGAGCAATTGTCGGAAGCGTTTCTTTCGTAGCAGCATTTGCGCATTTCGTTTATCGCGTCTACCGCTGTGAGGTTTTTCCGCAATATATCCTGCAATTCATCGTCGCCAAGCGTGCCCCATACACCATCGCAGCATAGAAGCAATTGGGTGTTTGCCTGAATCTGCTGCGAGAAGAAATGCGCATCAAGGTTGGCCATTACGCATCCGATTGACTGAGTAATACCATTTCCGCTCCTTGAGCGATCGTCCTCAGAGATTTGGCAAAAGATATCCTCGTCCTCAAGGTATTTGTAAATTCTGCAATCTCCAATATTGGCAATCGTTAACATATCCCCATCGAGGGTTAGCATCGCAAATGCCGCTCCCATTTCGGGCGTACCCCAAGCGTGTCCAGCCCGCAAAACTTTACCGGATAGAGAATTAAAGTATTTATTTATTTCTACGGAGTCTTTATTTGATAAGCTAAATTTTGAAATAGCAATTGCAACAAGACATGCCGCGTCTGCTCCACCATCATATCCACCCATACCATCAACAACAGAAACAGAAAACGGAATCATGGAAATGAGTTTTTTACTCAAGGTGCGATTCGAACATTGCGTTATCAACCCATCCAAAACGATGGCGTCTTGATTCTCTGTGCGCGAAGGTCCGCAGGATGTCATCGCCGCGCTTTCGATTGTCAAGATTTTTTTTAAATTTTCTTGCGGATATTCTGCGACCATTGTACCTCCAACAATCTTCTGTTAATCAATGGTTAGGACCGTATGCGACCCTAACCAAACGTCCGTAGGCAACGAACACGGCTCGCTCCCATAAACTCTGCGGCGCTCAGAGCCAACAAACGTTCCATTTGTCGACCCTTCGTCACGAATTTCAACGATTCTTTTTTCATTATTAACTCGAATAGTACAGTGCCGACGAGAAACATATTGGCTATCGCCCAAGGCACAAGCTATTTCGCAATTATCGCTCTCTCTGCCAATTGCATATTCCTTCCCATTTTCCAACTCTATGCGCTGGCCGCTGGGAAATGATAGATTTGTTGCCCGAGACCCACTTCTTTCATGCTGTGTTTCCGGAGGTGTATCAGGAATCATTTCTCCACACTGGGAACATTCTTTTTTCGGCACACCCGGCATTCCGCAGTTAGGGCATTTCATCTTTGGTTCTGTTTGCCTAAATTTATCCTCAGGTTCATCGTTGAAGCAATTAAATTCATGAGGGATTTCCGCGCCGGCGGATTCATCAAATTGAGAACCAGACAGTGAATTCTCATCTAAGTTTTCTGGCTCTGAGACAGGTATTACACTCATGCAAGTAGTGCAATAATTACCATCCGAAGCTTTTCCGCAAGTAGGACAAATCAATTGCGCCATGATACCTCCTCGAAAATTACCCCACGCTTAGCCAAGCTCTTTTCGATGTTTCCAAGATCACCAGAGAGCGGCATCCCGATTAAAGAGATGCTTGACCCTTTCGCATCAAACTGCAGCAACCGTGTCTCGTCGAGGGCGTAAGACATAAATTCTTCCTTAGCGAACTCGTTCAAAAATATCAATTCCTGATTATCGCTAGCAACCAGACGATTTGAGCGTGGACGAGTTTCGTCATAAGGGCCGCAAACCATAACATCAACGAGTCCAATCAAAGCAGGATAACTGCTTTCAATTTGGTCATACGGAAAACCCGTAAAAACGAGAACAGTGAAACCACGCGATATTCTCTCATCGTCAATGCGACCCCGAATGATATTGATTAGTCGAGCAAGTGCTTCCGCTTGCTCTACGGGTTCCCCGCCCGTTACCGACAGCCCGTCGAGTCGTTCCAAAACAATAAGCTCTGTGATTTTGTCTGCAAGATCCTCAATATCCAGCGCCTCTCCTCCGGCATGGTCCCATGTATCGCGGGATGCACAGCCTTCGCAATGCCTCGAACAGCCCTGAACCCACAAAGCGATTCTTCTGCCGGGACCCAATGTAGTTACCGGATATGCAAGACGATTTGCTTGAATCTTCATAGCTATCCGAGCCTTAGAGAAGGACGGTCCAATTCGTCCCTATAAATTTCTTCTATAAGAATTGTCTCACGCTCATCAATATCGAACAAGAGCCTTCCAAGGGGGTTGACCAGATGCTCCTCAAGACAAGTGGTAATCCCGCGTCCGCCATTCGCCAAAACATCCTGTTGCGTCGCTAATTCCATAAGTTGAGCGCGGACGCGTTGCGAAAGTTCCACAGTATTACCAACACGAATGCGCACATTGCTAAGGATGATCTCTATGAAGTTCTCGACTAAGCTCTCTGCAACCTTACCATGCATCGGATGGAAAACAACGATGTTATCTCCAAGGCGGCCGAGCAACTCAGGGCGGCCAAGATCTTCTCGAAAATGTTTCTGAACGGCTCCTTTGACAATCTCATCATAGCGTTCCGCTTCTTCTGGAACATCCATATCAAGGCTGGCTAGATCCCTGTTGGCAGTAATGCCCTGATTTGAAGTAAAGATAATCAGACATTCCGCAAACAAAACCGTTCGACCTGAGCCATCGGTAAGTCTGCCATCTGAAAGAATTTGCAAAAACAAGTCATTGACTTGCCGCCCTGCTTTATCCATTTCGTCAAACAGGATAATGGAGTGAGGGCGCTCTATTACTGCGTTTGTTAGCTCACCACCGGCACCAAAACCCACGTAGCTAGGAGGAGCTCCGACAAGCCTGATTTTAGCATGGTCATCTTGAAACTCGGACATATCAAATCTAAGCAATGCCTGCTCATCAGCAAATACAAGCTCGGCGATTGCCTTTGCCATTTCAGTTTTCCCAACGCCAGTTGGACCCGCAAAATATAAAACACCTCGAGGCTGCGATGATTTCTTGCGGGCATGTGCCCCCGTAAGGCCCAGAGCCGATCTTTTCAGGATATCCAAAACGCGATTTACGGCAGCATCTTGCCCAAGCACTCGTCTTTTTAGAATCTCCTCACCAGCACCGAGGGCTTCTCTTAAGCGAGGGCTTTGCCAAGGGTTTTCCGACAGGCCCTCTCTGTATGTCCTAACGTATTCTTCTATTTCCGTAAGATTATGACCACTGCTCTGCGAAAGGCGAGTTGCCTCAAACATGCCCCTCAAAGAAAATCCCTCTGTTGCATCAGCGAACCTACGGCAAGCAGAGTCAAGGCCTTCTTCGTCTACTTCTGATTGCAGCAGCAAATTTGCCATTTGCTGACGCGTGTCAACATCCGGAAACGGAAGCGGGATGGTACGTATGCCGTCACCACTTGTAAGCCAAATGGGAAGGTCATCTGGCTTATCTATCAGCCAAATAATGGGATGGCGAAGCAATCCGTTTCGTACCGCACTTGGGTACCTGACAGGTTTGTTGTTATAAAGAGCATGAGCATTTGCAAGAGACAGACATGCAAGCATTGTCTGCAAAAGCGTTGGGTCTTGCGTTTGGTTTTCCCCGCGCATTTGCGACGTATAGTCAATAACAAGCGCCATGTTTACCGAGTCTTCCAGCGCAACAGCTTCTGCAAGGGCATCAACACCAGAATATGCATTATCCAAACTATACGGATCATTTCTTGATTGGGCTGCACGATCGGATGCCCCCCGCATCAAATCTGAAACAACCGCACTTCCCATGGAAGAGCCGAGGATTTTTCTCACATCTTTTTCCTGAAGTTCTTGGTTTAGCATATCAATGCGCATTCCCCGTATGGGGTCAAATTGAAGCATTGCATCAAAACCAGATTCCCTCAAGATATGATGAAGGGCCATGTAAGTGGTATCCGGCCTGAACGCGCCATCAACCTGAATGGGCTGCAAATCGTGAACCTGCCCATGCAATATACAAACCGCGGCGATGGGAAGAGAAGCGTACAGAGTCCGCATCCACAGCGGTGTCTCTTTCGCTTCGGCCCTTAACCACGATGAAGTTTCATCGTCTTTCTCATACGTTTCCGCAAAACCATCCGCCATCACACGTTTCTCCTTTTACTTGTAGCAGCTGCCCGGCGCCTTCTGCGCGCCTTTGCGATTTGGTTTCTATCGTCGATTTCCATTTTTTCTACTGGATGCTCTCCTGGTTGAAGCTCACGAGTTAATACCGTTTCTATCCCGCGCTCTTTTAAGCCTCTCATCATTTCATGGAAATCTGCACACAGGTTTTCTTCTGCAGCTTTGTCCTGCTCAGCGGTTGTTTCGTCACAAGACACAATTCTTGAGAAAATATTTGGGGCGCCATCACTCATCTGTATACGGAGTGCATAATCGCCACCGGAATCCTTTTCGGCATACGCCACGGGGCCAAACTCTGTTTGAGTAAACCCCTCTCCATAGTCATAACCGAGTTCAACGAGCGTTTCTCGTATTGCCTTCCGTACGAAACGCTCGTCTTGCTTTCTTCTTTCTAAATCAAGAAGCTCCGTAACTTTTCTCTTAATTCGAGCAAGGTCATCTGAAGAGCCGACCGACTCGGCCAATGCACAAACCTGTCTAGCTTCGGCCGTTTTTAGATGCTGTATCTTTGCAACCTCATCAAATGCATCTTTCCTTCTTTGCTGAGCTTTCTTTATGCCTCTTACTCTCGTGTTCAGTTTGATGACAGCCTCGTCAAAATCTTTGTCGTGCTCTTCGTTCAGCAATGGGACAGACTCAAGAACGAGCGACTCCCTAATCGTTTCATCTTCTATTTCGCTAATACTTTCCGCCAGCTTTTGCAGCTTGTCCATCCTGCGTGCGGTTCTAATTTCTTCTATACGAGACTTCTCCTTCATGGAAAGATCAACATTGCTTAAGTCAAGCCTTTGAGCCGCTTTGTTCCTAAGCAAAATTACATCCCGTTCATTTTTGTATTCCGCCTCCTTAATCTTCTCTATTAAGTCGCCTTCCCATTCCTTAAGCTTTTTCATGCTAGTAATTTCAGGGCTATTTACAATGTAATCATTTGGATTACTGGTACCTTCTCCCATGCGCTTGATTTTCTTGACCATAAGTCGGCATTTAACTTCGGTTTCTCTCTGCTCATGCATATTAGTTTGGGCCCTTTTGATTGATTCGTTAAGCGCTGTTTCCCAATCTTTAATAGCTTGATGCGTATCATTCGTGTCATTCGCAAGCGACGGTGACTCAACCTGAATGTCAAAAAAAAGGGACTGGTTCATTTGGTCTAATCTAGAACTCATCGTCTCGCAAGAGCGCCTACGGCTTTCGTCTTCGCGTCTTCGAAGCTCGGCTTCGGAGACGACTCTCCACTCGCTTGTTTTAGGACCGCTCAACTTAACCTCACTTCCATAGCATTCTGAATCTGCCCGCAGTGTTCCATTTGGCGAGAGCGAATAGACCTTGCGAATTCTTGTGCGATTCCGAGCATGCAGGCATTCAGCGTTTCCCTGCCAGCTTGTATGAATTCAGTTTCTGGCAAATGGTGTGCAAAATGATTTTTTGGCTCACACGAAATGTAAATGAACCGCGGAAAAGGCTCTTTCTGTTCTTTCGCTTCCGAAACGAGTATGTCAATGTCTTTATATAAGCAGCAATCTTCGCTTACGGGGTTATCGGAAATCACGATGCAGACAGGTCTGGCGTGAACACGCCCGTTCCGACTGAGTATCGCTGAATAATCCATCAGGTTCCTAAGTATCTGTACCACCGCATTGGGAAGCTGCCAGCTTCCGCCATAGCGCAAGTCATTCAAAGCAAAAGTGCTTGCCTTTTCAAAACCTCCAAGAAATTCAAGTTCATCATATGATTCATATACGCAAACTTCCACAAGGTCATCGACGTCTTTCGATGCGCCGATGCACCTGAAGAACGTGTTGACCGCGATTTCCACCCTCTCGGGCGGAAATCCCCCCATAGTTCCGCTCGAATCGATAACAAGACATACCAGGAGCAGAGGACTTGCCTCCGGAATAACGTCTCCATATATATTTCGCTGGAATAACTCCACTAGACAACACCCCCAACCAGTGCTCCGCACAAAATCGTTATGATGGAAACACAAATGCATGACAACGCGTAATGATGTGCTTTATAACCAGATGCCCTACGCGATTT
Organism: Senegalimassilia sp.; assembly: GCA_963661535.1. Classification (GTDB taxonomy): domain Bacteria; phylum Actinomycetota; class Coriobacteriia; order Coriobacteriales; family CADBOM01; genus CAVLCC01. Next base: position 27,138 of record CAVLCC010000018.1, read on the forward strand.
TCCCAAAATACAATTGCATGAAACTGTACCCATAAGCGCGCCGATAAGTGCCCCAGGAACGCTAAGCGAGATAGCTTCAAATCCAAGAGAATGAGTGATTGTGCACAGGCAAAAACCCAAGGAATACAGCCCTGTCGTCCTCCAAAAAACACGCGGGCTTGACATAGCTTCTGAGCCCGCAATGTCCGACGGGTATCGACTGCAAAGCATTCTCCGATAATGGGGCATTGTTACTGGGTCAGTTGATTTGCTGAAAAGGGCATGCAATTTTTCTTCTGCCCCATTAAGCGCGCGGGCTAGACGAGTCCATATACCCCTAGATTTTCTTTCTAAGAGCGCATACCAATCTCGCTCTGATGGTCTTGCCTGAATCGTCTGTGTTTTTCCAAAACATCGATCGTAAAGCACGCCTAATCCGTTAAAGCGCAACCAAAACAGTCTGTAGTTTGGAACGCCCAATGTACACGAAAAAAGGGACGTCTTCGGTAAAACGCCCAGAATAGAAGGGAGCACCCGAGGTTGCGAAGAAGAAACGCTCGAGCGCCCCAGGGACACATTTTGTTTTCCGTTAACAATGCAAGACATAGGGTGTTTGCCGTCATTTAACAGGGAAAAAATTATGACACCCAGCGCAAACAAATCCGTATCGTGATTAAATGCAGAACAAGATTCCATTATGGACAAAAGAGAATCCTCTGCATTTATAGCCTGGTCAGATATACTCCGTAAACCATTCCCTCCTTGCAACCTTTGATGTATTTCGGGTGCAAGGTATTCGGAAACGCCTTGTGTGCAAGGAAAAACTATTCTAGGCTCTACAAGAAATTGGACATCTATACCCGGGTTCAAAAATACACGGCAGGAGGCCCTGTCAACGAATACAGAGGATAATGTCAGATTTCCAAAGACGAAGCCATGTTGATGAAATTCGAAAAGGGCAATGCAAAGGTTTTTTGCAATGCAAATCCTCCTTTCAAAAGAAGATGGTTCATTGGCAAACATCAGAGACGAAAGAGGGATCATGCCTGCCGCCCTAGTTGCAATGTATCCAACAACTGTGCCATGAGCATTGATGATAATATCTACGGGCCAAGAAAAATGGGCAGAAGCATACAGACCGATATCGCAAGCGACCATGCAGCCGATTTTTTGCCTTGTTTCCCTTGGCAAATTTTCCGTAAAGATATGCGCAGAATATCCAGGCCAATTTTCAATGGGATAGACGCGACGATCATCGTCCTCCCTGGATTCTCTGCTTTCGAGAACCAACCTGTAACCTGCAGGCAACAAGTTGGTCCCCTCAGTCGAAGTCAACGTTCGTTCATCATTTCTTACCCAAGACATTATCAATCCCACCAGTCAGATTGCACTGTATCTTGCTGCCCTGTCTCATCAGATTCTCTAATCGCCTCCGCTTCAACCCCCTCTTCGACAAGCTCCGCATCGAAAGATTCGCTTAAATCATTCTCATGAAAAACATGCTTTAACTCATTGTCGTTACCACTAATGTCCTCTATCGGGTCATCGACAGAAACCGCATCAAGCGTCTCGCCGGCTTCACCTTCTTGCTGATTGCTTGCTTCTTTATCTTTTTCGGCGCTTTCGCTCAAAGAATCTGCTTTCTGTTCAGCTACCGCATCGCCCGTCTGCTCTTGAGTCTGCTCTTGAGTTATCGATTCCTTCCCACCAAAAAGTTTAGATTGCAAAAAATCTCTAAGGCGATTGCTCTTCATTTGCGCTTGAGACGCGTCCTTTTCTTGGCTGAAGACCACTCCAGCGTCCTCCTTTGGAGCAAACTCCCTTGTTTCTTTTAAGAATTCGTCAATCTCGGCCTTTGCGGCTTGAATTTCCTCTTCATACAAGCGCCTTGCTTCGCAAACGGAATGTCGCATATCATCAAGGACGAATGTTTGCTCCTCACGCAAGCTCCGCTCTGCGAGTTCGGTACGTGCTTTTGCCAATTGAAGCTCGGCGGCTTCAACAGCCGCTTTTGCGCCAGCGAGCTCAAGCCTTTTTGCTTCCGTCAAAGCCTGAACGCGATGCAGTTCTTCTTGCGCCATGCGAGTTCGATTTATTGATTCCTGCTGCTCTATATGCATTGCAGACTCACGCGCTTTTGCATCATTTTCAGCGGTTCGGATTTCTTCTTGGCTCCTACTATGTTGTTGCTTTGCCGTTAATCTTTCAAGACGCTCTAAATCCTTCATTAAGCGCTCGTTATCCCTTGCTTCTTGTCGCAGGGCCTCCCGTCTCTGTCTTCTATATCGAGCAACAGCAAGCTCGTCTTGAACAAACTTACAGTTTTCTCTAATTTCTGATTCTCTTTGCTCACGGGCTGTATATACAGCACTATAGGCAGCCTCGTTGGCTTCTTTTACGTCTGACACACGCTTAGCAATTATCTCAAATCGTTCAAGCTGAATATTTGCCATGACTTGCATCTCATCAAGATATTTCTTGACAAGAGGCATGGCGGCGGCATCATAAGCACCGCTGTGGTATTTTTCTTCCAGCTTAGCCATGGTCTCTGCAAGCATTCCTGTTAGGACGCCAGGCTCAGTATGGTTAGCCTTTAAATCAGCGTTTTCGAACGCATTAGCGCCAATCAATTCTTCTAAGCCAATTTTTTCAAGCGTTGGAGAGCCTTGAATGTTTTTTGCGCCGAACTCGAGATTCCTTAATTTAAAACCTTGTGGAGGTTGACCAGCACGCAGCGAATCGCCTTTTGTCCATTCTGGATGCAGCCCTCTCTGCTTTTTCTTTGCGCCTAAGTCGCTATCTATTATTTGCTGTTCATTCATTGCCAATCACCATTACTCATTTTCATTTGTATCTTCACGAGCGTGGCTGCCAAAGATTCGCTCGTGTTCTTCGCTGGGCGCACTGCTAAGAGCAGAGTCATTTATCATATCAGGGGTTATCTTTATGTAATTGGAAGCTCCATAAGCATAAACTGAAAGCCTCCAGAGATAATCAGCTCTTACAAGCTGTTCGCGGCTACGTGCAGTCTCCTCAGCTTTTCGCAGTGTATAGTGATAGGGAATAGCCTCTAACCTGACAGAGGAGAGTTCTGCATTTATGGCAGCACTTTCATTCTCGTATTTTTCCAATATAGGTTTTTCGCGATTTTGCTGTCGTCTATTTGATAAATGCTCGCTTACATAGTCATCACCATCATAATGGCGACCACGAACAAAATCGAGCGCCTCATCCCTTCGAAGAGCTGCATCTCGAAGCTTTTCATTTAAGGCTTCGGTCTTGCACTCCACCTGTTCAATATAGGCCCGCGCCTCAAATGATTCCTCATTGCAATTTATCCATTCGAGCTCAATTCGCTGATTCGCAGATTGAACAAGAGTTTCGCAATACGGCGATACTATTTCCCCGTATTCGTTAACCGAGACGAGCCTATGACGCGCATCTTTCTTTCCGCGGCGAAAAAGCATTACACGCTCTTTCTCGGAAAGACCCGAAGGCCATGCAAGGGAAACCTTAAGACCCTCGAGGTCTATAACGGAATTCTGTACGCCTTCAACTTTGCTTCTTTGCCTAACAACCGCCATAGCTAATCCAACTATTCAAACTCAAACTGAACACAGCGGTTTTTTTGATCAATTTCGTTACTTCCTTCGCCTTCATAAGGCCCCCAGCCGCCTCCGAAGGTTGAGATCTTCTCGGCAGGACACCCCATTTCAACAAGAACATCTTTTAACGCTTCCGCTCTCGCGAGAGACAAGGCTTCACAGCCTTGCGAAGTGTTGTAATGCGCCGTGTATCCGGTAATTTCAACCTTTAAATTGCTTGACTTAATAGAGTTCGCAATCGCAATAACTTGCTCATCGTTTTTCGGGTCTGCCCCTGCAAGAAATGTTGCTTCGTCTGGATTAAAGAGAATATCGGCAGAGATTTCAGCTACATCACCAGCACCATATTTTGCCTTTGCCGGCATATCAACAAGAGACACTTTCGGCAAATCAGCGCTCTCTGCTTTGGTGCCATTTGGCGAAGAACTTGCATCTTCCTTAACAGCGTCTTTGAACTCAATATTCCCTACACCAGCGGCCTTGAGCAAAGTTTCATAGAAATTTTTAAGTTTGTCACAGAGATCCTCAGTTGGAAATTCCTCCTGCGGCTCAGCTGTACTATCGAACTCAAACCACACTATCTTTGAAACATTGTCGAGTTTTGGCAATTGCCCAGATTTCTCAACCCATGACTCATAATTAGCCAAATCGACGTTAATAAGCCCCGTAGATGCAAAGTCGATTGTGCCGGTTGTTGAAAGCCCCGTGCCGGCAATAACAATAACATTATTTAATGATTGATCAGCAGCTTGTTCTAGGCATTTGTCAGCTTCTGAGATAGCGCTTAGAAGGTCAACTTCATCCTTTTTTGCATCTATCGCCTCTAACTCGCCCATTTTTTCCGAAACAAATTTGTCATTTTCTCTCTTAATGTTTGTATCATTGTTTTGTTCGGTTGCCGTTTGCTCTTTATAGGTAACCACTGGATCACCATCAAGTCGAACGAAACCTAAATAGCCATTTGCTTCTTTCGTGCCGCGAACATATTGCTCCACCCCCGAAGTAGAAGCCTGCGAATTCGCGTGGTTAGAATAAATAACTACACAGTTCATCTTCCCCGCTGACGCATCAGAATATGACTTTGAATTGGAATTCGTATTTTCAATGGGCTCATTACCGCATCCGACAAGAGAAAAGGCCAGACAACAAGATGCGGTTAAGACAATTAGCAAATGCAAAGCTCTCTTCATGGTTACCTCTCCCCATCATTAAAATAATCTTTCGTTATTGTGCGTTGGATTTCAAGAAATTCATATGCATCGGCCGGATCCACCATTCCATTCAATTGCGAAGCCAAACTACCCAATTTGAATGCAGATTCAACGGCTCGTCTATCAAGTTCCCTCTCTTGAGCCTCGTACTCTCGTTCTTTGTCAATATTATTTGAATGCTCAAAAAATACTCTGTTATACAAAGCGCGGTCCGCCGGTAAGGCCGCCATGCTTTCACGGTAAACTGCTTCAGAAACAGCATCTCCGCTGTAATAAGAATATAGGGCGCTGACAAAAGTACTGAGCGCCATTACAAGCGTCATAACGAACACTTTTGAAATCTGAATAAAATAATCGTTTGCGGCTAAATACGAAAAGAAGCTATTCATTACAGTGCCGACACTTGCCTCAAGCTCTGCCGAAAGTCTGAAAATAGTAAGCGCGACCAATGCAATGATAAGAACGACTACCGCCACGATTGCCGAAACTAAACTCGAACTCTCTCTGAAAGACTTATAATCTCTGAGCTTTTTGCCAAACGTAAAGCCTATGAATAGGTACAAAAGAACTAGCGCTCCCGCGACAATCCAGCCATAAAAACTCAAGAACGAACCCGAAGCATTGTCAAACGCAATATCAACAGTGTCGTGAAGAAAGTACAAATCTGCAAAAAAGCCCAAAACGACTGCAATAAGGAGACGCTTAGTCCAAGGCTTCCCGCTTTTGGCGGCATTATGCATATCCGCAAGATATGTATCACCCGGAAAAGCTTGCTTCTCTTCTGGATTAAGTAGTTTATCTAAAAATTTGGGCACCGATCCTCCACACAGCCAATCCGCTTATCTTTTTGTCTATTTCTAAACCGAATATCAAGGCTTCAAAAAGTACACGTTTTGATACAGGGAGAATTTGTACAAATTTGTACGAGTTAGATGCCTGTTTATGTGCTTTATAGCTTAATTTTTGCCGCATAGCACAATTTTTTGCCATATATGTGTTGATTATGTGTAAAATAACTCCACATAAAAGCGATATCAAAACGTGTACATTTTGAGAGCGTCAAATTGCCCTCTTGAACTGGGATTTTCCAGATTTTGACGCACTATCAGGAAGCGTCATCTTCTTTCAACCACCGGTCGAACGTGCTGATCGAAACTTTCAACCGTGCCGCCGCTTTCGGGCGCGTTATATGCCCTTCTAGGTACGATTTCTTTGTCGCTTCGTAGTTCGCCGGGCGCTTCTTCTTCGGCTTACCGAGGCGCACACCACGCGCCTGAGCTGCGGCTATGCCCTCCGCTTGCCGCTGCATGATGTTCTCGCGCTCAACCTGCGCCACGTAGGAGAGCAGCTGTAGCACGATGTCGTAGATCAGCATGCTTGTCAGCCCGTCGCGGTGCTCGCGCGTGTCAAGCAGCGGCATGTCCATAACGACTATGGCAGCTTTCAGCTTCTTCGTGACGTGCCGCCACTCTTCCAAAATCTCGTCATAATTGCGCCCGAGCCGGTCTATGCTCTTCACCACTAGCACGTCGCCCTCGCGAAGCACGCCCATCAGCCTCTTGTACTCCGGCCGCTCGAAGTCCCTCCCGCTCGCCTTGTCCGCGAACACCTGACTTGCGTCCAGCCCGAACTCGGCGAACGCGTCAAGCTGCCTGTCGAGGTTCTGATCTTTCGCCGATACTCGCGCATACCCGTACATCTTGCCCATCTGCCGTCTCCTATCAACGTGTCTCCTCCCGTCGCAAACCCAACGCCCGCCCCAACAGCAACGCCTTATACCGAGTAATAGCTGGTGAAACGGGCTGTTCACGAGTCCCGACGGCTTGCAAAACGTAGGGTAAATAGTCGTCACAAATCGGCTCTTTGATGCCCGATGCGCTGCTGCGTCCTCGTTTCGGGCTGCATCGAGTCACAGGTAATATGCTCGTGGCGTTGCGGCGACAAGAAGATGGGAGGACACCGATGCCAGATAGAAAAGCACCTCAAGCCAATAAGAGCCAAGCTCTTTGGAAGCTCATAGCCGTCAAGGCCAGCTTGGACGGGAAATCCGAACCCGCTGCCCTGGTTAGCACACCCGAAGGCATGAAGGCTGCCCCAGCATTTGAGGCAAAGGGCAAGGTGAACGTCTTCGAGCAGTTGTCCGAGGCGAAAAAGCAGCTGCTCGTGCGTTCGCCCACGTCTATCATCGAGAACATGCGCAGCAGCGTCTCGTTGCGCGGGTCCGAGCTGCCCAGTTTCCGTGCTTCCTCTATGGGCATGCGGAAGTCTCCGGGGGTTGGCGATGGTGAAAGCGTCCTCGCTCCACACGCACACCACGCCGCGCCTCTCTTGGTGGCTGGCGTTGGTCAGGCAGTTCGCAAGTGCTTCGCGCAGCGCGGCATGGGCGGGCGTGTCGTCAACTCGATGACGATGATGTCTTTGCCCTCGATGGTTTCTATGCGCGCGCATTTGTCGGTGAGGAACCTCGCGCTCAGCTTGTCCTTGCTGTTGGCGGCGCTCCAGAAGTCGTCGAGAACCTTACTCGCCTTGGGAATCCCCACAGCCTCGAACTTCTTTTCCGGTCCGACCTCTATGACGCCGAGCAGAATCACTCCGCCCGCCTCATTGGCGAAAGCAGAAACGGTCTACCACATGCTCTTCGGAAGCTCGCCCATGCCATCGCGCCCTAGGGCATTCTTCGCTTCCAGCCTGTTGTTCTCCCTGTATCTCTCGAACTCGCTGAGTTCCAACTTCGCACCCTTCGGTCATCGTTTATCGTAAGCAACCATTCTACCAGCGCCACGTCTTCAGATGGGTAAAACCCCGCCAATAGCCAGACCAACCGTGTTCGTTTTTATGGTGAAGATGAAGCCGAAGCCGCACAGGTCTACCTTCACCTTGGCGATTTTAAGGACGTAAAAAAGCCAAAATTGGTTATAATAAGGACGTAAAATGACCAAGGAAGGCAATTATGGAACGAAAATTGATGGCAGACCTGCTGAAATGGAAGGACAAACGAAACAGAAAGCCTCTAATTTTAAATGGCGCGCGTCAAGTTGGCAAAACTTGGCTCCTAAAAGAATTTGGGGCTCAAAATTTCAGTAATTGTGTCTACTTAAATTTTGATAACAGCCCTGAACTCGCTGGACTTTTTTATTTAGGCTACCAGCCGAAACGCTTGATGTCCGAAATCGAAAACTACACTCAAGAAAGAATTAAAGTGGGGCAAACACTTGTAATTTTCGATGAAATTCAGGAATGTCCAAAAGCGCTTACTTCGCTGAAATATTTCTGCGAAGAGATGCCTAAATTACACATTGCCACCGCCGGTTCACTTCTTGGACTGGTTGATCACACGGGCACAGGGTTCCCTGTTGGTAAGGTGGATTTTTTGAACCTTTACCCAATGAGTTTTTCGGAATTCCTAGACGCAACAAACAATTCAAACCTCAAACGTGTGATTCTCGAAGGCGACACACAAAGGATAAATGTGTTTTCAGAGAGTCTCGTCAAAGTTCTAAAGAGCTACTATGTGGTTGGAGGAATGCCCGAAGCAGTTGTAAATTATAGCGAAGAAGAAAACTTCGAGGATGTTCGCGCCATCCAAGAAGGAATCCTGTCAGGATATAAACTTGATATCTCAAAACACCTAGACGGAAGCCAAATTGAGAAAGTTCTGGCAACGTTCGAATCAATCCCGTCGCACCTTTCTCGCGAAAACAAAAAGTTCGTCTTTGGGCACATAAATGAAAGCGCCCGCGCGCGCGACTTCCGCTTCGCCACCACATGGCTCACCCAAGCCGGAATCGCAATCAAAACTCCACGCATCAGTGGAGCGAATGTTCCTCTCTCAGCTTATGCCGACTCTTCTTCCTTCAAATTTTTCCTAAACGATGTTGGGCTTCTCGGCGCAATGTCTGGACTCGACACCACAATCATTGTTTCGGGGAATGACGTTTTTAAGGAATTCAAAGGCGCTTTAACTGAACAATTCGTGGCACAGCAACTTCTCGGAGAATTCAATTTCTCGCCTTATTACTGGTCGGCTGAAAATTCTAGAGGAGAAATCGACTTCCTTGTTTGCGACAAGCAGAAAATTTTCGCTATCGAGGCCAAAGCCGAAGAAAATTTGAGGTCTAAAAGTCTAAGAGCATTCCATGATAAAAATAACCATGTGCATGCATTGCGTTTCTCGCTTTCAGGCTACAAGAAACAAGAATGGATGATTAACGTGCCACTGTATGCAATGTTCAACAGAGATTTGTGGGTGTAGGAAATTTCAGATATGTCAACCATGAGCCACGGTGTAAAGTTTTTGGGGGTTGAGGGGCGAAAGCCCCCCGTTTTTGATGTGGAACCAAAGGTTCCCTAAAAAAACGGCAACGAAAAAAGAAGGGTTTCTTCTATCAAGAATTACGTCTAAATTGATACCTCTACCTCACGTGTCTTTGCTTGGGGAGGTGCTAAGGGGTGCCCAGGTGTCGCAAACTGACCTTGTGTTTTGCGGGTGAAAAAACAGGGAACTTATAAAAGATATGAGAAGAGGGTGCCATTCAGTCTATTGCCATTACAAAATTGATACAATCGCACGATTGTACTTTGAAACGATATGCACAGTGTGCAAAGTGGATGCATTATAAACGATTACTTTTTGTGCATACATTGGCAGTGCTTCCTTTCCTTGGAATTTCTGTATGATAAGCCGGAAGTTGTCGCTTCGCTTAGCCTTGTATAATCAAGTCAACAAAGGCATCGATATGTACCTGCACCACGTCGATGTATGGCACCGGCAGTTCCACACCGTCAAAGATTATCAGTAGCTCCGTGCAGCCCAGCACAACAGCTTGTACTCGTTCGTCTCGTATGATGCGATCCGAGATCTCTTTAAACGCCCGTTGTGTCTTCCGGTCCTGTACCGCCGATTAGGCCAATCTTGTTCATTTTTGCACCTCGCATTCCAGATAGACCTGTTCTTCTTCGATAAGACCTTGCAGCAAAATTTGTCCATATCCCGCGATGCGGAAGCCGTTTTTAAGATACAACCTTTTGGCTGGCTCGTTGTGAGCATAAGTGTCGATGCGGATGGTCGTACAGCCAACCTCTGCCGCATAGCGCTTCG
>CAVLCC010000019.1:0-34236 GCA_963661535.1 Senegalimassilia sp.
GCCGTCCTATCTCAAAAATCAACTATTTAATTGTTTAAGTGGTATTTTGTTGAAATTTCATCCACACAAACTAACGAAGAGCCTATTTTATTGGAGTTCTTCTTGTTATTGCAGGAATTGCGAAGATGATTTTTAGCTTTGTTAGTGTGGAGGGACCTGCACAATCAATCATCGGTGGCATAATACTTTTCTTGTTCGGACTTCTCTGTCTTACTAGACCCGATATCTTGGCCGACTTGATTACAATTATGTCTGGAGTTTTCATCATTGCTAGTGGTGCCGTTACCTTAAACGAAGGCATTTATGCTGTTCGCTCTAAAATTGGTGGCGGAGTTGCCGTTATTATCCTCTCAATCATCTTCATGATTTGCGGTTTCTATGTTATGTTCGCACCTTTTGCATTCATCATGGTTGTTTCGGGCGCTGTTATGATTTGTGACGGAATTTTCAACCTTATTTTTGCTATATTTATGGGCAAGCGCATCAATGACGCAAGACAAGCATAAAAAAGGATAAATTCCTTTAAGCCCTACAAATAATTGATGAATTTTAACACACGCAAATTTCAAAAAGAGGCTTTAAGCCTCTTTTTGATTTCTGTATTCATTTTTATACTCACATGCATTGGTCTTTTTGCTCAAACCAACACCCGTGTGCTTTCAGTTATTTCAACTGAACCAGCAGGTTATGTTGGATATTACGATGCGCATTATGACGCGTCAAACAATGATAAAATCAAGCAAATTATAACTGCTCTAGAAAATGACACGGCAGATATTTACGACAAAGAAATTTTTGTTCTCGATTACGATACAAATACGTTTATCTCGTCGACCGGTGATGTTTCTGATGCAGCAAAAGACCAGTTAACCAGCAATGTTAATGAAAAACTCATAGTCATCGACAACAGCACTTGCAACGTTACAAGTTTTGATCACTACAAAGTTTTAGTTAAGGCAAATGCTCCTCAAATCATCGATGAATTTATTAACACGATTGCAAATCTTGCACTCATTATGCTTGGAGTCTTTGCTCTAGCTTTGCTTTTGCTTGCACTATCTCACAAGTTTTTTGCCGAAGGCTCAAAGGGACGCCTTGTTGCAACAATCATCCTCATTTTGGAGGTCGTGTTTTCTTTTGCGGGATACTCTCTTTATACAGAACTCGAGACCATAGATCTAGCTAAACAAACAGAAGAGTCTACTCTAAAGCTTGATCTAGTAGCTATCTGTCAAAATGCTGATGCACTTGGAATAACTGAGCAAACAGAGCTTCTTGAGATTGCAAACAGCATCGCAAAATCTAGTCAGACAATAAAAGAAGTTATAAGTAGCGTAGACTTGCAGGGCAAGAATATCGCGTCTAGTTCTGCCGAAGAGATTGCAAGCTCGCTCGAGATTATCACCGACGACGCCGAAATTAATAATTTAAGGATGAACTCACAAATTGAGGCACTTCTCATGCTTCTTTTGGCATTTATGCTTGTTTATGAGTTCCAAAAAAAGACGCGCCGCATACAGAAAAAACAAGTAACACGCGAGAGCAAAGTTATGCTCACTACAAGCGACTATCGCATGCGATTAGTGCTCATGATCAACGGCATTTGCATATCGGCTTTTAACATTGTGAGCGTTCTTAGAATTCGTCAGGTAGTGATGCTTTACTGGACAGACAATGTCACGTTTTTGATTAGCATAATTTTTACACTTACGATGATTGCCAGCGTGGTTGGATCATCTATATCGTCGTCTGTTTTGAAAAAGTGCAGAAACGTAAAAACTTATGCAATTTTTGTTCTTAGCATAGGAATAGCTGGAGCTTTTTTGTGCGGAGCTTCTTCAAACATCGTCATTTTTGTTGTAGGACTTATTGTTTTTAACGCCGCTCGTTCACAAATAATGATGCTATCGGATTTCTATTCATCGCTATTGCGCGACGTGAATCGCAAAGACAACTGCCAAGTTGAGTTCTCTTCAGGCGAGTCGCTTGGTCATGTTTTGGGCAATATAATTGGTGGAGTTATTAGCGTGGTTTTGAGCTTTGCTTTTGTTCAGTTGATGGCCGCAGCGTGCCTTGGCGCGTCGCTTCTTGTTTGCCTTGCATTTAATAAAAGCGAACTCGGGGTAAATATTGATGAAAGTCAAAAGGGACACAGTGCAAAATCCAATGTTTCAAACATCTTAAAAATCTTAATTCGAGGCGATGTTATTGTATATGCAATTTGTATTGTTGTGCCTGCATCTATTTCGTTTACGCTTATGCAATATAAACTTCCACTCGATGTTGCCGCGCTTGGACTATCTGCAGTTGTTATTTCACTTGCAAATACAGTGCAGAGAGTTGTTCGCGTTTATGCCAACCCGCTTTATCACGTGGTGAGTCGACATGTAAGTATCACTTTTCATCTTGTTGCCTTCATTGTTTTAAGCGGTGGTGTAGTGCTGTTTTATTTCTTAAGCAACTCACTTGTGGGTATGATTGCTGCAGTTACCGCAATGGGTTTTGTAGATGGTGCCGGATTTTATGCAACAACAAAGGCTTTCCGCGAAATGAATGCGCTTGCCAGCACTCCAGAATCAGACCGAATGGTTGGTCTAGATCTTATTAGGCGAATTGGAGACACAATCTCCCCTACACTTCTATCGGTTTTTGGAAACGGCGTTGCTCTGCCGATTATGATTATTGTAGCTCCTTTTGCCTACCTTGCAAAAGTTAAGTCAAACGCGCGCAGGGCAAAAATGTGCGCGTCAAAAAGATAGAGCTAAGTTGCGGCTTAGCTGCATCTTATCAACTAACTATGCGAATTATCATAAGCCTCACGAATATCTTTTGGCAAACCGTCCGGAATTAAAGACTTTGCCTTATCCTCGTTGCCATCTTCTATAGCCTGCGTGTAATACCAACACTTAAACTTAAGCATATCGAGTGCCTTGTGCATCTGTTCAATTTCTGCCTCCACGCGTTGTTTTTGCTTTTGGATGAGCTCTAGGCGATTTGGATAAGTAGAAGAGCCCTTTGCGCACCACTCCATAAAAAGCTTTATGTCTTTGATTTCTAGTCCGGATTTTTTGAGGCACTCAATTACGCGCAGCGTTTCAATCTCGACTTCACTAAATTTGCGAATACCAGATTCGCGTGTGAGATGTGGAAAAAGCCCTTGCTTATCGTAATAACGAAGCGTAGAAACAGGCAAACCAAACATTTCTGATACTTGTCCAATTGTGTACATAAAATACCTCCAAAGTGCCGCCAAAAATTTATTTTCAAAAATACCTTGACCTAAAGTTAGGTTTATGTTCTATCTTTAATTTAACACATAAAGTGACATGTTTCAAGATACAAAGATAAGGAGAACTATTGAAATGAAAATTGAAACTAGGATTGCTTTTGAACAGCATAATATGTTTGGCACGGGCGAAAAAAATACAGCATATGCTAAGTATTTTATTGGAGAGTCGTTCTTAAATCCGCTAACAGACCCTAAAGGCGGACTCTTTGCGGCCAATGTGACCTTTGAGCCGAGGTGTCGCAACAACTGGCATATTCATCACGCAAAAAGCGGCGGCGGACAACTTCTAATTTGCACAGCTGGAGAGGGCTGGTATCAAGAAGAAGGAAAAGAAGCTGTGAGTTTGCATGAGGGAAGCGTGGTTATGATTCCTGCGGAAGTTAAACACTGGCACGGAGCAAAACAGGACAGCTGGTTTTCGCATATTGCTATTGAAGTACCTGGGGAAGATTGTAGTAATGAGTGGTGTGAACCAGTAAGCGATGAGCAGTATGGCAAATTAGAAGGATAAGCAGTCTCGCTCAAAAACACTCAGCAACAATCTACAAAACTACAAACTAGCAGACAACAAAAGACCCGAAACGAAACAAAAGAAAAAAAGAAAGGGGCCCACTATTATGACTAAAATTGTTCAAACAGCCGGAAGAGATGCACTCGGAGAGTTTGCTCCAGAGTTTGCGCATTTCAATGATGATGTTCTCTTTGGCGAGAACTGGAACAACGAAGATATCGACCTAAAAACTAGAAGTATTATCACTGTGGTTTCGCTCATGTCGCAAGGAATTACCGACTCGTCTTTAAAGTATCATCTTCTAAATGCTAAAGATCATGGAGTCACGAAGGCAGAAATTGCAGCCATCATTACGCATGTTGCATTTTATGCAGGATGGCCAAAGGCATGGGCTGTGTTTAATCTTGCAAAACAAGTTTGGATGGAGGAATAAAATGTTCAACGAAACAAAGAAACTTAGCAATGGAGTAGAAATCCCCATGCTAGCACTTGGCACATGGTTTATTGATGATGACAAGGTAGCCGACGCAGTAAAGAGCGCTGTGCAGCTGGGATATCGCCATGTAGATACAGCACAAGCTTATGGAAACGAGCACGGTGTAGGAGCTGGAATTCGCACTTGTGGCGTTGCAAGAGAACAGCTCTTTGTTACATCAAAGGTGGCTGCCGAGCATAAGACTTACGAAGCTGCTGCAGCAAGCATCGATAAGACTTTCGCTGATATGGAGCTTGACTATCTGGATATGATGATTATTCACTCCCCACAGCCTTGGGATAAGGTAAATCAAAGCGATGACCGCTATATAGAAGGCAACCGAGCAGCTTGGAGGGCTCTAGAAGATGCCTGCAGAGCTGGAAAACTCCGCGCTATCGGAGTATCTAATTTCTTGGAAGAAGATATTGAAAAGCTGTGGGAGACAGCGGAAATCAAACCTATGGTTAATCAGATACTTTGCCATATTTCTAACTCGCCTCTAGATCTCATTGATTATTGCCAAAATAAGGGCGTGGTAACAGAAGCTTACTCCCCAGTTGCCCACGGCGAGGCACTCAAAAACGAAGCAATCGCCGATATGGCTAAAAAATATGGCGTCACAATTGCACAACTTTGCATCCGTTTTGACATTCAGCTTGGCATGGTTGTTCTGCCAAAGACTGCAAATCCAGAGCACATGAAAACAAATGCAGATGTTGATTTTATAATCGCAGATGAGGATATGGAAACCCTCAAAAACCTAGAGAAAATCAAAGATTATGGTGAGCATAGCTTCTTCCCTGTATTTGGAGGCAAGTTATAAGGGGGCAACACAAAATTTGGCAAAGCCGATATTGTAATTTAAAAACAGATACAGGAGAAATATCAAATGAAATGTAAAGAAATTCGCGTAGACCTAGGCAAAATATCTGATGAACACACTTGCTTATGATAAAATGTTGACCAACATGATGGTCTAATTTAAGGAAATTAAAATGGAACAGGCTTTAGAAAAACATAGCATATCTGATACAAAAGAGAACTTAAGCGAGCTAATTACTAATATCGAAGCAAGCGGAAAACCATTCGTGATTTCGCGTTATGGAAAGCCAGTAGCAATTGTTTCGTCCTACAATCAAACCAATAAAGTTGTTCCCAAACTAAAGGGCTCGCTTAATGCATATGCTAACACCTCGCTTATAGAAAAAGAAAAAGATGCTTGGAAAAAGGCTGTGTGCAAGCAATGAAAGATTTAGAGGTTTTGCTCGATACCAACGCCTGTCTGCGATATCTTCTATGCGACATTGAAGCTCAAGCAACTAAAGTAGCAGAGCATATAGAACAAGGTGCTGAAGTTTCGCTTGAAGTTATGTGTGAATGTGTTTATGTATTAGATGGAGTTTATAACGTTAAAAGAGATGAAATTTGCAAAACATTAGCTGCTTTTCTTGATGAGGTTACATGCACGCGCTCCAAAATTGCAAAGACTGCATTAGAGTTCTTCGCTAAACGCAATCTTGATTTTGTTGATTGTATCTTGCTTGCAGAAAAGCACATAAACAACCGTGTAATTCTCACTTTTGATAAAAAGTTAAATAAAGAATTGAACAAGCTATAAGTGCTTTCTGTTGTAATATTAAAAGAGAGGATACTTCTACTAAGAACCAAATTTTGAAAGGAACATAAATGCAAAAGGTTGGACTCACAACCCAAGAAGCCCAAATCTCTAAAGAAAAGCACGGAAATAATTCACTTACAGAAGTTGAGCGAGCATCATTTTTCTCAAAGCTAAAAGACAATTTTGGCGACCCGATGATTAAAATTTTGTGTGTTGCCCTAATTATCAATGTGGTTTTTGCTTTTATGGGAAAGTCTGAATGGTACGAATCCGTTGGCATTGCAGCAGCTGTAGCAATCGCAACCTTTATCTCCACATATTCAGAATATAAAAACGAGGGGGCGTTTCAAAAGCTTCAAGAAGAGGCCTCAAAAATAACTTGCAAAGTTTATCGTGATGGAGAGATTGTTGAGCTCCCAATTGACGAAATTGTTGTGGGAGATTGTGTTCTATTGCAATCAGGCGACAAAATTCCAGCCGATGGCTTTGTATACGACGGAAACCTAAGCGTAGATCAGTCGGTATTAAATGGAGAGTCAAAAGAAGCAAAAAAGGTTAAGGCTCCACAAAATTATTCTCCAAATAAAGATGAGATTGATTTTCTAACAGATCACGACTTGTATAGAGGAGCCATAGTATGCTCCGGAAATGCAATTATGCAGGTTAGCTCGGTTGGAGATGCAACAATTTATGGCGAGATTGCAAATGAGTTACAGCAGGAGGACGGACGCGAGTCCCCGCTTAAAATCAAGTTGGCTTCCCTTGCAAAGGGCATTAGCCGCTTTGGATACATTGTAGGAATTGCAATAGCTGCTGCTTTTATGTTCCAGTCAATTGTTATTGCCAACAATTTTGACATGGCACAAATTTCGGCTTACTGCTCCGACTGGCTCAATATAGTTAACTCACTTGTTCAGGCTGTTATGCTGGCAGTGATTATTATCGTTATGGCTGTTCCAGAAGGTCTGCCGCTTATGATTGCTCTTGTTTCGTCTATGAACATGGGCAAGATGTTAAAAGACAACGTTTTGGTTCGCGACATAAACAGCATCGAAACCGCAGGTAGCCTTAACATTTTGTTTAGCGATAAAACTGGAACTATCACAAAAGGACACCTTGAGGTTGTTACATTTATTGATGGAGAGCTCAACCAACATAAAAACATTGCAGAGGTCAGCGAGCGCATAAAGCAAAAATTTGTAAGCAATGCGGTGCATAATTCTGAGGCAATAATAACTGGCGAAGGTACTTCCAAACGAGCTATTGGTGGAAATGCTACTGAGCGAGCACTTCTAAACTTTATTTGTGCAGACTCCAGCAACGAAGCCGAAGGGGCTAACGGTAAAAGCAACAACTCAAACAATATCGAAGCTCAAATTCCCTTTACTAGTGCGCGCAAGTTTTCTGCAATACAAACTAGTGGCAACAATCACATAATGATAAAGGGTGCACCCGAAATTGTTCTTGCAAAATGCGACTCATTTTATGATAAGGACGGCAACAAGCAGCCTCTTGATATAGACGCAATGAACTCAATTATTGACGAGCTTGCTGCTAAGACAATTCGCGTGCTGGCATTTGCTGAATGTAGTGGCGAAATTAAAAACGACCAAATTTGTTCAGAGTCGAGCTGGACGTGCGTGGGTCTGGTTGGAATTAGAGATGACATAAGACCAGAGTCGGCATCTGCCATAAAAGAAACTCAAGCTGCTGGAATTCAAGTTGTAATGATCACAGGAGATCGTCGCGAAACTGCACAAGCAATTGCCTTAGAGATTGGTCTTATCCAAAAACAAACCGACCTTGTTTTAACGAGCTCCGAGCTTCGCGAGATGAGCGACGAAGAAATTGCACACTGCTTAAAGGATATACGTGTTGTGGCGCGTGCGCTTCCTACAGATAAAAGTCGATTGGTGAGAATTGCACAATCGCAAAACTTGGTTGTTGGCATGACAGGAGACGGAGTTAACGACTCTGCCGCTCTCAAAAAAGCAGACATTGGTTTTGCGATGGGTTCCGGCACAGAGGTGGCCAAAGAAGCCTCCGAAATTGTAATTTTAGACGATAACTTTAACTCAATAGAAAAAGCAGTTCTCTACGGTCGAACCATTTTCAACAGTATTCGCAAGTTCATTGTGTACCAGCTAACAATAAATGTTTCGGCAGTTTTGATTTCGTTTTTCTTCCCATTGCTTGGCATGGACCAAATGTTGGGGATCCAAAATCCGCTCACAATAACGCAAATACTATGGATAAACTTGATTATGGACACTCTAGCAGCACTTGCCTTTGGAGGTGAACCTGCACTAAGAAGATACATGCAAGAAAAACCGAAGCGTCGCGACGACAATATCGTAAGCCACTACATGTGGTCTTCGATTATCGTGGGCTCGGTGTGGGTTTTTGCTATGTCCCTCGTATTTTTGCTTGCCCCTCAAGTTCATGACATATTTAGAGATGACAGCGCAAACAGCTATCTAATGACTGGATATTTTTGCTTCTTTGTGTTTGCTGCTGTGTTTAATGCGTTTAACGCCAGAACAGAAAAGCTCAATCTCTTTGACAATATTAAGGGCAACAAGGGATTCATAAGAGTTTTGCTGCTCATTAGCGTTGTTCAAATTGTAATGGCTTATATTGGAGGCGCGATCTTTAATTGCTACGGACTAAGTTTTTTGGAGTGGGCAGTTGTGATTGTGTTGGCCATAACAGTTATTCCTGTGGATTTGGTGCGAAAGCTTATTTGTCGAGCTAGAGAGTCTTAAGTGTATCGAGGATTTGCAATTTGCAAGTAAAAAAATAGGAAATATAAGTTTGTGAATTTTGTGAGTGTATGAAAAAAGTTAGAGGCGAATTAGTTGGTAAATTAACCGCACACCGGCAATTACTTAGCGCACAATTGCATAAACTCGCCGGTTATACAAGGTTTATTTTTTGTTAGTGTGATATAGTTCAGAACATGGAAAACAACATTTTTGATACAGCATTAATTTTTGAGGGCGGAGGTATGCGTGCGTCGTATACTTGCGCCGTCGCTAATGCGCTGCTCGAAAACGAATTATTCTTCGATAATGTGTACGGAGTTTCGGCTGGCTCAAGCAATGCAGTGAACTATGTATGTCGAGATAAGGCTAGAACCAAATACTCATTTGTAGGATTTGCTTCTGCCCCCCGCTTTGGTGGAATAGATACTTTCTTGGCTCACAAGGGATACTTCAATGCTCAATATATCTACGAAGAATCGTGCAAACCAGGCGAGATGCTCTCTTTTTGCTTTACAGATTTTATGGAAAACCCTGCAAAACTAACCATATCGGGCTTTAGAAGAGATACCGGCGAAACAGTTTATTGGACCCGAAACGACCTTGACTCGCTAGGCAAGCTTATGCGTAAGGTAAGAGCTTCCTCCACTTTGCCAATTGTAATGCCAGCTCCAAATATAGATGGCTATTATTACTACGATGGCGGACTTGGAGAAGGCGCTGGTCTTATGACTGACAAAGCAATGCGAGATGGGTTTGAGAAACTCCTAGTTATAAGAACGCAACCAAAAGAGTATCGAAAGCAAGAGGTAAACTCGCCGATTTCTAGTTTGTTTTGGAAGCGTCCGTATGTGCAGCGTGCGCTCAATAGTCGAGCTCAAAGATATAACGATGAGTGTGACAAGCTAGAACAACTCGAACGAGAAGGCAAGGCATATGTTTTCTATGCGCAAAATGTTACTGCCAAAAGTTCTACCACAGATGTTCCAACGCTCGAGAAAAACTACTCGCTAGGCAAAGCGCAAATTCAAGAAGAAATGCCTGCAATCAAAAAATTCTTGGGTATCTAGCAATAGTGGGTGGCGAGCAATGAATATTACAGATCCTTTAGACATACAAAATAACTTAGATGACTCGACCGAAAACGAATCGCCCAAGCTACCACGCGTTAACGATTGCTTTTTTGGACTATATATTGACTTTATGCCCGAAGACTCGAACGCCCAAAAGTTTTTAGCAAACTCTGCTAGTTATATTGGTCTAGAGCTATGTTTACAAGAGATAGATGCTACATCTGGCAGTGTTGGAGATGCGGATGCGGGTTCTGATAATGACACTGATACAGATGCAAACTCTTCTTCTAAAAACAACCTTTGGATTGCAGCAAAAAATGGCAACGCAATAGCAAAAGTGCCAAACAAGTATGCTAAAGAATTGTATGCAGCACTAAGTGAGGGATGGAACATCACTGCACTTATCTCAATGATTACATACTCAAAAAAAGAGGGAAAGTTTTTTATAGAAGCTGCATTTATGGGCATATCTCCAAATTGTGACGAGCCTTTGTGCAATGCCCTTCAAAAATTTGAGTCACACCAGATAAAGAGAATTAAAGGCGGCGATCATCCAACTATTGATTTAAGTCAAAGTCAGTTTGAAAAGGTAATGGAAACTGGCGGCGAATGGTACATGACAAAAATTGCTAAACTCACAGATGACCAAAAAAAGCGCATGAGCTATAAGAAAAGCCAGTCACTAACTGGCAAGATGGTTGACATGTCTCAAAATCATCAAAGAGGATGCGCATTTGCTTCTACGATTATTCTTTTGGCAATGGCAGCCCTTATTGTTTGGGCAATTTTTAGATTGTTTGTGCACTAGAGATTGTTTGTAGTTTGCAGTTTGTTTGATTGTCTGTATTAGATGTCATTTATTTAAATAGCGTTTGATTGAGCGCGTACAAATCAAAAACCCTACAACCGCGAAAGCAAAATAATCAAAACAATAACAGCCACAAAAACCAAAACAACAGCAACCACAACCTTTTTATTTTTGCCCTCATCAGAGCTGTTGTAGTTTCTGTTCGTGCTTGGTTGTCTTTTATTTTCAGCTTCTATATTTCGATCACGCTGCATCGCCGCTGCATTAACACTCTCAGCATTTATATGTGTATGATTATTAGGATTAGATATTCCCGTCCCTTTTATTTGATAAGGCTGCTTGGTAATAACTTTTCTACCCGAACTTCCTTCTCTAACACTAAATTCCTCGGGCAGAGTATCACTAGATGTACCCCGCTTTTTCATCATCTCAACAGGTGTCATAGCATTTGGATTAATTGCACCCTCATGATGGCGCGATACTTCCCTAGTATACCTAGCAGGACCATCAACCTTTTCGGAGCTATCTAAATCTAAATCTCTACCCCTAATAGGAGCATAATCATTTGCTAAATTGCGTCGACCATCACGCTGACTCATAACCTCATGAACCTCTCATACACGCTCATATAAAACCACAGCGGTATCAATAACTAAAACATTATACATTTAAATTTGAATAAATTTCAAACAACTATCAGATTAGAGTTTGTATCTATGATACTTCCAAGTTTTAAAGCTTGTTCCAAAGCGTATCTAACCACAAAAAAGGAGGCAACTCGCATCAGAGCTGCCTCCTCATATCAAAGCTTCTAGCTTATGCCCGCATCACAATCAATCTAATTTTTAGAAGCATCCTCATATGTTCTAGCAACACTTTGAGAAATAACTTTTTCTCCACCTAAGAACGAGCCCCAACCAATTTGTGAAGCATTGCTCTTAAGCGTCAATACCTAGTTCGAGTGCCTTTATGTTGAGCTCTATCATGTCTTGCTTTTTTGCCGATACACACTTTGGAACCGCAGCCTTTAGCGCCTCAACGCTAACTATTGCAGCTTCTTTGTTGAGTTTGCCAACCAATATAACGTTGGCAAGACCTTTTAGATCGTTATCTTCGGCAAGTTTGGTTGCTTCAACTTCAAATATGGTGATGTCGGTTCTGTCTGTTGTGCATTTAACCATCGTTGAGTCGATAATGGCAATACCTCCAGGCTTTACAACATTTATAAACTTCTCAAACGAGGGTCTGTTCATAGCCATAAGAACATCTGGTTCCACAACCAATGGCGAGCCAATGGGATCATCAGAAATAACCACAGAGCAGTTGGCTGTGCCTCCACGCATTTCTGGACCATACGATGGAAGCCAACTAACCTCCTTGTTGCCCATGAGTCCAGCATATGCAAGCATTTTGCCTGCAAATAAAATTCCTTGTCCTCCAAAACCAGCGAGGGTGATATTTGCTGTCGACATTTATTTCACCTCCGCATTTTGAGAGCTTGTTGAGGTTGCCGGTGTCGAGCCGTCGGCAGCACTTGCACCCGCCGTAGCATCCTCACCCGCGACGTCCACACCCGCTCCAACATCTTTATAAACACCTAGTGGGTAATATTCGAGCATATTCTCACGCAGCCACTGCAAAGCCGAAACAGGATCCAATCCCCAGTTAGTAGGACAAGGCGAAACAACCTCAATAATCGAATATCCAAGCTTTTGCTGCTGATACTCAATGCCTTTTTTGATTGCCTTTTTCATCTGACGAACATGAGCTGGCGTATCGCAAGTTACGCGCTGCGCAAAAGCCACTCCACCCAAAGTAGAGAGCATCTCGCAAACTTTTATAGGATAACCAACCACATCTACATCACGACCATAAGGGCTAGTCTGCGTAATTTGCCCTGGCAAACTTGTTGGAGCCATTTGACCGCCGGTCATTCCATATATTGCGTTATTTATAAAGATAACAGTGATGTTTTCGCCACGCGTTGCAGCATGAACTGTTTCTGCAGTTCCAATTGAAGCAAGATCGCCATCGCCTTGATATGAGAATACAAACTTATCGGGAAGCACGCGCTTGATGCCAGTAGCAACTGCGGGTGCACGTCCATGCGCGGCCTCAACCATATCGCACGAAAAGAAGTCATACATTGTAACCGAACAACCCACGGGGCAAACTCCAATGGTATCGCCCTCGAGTCCCATCTCATCAATTAGTTCGGCTAGCACTCTGTTAACTATGCCGTGACCACAACCCGGACAATAACTAAAGTGTGCATCTGTTAGACTGTGCGGACGTTTAACTTCTAGCTCAGTTTTGCTGCTGTCGCAACCGCAGGCATCTGTCTTAACATTTGGAGTTGCCATTATGCATCACCTCCCGTATATTTTGAGTGAAATGGCACGGTATTCACACTGTGCCCTTCCGAAATTTTTTGGATACAAGCAAGCACCTCTCTAGGCTCTGGAATAATTCCACCTGTGTGTCCAAAGAAATTAACCGGCTTGCTATCGTGTATCGAAAGCCTTATATCTTCAACCATCTGGCCCATCGACATCTCGACCGACAAAAATGAGTCAGCTGTTTGAGCTAGCTCAGCCATTTTCTTCTCTGGGAAAGGCCACAGGGTGATTGGGCGCATTAAACCGGCCTTAATGCCCTTCTCGCGCGCCTGGTTAACTGCACTTCTAGCCACACGCGCTGTTGCTCCATATGCCACAAGCACAATGTTTGCATCATCGGTGAGATATGTTTCGCATCGCTGCTCTTCTTCAGCGATTTTTGCGTAGCGTTTTTGCCTCTCAACCACGGTATCTTCTAGCTCTTGAGCAACCAAATATAGCGAGTTTATAACGTTGTGCTCGCGCTTCATTTGTGTGCCAGTAGTTGCCCACGGCTTTTGAATTTTTTGCGGCTCGCCCTCCGGAAGCTCCACCGGCTCCATCATTTGACCCAACATTCCGTCAGATAAAAGCATAACGGGAGTGCGATAGATATCCGCCTTTTCAAATGCAGCATAAACGTAGTCTGCCATTTCTTGCACACTTGATGGAGCGTAGACAATTAGATGGAAGTCTCCATGGCCAAGTCCGCGCGTTGCCTGCGCGTAGTCTGCCTGCGAAGGCTGAATGCCTCCAAGACCTGGACCTCCGCGCTGCACGTTAACAATAACTGCTGGTAGGTCGGCTCCACATAAATAAGAAATCCCCTCACTTTTAAGACTAATACCTGGGGACGACGATGAGGTCATAACCCTAGCACCCGCAGCACTTGCTCCATAAACCATGTTGATTGCTGCAATCTCTGACTCCGCCTGCAAAAACAGACCCCCCACCTTGCACATACGCTTGGCCATATATGCCGAAACCTCAGTTTGAGGCGTTATGGGATAGCCGAAGAAAAACTTGCACCCTGCGCGCATGGCAGCCTCTGCCATGGCTTCGTTGCCTTTCATGAGAACTTTTTCTGCCATACGACTCACCTCTGAACCTGAATTGCAACGTCTGGACACATAGTTTCGCACTTGCCACATGCTGTGCATTTTGTCTCATCAATGCACTTAACGGGGTGACACCCCTTTGCACTAATAAACTCGGAGTCTAACTCCAAAATCTTGGTTGAACATGCATCTACGCAAAGCCCGCAACCTTTGCAATATTCAACACTAATTGCTATTCTAGCCATGTTTGGTTTCCTCTCCAAAAAATTTTAGGCTTTTTTCATCTTACCGCTTTGAGCTGCATAAGCGTTTATACTATCCGTGACAGTGTTTTATTTTTATGGAGGATTGCTTGGGGTTGTTTGGGCGCTATTTGGGGGTTGCTGGAGGGTTGTTGGAGGTAAGTGGAAAATTGTAGGGCGTACTTTAAAATTGTATATTGCTAATTTTTAGATGCGAAAATGGAGGAAAAATGCTAAGCGATTTTGCAAATGTTGGTCGAGACTTGTTTTTGTCAGGAGCTATTACGAGTCATGGAGGAAATCTGTCTCAAAGCGATGGCAAAACCATCTGGATTACCCGCACAGGTTCGCAGCTAGGACGTCTTAAAGAAGGCGATGTGATTGCTACCACTTGGGAACCATCGGATTTAGACAACAACTGTTCTAGCGAGTTAGTTGTTCATCGCGAGCTTTATCATGCGTGGGCTAAGCGCTGTGAGTCTGAAGGAGCTGCCTTTGGGAAGCGAGCAATTTTGCATGCGCATACACTCCATACGACTTTGCGCTCTATGTATTTGGAGGAGCTAGAGCCTCTCGACTCAGAATGTAAGCTCCTAATCCCCTATGCCGTGCAAGTTGTTAGACCCAAAGAGTCTATTGGAAGCTCGGAGGCTGCTAAAATGCTGGCAAACTTAATTGAACGTAAACAAAGCATCGGGGTTATTGCTGGTCACGGTCCTTTTGCTATAAGCGAGAGTCTAGCTGGCGCACTGCAGATTGTCTCTGCCCTAGAACATACATGTGAGCTTTGGGACTTGGTTGATCAAAAGAGTGCCTTAGGCTGGAAGTTGACATAGTTGTTTGCGTATGGAGTTTTGGGTTCACATCAGTCTCACATATAGCACTTAATTGTTGGCTCAATCCAATACATAAACTCAGCATTTGGAAGCTTGTGCTCATAGCTCTTCATGCGCTGATAGAGATCAAAGCCATCGCCCACGTCGTGCCAAATGTCTCCATAAACAAAGTCAAACTGTTCTTTTTGCATAAGATGTTCGGCATAGTCAAACGCATCGCTATCTACGATGGTAATCTTGCCTGCACAATCTAGGTCTAGGCTGTCTGTACTGTTGCCAACGCTGCCACCAGCTTCGTTGCCAACGCCGCCGCCAGCATCCCTCGAACGCTTAACCCTCCCAAACTGCGGAAGCACATGCTCCACAAAAAGAGAAATAATATCGGGATTGCAATCAACTACGGTTACACTTGTGACCTCAGGCTTAATAGCAGCCATATATGCAAAGTATCCAAGCCCTAGCCCGTATGTTAACACCTTGCCATGTGCATGTTTAACCGCGGGTTCAATGGTCAAAATTTCTTGTGGAGTAACCGACATCCAAATGCGACCGCCCTCTGTTACAGTTGGAAAAAAATACTCATCCTCAAAAAATCCAATTTGCGGCAAAATTCTGCCCTCTCGATTTGTAATAAAGTCGTCACAAACAAATGCCTCATATGGCTCATACGACTTAATTTCAAACTTAGAGTTGCCAACTTCTTTGCTTGGAAAGTCTATGTTTGTTAAGTATGGATTATTGGCAAACTGCTCTTGACTAAACTTATGGAACATGAACGGGAAGTAGCACTCATAAAAGCGTCGGTCGTTGGTGTTTTCTACGATATCTAGATCAAAAAGTCCTGCAAGAGTAAGTGCAAATGCCTCCTCATCAGAGATACCAAACTCGCGCAAGGCGTTGATGTCTTCGGGGGTCACTGCATTTGGGGAGTCATTTAAAAAGATGCTCATTAAGTTGAGGAGTCTCTCATTTTCTATATGAACAATATCTGATCGTATGCTGGTCATGTTTTTCCTAACTAGGTACTCGCTCGGCACTCATGCTATTTGCGGTTGCATGCTCGCCTGCATATACGCTTTAATACGTGCTTCGCACTCGCTCACATATACGCTTGCATATTCGCATCGCACACGCGCACATACACGCTCGCGGGAAAATAATCCCCTATACGGGTTTTTTCTTGCCAAATATTAACTATACGTTGATAATCTTAGATTGTTGCGCGTTAATTTGCCAGCGAACGTTGCAAAAAGCGCAAATGTTTTTATTGTGTCCCCATCGTCTAGGGGTTAGGACGGCGCCCTTTCAAGGCGCAAACACGGGTTCAATTCCCGTTGGGGGCACCATCTTTTTTCTTCCAAATTTTAAATCAGCTACTACATAGAAAATGTTTTGTAGAGCATTTAATGAGGTGGCACACGCTTTGAGCCTAGCAAAATTTTGCGAGCCAGACGAAACGGCTAAGTCTAATTGGATGAACGAAACAACTAAACCTCGCTGTATAGCAAGCCAGTTAAGCGAGCTTGCCATACCTGGTAGTCTATATAGCTAGACGAGTGAAGCAGCTAGAACAAACAAAATCTTTGCAAACTCTCACCCGTCTAGCTTTATGCATCTAATCTTATGCAACCCGCTTTATACATCGAGTCATATTCTTCTAGCCAAACAATCAAGCATTACCTACTCGTTGCCATCTCTGTCTGCATCTGCAATCTCGGCTGCTTCACTAGCTTCACGCTGCTCACGGTTAAACTGCTCGGCACTCATGCGTTCGCTATATGTTGCCGCCTTTTTGTCTTGAGCCTGATTAACAACAATTTGCGGATACGGAATGCCAATGTCGTAGTGGTCAAACAAAAGCTTAATCTCACGATTGAGTGCCCTTTCAACAGAACCTCGGTCTTTCTCAAGACATTGAACCATTATGCGAATATTAACGCTGCTATCTCCAAGCGAAACAACACCCTTATAGAAAGGTCCACCTATAAGCTCAGGAATATGCTCACGAATATTGGGAAGCTCTTTAGCCAAAATCGACTCAACACGCTCTATAGACTCGCTATATTCAATTCCAACGTCTACCCAAGTATAAGACGATTGCTTGGTCATATTAACTATGTCGTTCACGTTGCTGTTGCGGATAACTTTGATGTTTTGCGAGCCGTCCATTACCTTTGTGGTGCGAACTCCAATTTCTACCACAGTTCCGCTCCATGTTCCAACGGTGATTATGTCGCCAACCCTAAACTCGCCCTCAAAAATAATAAAGAGTCCGGAGAGAATATCGCTCACAAGCTCCTTGGCACCTAGCGAAATTGCAATTGACAAAATTCCAGCCGAAGCCAAAAGAGTGGTTGTATCAATTCCTATGAGTGCCAAACAGTAATAAACTGTGCCGATGATTGTTACATACTTGATAAAGCTGCCCAGTAGCCTGCAAACTGTTTCGCCGCGAGACTCCAGCACGCCTGCCAACAACGACATAAGCTTTTGAACGATCATCGCGGTAGTTATTGCAAAGCAAGCAAACATTATGCATGCCGTAAATGCAAATATATTAGGACCGTGTTCCCAGCCTCCGTCCAAAATGTATGCAAATAGAGAACCCGACCCAAAAATTTGGTCACGGAAGAGCACCGCTATAAAGATAGCAAACACCGCTATGGCTCCAAAAATCTTAACCACAAAGGCAACTTTTTGCTCTGGGTCTTTTTCGTCCCATTTAAAGGATCTGCCCAACCATCTGCTTGCTGCCGACTCTGTTCTAACCTTCCTGCCGTCAGGCATTGAAGTGTCAAATTTGCGAGGATTTGGATCTGCGGCTTGTGATGATGCGGAGTTTGCTTGAGCGGAGTCTGCGGATATACCCTCTATAGTTGGTATAGCTCTAGCAGCCTCTGCAGCTTCAGCAGCTCCCATAGTTGCGCCAGACACAGTAACTGCTGCGCCTGCCATATCTACACCGGCAGGTATGCAGACAACGCCGCCGTCCTCACCACCAGCTTGACCTCCAGCAGCTTCTCCAGCCACACCGCCAGCACCAACCACATCGCCACCAGCGCCGCCAGCACCATCCGCGCCGCCCTGCTCCTGCACAAAATCAAAACTGATGGTCTTGCGCTCAAATATCAAAATCACAAAAAGCAGAGCCAAACACACAAAACTGATCCCTGCAGTTGCTAAAGTTAGAGGACCTCTGGTTGACATAAGCTCGCCCTCAGAACCAGCCATATAAAGGTAGTAATTGCCCTGCTCAACAGACGAAGCATAGTATGTTTTGCCATCAATTGTTAGGTAGTCGCAAAAGCCATCTTTGAGCTGATTGTCCTTCATGCCACAACTAGTTGCAGTTTTGCCAACAAGGTTGCTATCAGGAAAATATGCGAATGTTCCATCAGACTTGTTTATAGCAAATGCAAACTGTCCAGACTGGCCCTTTACGCCGTCTAAAACCTTATCGATCTGAACGCTGTCCAGCAAGTTTTGCAGCCTGCTCGGACGAATACCTAACTGCACAAATCCACTTGCATTTCCATCTGCATCATGCAAAATCACACCAATATACTGGCGCATTTCGCCTGCAACGTCATCGACCTGCGCCGACTGAATTACATGATCAACACCTTGCAAAAGCTTGCGGAAAGCGTACGATTGATCCTTGGGATCGGTGCTAATCGTAAAGTTGGTTAGAGATGAATTGGTTGCTACAAGAGTGCCTTGCGAATCGTAAGTGTGCACATATTGAACTTGCAAAACGTCGGCTAGTTTCTTTAAATCGCTTTTGTTTGCAAGGGCTGGATTTGCGTCTAATATATATGCTGCAACTTTGCATTTGCCAAGGTAGCGTTCGTTATATTGCTCACGCAAGGCGTCGGCACGCTCATCGGCGGTCTTGATAGTGGCAGACAAATTTGCCACAGTATCGTTATTGGTAACCGACTGCGCCGACAGCGAAAACAGAGTCTGCATATAAAACGAAATAGCTACGATAGCAACAAATCCAACCAAAGAGATTATGGCGCCCTTTTTCACTATGGTCTTATTCATCTTTACGCGACCGAGGTCTGCAAAGTCTTTGTCACTGTCTTTTTTGCGCTCATCGTCGTTCAATACGCATATTCCATACAAAACCGCAATGGCCATTACAACCAAAAATACAAACAAAACAACGCCGGTAGTAACACTTCTTGCCGATGCCAAATCTGCCTCAGGAACTGCCGAAATGTAATACATGTCGCCAATTGCACTCACGCGACAATACAGAGATTGACCTTTAAGCTTAGCCCAACAAGTTGTGCCATCCTCAAGCATTGTGGCATCAATGCCTGCCTCTATAGCGTCCGCACCAACAAGCTCACTATTAGGGTGATATTTGATTAGATAATCTTGAGATGAAACCGCAAAAACATATCCGGTTTGTCCTACAGTTAGATTTTTGAGAACCGCCGCAGTGGAGCCAGAATCTTCAACAAGCTGCTCAAGCTCCTCCGGATTTTGCTCAATTACAACCATTGTGGAGTCGTCTATGCGTGCCGAATAGTATCGCGCATGCCAGTGCTCGTTTGCAAGGTCTACCTCAACGGCTTCTGAAGGCTCGCTGCTGCTAAACACCGTGCGGAGCATGTTAAAGCGAGATGACGCAAAATTTGCTTTTGTATCTTCGGCCTTAGCAACTACTTGATTGCTAGTGTTTACAATCATGATGTTGTCTACGTCGAGCAGGGTGGCTAACTCATCCATCTTGGAGTCGGTTGCCTCATAACCTGCATTATTTGCAGCCATAAACGATACACTCTCAGCCTTAGACTGATAAATTGAATCATAAGAGACAGTATTTTGCGATGTCTCCTCGTCGGCTTGCTCGAGCAGTTGCGGAATTTGATCAGCAAGCTGTTCCATCTCTTGAGTGTAGTTGCGAAGCATAAGTTTGTCTTGCATTCCAGAGATGCAAACTGCCATGCAAATTGTTCCCAAAACAACTACTGCAATTAAAATAATGACCTTATTCTTGAGTTTTTTCGACATTGGCACTTCTCCTAATCCCATTTGTCGACAAGTGAGCTAATTGTGCTATCATCAAGCATTTCTTGAATTTTGCTAGCAACTGGAGCGCTAAGCTCTGAGTCTTTTTGAGTTGCGACCCCGTATTGTTGCTCAGCAACCTGATAGTCTAGCAAGCTGCGATTGTCTTTCATATAAGCTGCCGCGATGCTAGCATCCATGCAAGCAGCGTCAATTTTTCCACCCTCTAGAGCGTCAGAAAGCTCTTGGTAGGTTTTGTATTGCAGCAGGTGAAAAGTGTCAAAATACACGTTGGAATTATCCTTGTTTGCAGTTACTGGCTCGCCGCTAGTGAGCCCGTCTTTTGCAAGCTTTGTTACAAGTTGTGGAGCTGCATTGGTGCCCATCATTGTTCCAATAGTGAGGTTCTTAAGCTCGCTTAACTTGGTAATCATCGAACTATTTTCTACCATAATTGCAGAATAGTCGGTATAATACGCTGGAGAAAAATCTAGGTTTGCTTCTCTAGACTCACTGGTCGAATAGCAAGCAATAATGCAGTCTACTTCTCCATCAAGCAGTGTTTGTTTGCGTGTATCGGGGGTTACTGTCTTGAACTCAACGTTGCTGTAGCCTAGGCGTTTTGCCAGCTCGTTTGCAATGTCAATTTCGAGTCCGTAGTATTTTTGGGTTTCTTCGTTGTAGTATCCAAAACCGGTTACGTCTGCTCGCACGCCCACTTTGAGAGTGCTTGAGTTCGTTGGGGTAGATGTGTTGCTGCAACCTGTTGTTGCAAAAGCAGCGAATATAAGCATGGCAGCTATAAGTGCTGCGAGTATTGCTCGGGCGGTGTTGGTATGAGCAGGGCGGGTGGTGCTAGTTATGCTTGTGGAATGCGCGGAATATGAAGCATCTGCGCCACACTCTACATAAGAAGCGCTGCAACTGCTGGGCGCGTGATTGCGATACGTGCATCCGCTACTGCGGTTCTCGCCAGCAATTGAACTTCGCGTGCGACTCTTGCCAGCAAAGCTCGCTCCCTTAATTTTTGCTAGGTTCATAGTTCTCCTACAATTCGTTTGTATCTTACTAAATAATGCATCGCGCACTAACTTGCGCGTGACGCACATAATGTATCGTTATTGTTTGTGACATCTGCGATATCCACATCTTGCGCAGCCAAAACTAACGGGTAGTAATCTTCCAACACAAAATCCGACGACGTTTCTAAAGCCAGCCTATCGGAGCATCTCTTTTTGTCGTATATTCCGCATGCTGTCATTCCAACACTTCTTGCGCTGTTGGTTCCGCGAGCAGTGTCTTCAAATACCAAGCAATCTTTTGGTTTTGCGCCAATGCGCTTGGCAGCCAGCAAAAATACGTCGGGACGATCCTTGCTATAACTCTCATCGCAAAATGCAATGTCATCAAAGTATTCAAAAATGCCGTTGTGCTTTAGGGCTGCCTCTAACAACGGCCACGAAAGCGCAGTGGCAATAGCCAAACCAACTCCCCTGTTTGCCAAGATGTCTAGATATTCGCGAACACCTGGCCAAAGTTCAACCTCTGTAGCATAGCGGTCGAATGCCAGATCATTAAAGTGAGCGCAGATTTCTTCGACTGTCATTTTTACGCCGAGTTGCTCTATAAAATAATTTGCAGTGTCTTCAAAGCCCAAGATTGCAAGCTTATCTAAAAGACCATTGGGAATTTCAACCCCAAACTTGTTGCAAAACATTACGTCTATATCGTCCCAAACCCACATGGAGTTGGCAAGTGTGCCGTCAAAGTCAAATATCACTGACGAAAACTCATGCTGCACATTTGAATAATTGCAAAGCTCGCTAAATTCTACTAGTTTTGTGCGATGGACGCGTGCGGAGTTAGTAGTATCAAGCTCTGTTCGATCTCTCACAACATTTAGTACACGCAATGTTTTCTCCCTTGTTTTTTGAGCTTCCTGCAATTTATAGCGTAACTATAAAGTATACCTCACTTAATATCTTTTGATGCGCTTGCCGTTTTATGGTAGGCATTTCTTATGCGTGAGTTGAGCGCGTTAGCGGGGGCTGCGGGGTCTTGCGCGTTTGCAGCATTTGCGAGCGCGTAAGCACTTCAGCCCTCATTGCGGACATACCCAGCGCATCACCGCGCGGCGCGGCTCACTCAGCGCAGCCTCACTCGCCTCAATTCATGTAGTTTGACACTGCATAGCATGGCTCACGCGTAATTTGATTTACGCAATATCGCGCACACACTTCAACCCGTATTCTCTAATTCATGCAACACAGCTCATGTTCCTTAATTAAAACATCACGACCCACGCGAGACGACTTCGCGCAGCATGCATGGCTCACACGCCTCAGCCTCCCACGAATACATGATTTCTAACGCACATGCCAGCAACGGAAAATATCTAAAATTTTTTTATCCCCCCTACTTCTGTTGAAAAGATTTGGTGTTCCACACTGTGAAAAATGTGAAAACTGTGAAAACGTCTAGCCGGATATTGCAAGTTTTTCACAAGAGGTCTGAAAATCTTTGGATTATTTTTGACCTAAGGTCATTAAAGGACAAACAGGGGGTTAAAATCCCACCAAATTATTCCTAAAAATTTGCTATTATCGGTGCTCCACGAATTTAGGAGAAGTAATATGCCATACGCAGCTAGTGCAGTTCAATATTCAGAATATTCAAGTCCAATGCCTGAGGTAGATACTGGCAGGCTAAGCGAAAAGCCAATGCCTCAAAATATTCCAGCCGAGCAGGCAGTGCTAGCAGCAATGATTTTGGAGCCCGAAATTTTAGAAGAAGCTGTAATAGTTGTTAGAAAAGAAGCATTTTATAGACCTTCTCACCAAATAATTTATGACGCAATTATGGAGCTTCATTCGTCTGGCACTCCCGTGGATCAAATATCACTAGCAGAAAAGTTAGACGCAATGGGCGAGCTAGAGCACATTGGAGGCAAGGCTTACATACTTGAGTTGGCAAACAATTCATTTGCGCTGGCTAACTGGCGTCATCATGCTGAGATTGTGAACAGACAGCATCTTTTGCGACAGTTGATCTATGCGTCAACCAAAATAAGTGCACTTAGCTACGATGCGCCTGATAACACAGAAGCAGTTGTTGAAGAAGCCGAAAAGCTCATCTTTAATGTTACCGACAAAGAAGTAAAAAACTCGTTTAGCTCAATTAATGACCTCTTGAGCAATACATTAGCACAGCTCGATCAACTCGCTAAGCAAAAGACGCACATTATGGGTGTGTCTACAGGATATAGAAGCATTGACGAAATTTTGGCAGGCATGCGCGGCGGCGACCTAATTATTTTGGCAGCAAGACCTGGCGTTGGCAAAACATCATTTGCGCTAAATACTGCTATAAACGCAGCTAAAGACAACACTGCGGTTGCATTCTTTTCGTTGGAAATGCCGGCCGACCAGCTCATCCAAAAAATAATGTGTACAGAGGCTAGGGTTGATCTCAAAAAGATGCGCACGGGTTCTCTTACGCAAGCAGACTGGCAGCAAATTATTAGGAGCTGCTCAACTTTGGGGCCTCTTGATTTTTCTATTGACGATTCATCTGCTCTGTCAATTATGGAACTTAGAGCAAAAGCAAGGCGTCAGTTGCACGGAAAAGAAAAAGGCTTAATTGTTGTTGACTATTTGCAGCTTATGGAGTCGCACCGTTCTGGTTATATAGACAGGCATCTTGAAGTTGCTGAGTTCTCACGTGGACTAAAGATGCTGGCTAAGGATTTGGATGTTCCTATAATTGCGCTTTCGCAGTTAAGCCGTCGTGTTGATGACCGCAAAGATAAGCGTCCGCAACTTTCTGACTTGCGTGAGTCTGGCTCAATTGAGCAAGACGCAGACGTTGTAATGTTCATTGATAGATCCATGAATGACGAAGAGGCTTCAAATGCCAAACGTCCCGATAAAGGCGTTGCAAGAGTTATCATCGAAAAACACAGAAATGGTCCTACCGGCGAAGTTGACTTAGCCTTTAATTCTTCTTTCACAAGGTTTGATGAGCTATACCGCGCTCCCGACGAATATATGCCCGACGAGTAGCAGCACATTGTGCTGTTGTGTATTTTGTGGATTTATATCTTTGGGCTTGTGCTTACTCTGCTTTCTTGTATATTCTGGCTTAATTTTTGCATAAGCACTAAGCGCGTCAATTTTCTTGCGCTCATTGTATCTATGCTTGCAGCAAACACGCTTATTCGCAGCTTCTTATAATCTACTCCACATGCACTTTTGCTTACTCCTACTCTGCTCCTGCATACCCTCTCATCTGGCTTGCGCACTTGCATCCGCCTTTCCTTATACACTCGTTCAATGCCTTTCGCCCGCGTTCTCAACCTTATCTCTCACTAACGCATGATCTCCCTTTCGCCCCTCACGCTCGCTCTCGCTTTTGCCTCTCGCGCTCACTGCCATATTACATGCTCGCTCCCACGCCTCTTGCCCTCAATCTCCCTTTTGTTTCTCATTCTCACCCCTGTCGTTTGCGCTCCCTCCCGACTTTCCTCCACTTACGCTCACAATAAAATTTTGCACATTAAAATAAAACCTATTGTATCGATAGGTTTACAGTGTTATAACTAAATCAGTCGACGTTCTTACGCAAAATAAGCAGCACAAGAACACCTTTTAAAAATTGGAGGATATAGATATGGCAATTCATAAAAGCATTACAGACTTAGTTGGAAATACACCATTAGTTGAACTTGTTCACTGGGAAAAAACCTACGATTTGCAGGCAAAACTTGTGGGCAAACTAGAGTATTTTAATCCTGCGGGAAGTTCTAAAGATAGAATTTCTCTATCGATGATTGAAGATGCAGAAAAAAGCGGAAAGCTACACGAAGGGTCTGTAATTATTGAGCCAACATCGGGTAACACCGGAATTGGCATTGCCTCAATTGCAGCAGCAAAAGGATACCGTGTAATTCTCACTATGCCAGACAGCATGTCGGAGGAGCGCCGCACATTCTTGCGTGCATATGGCGCAGAGCTTGTTCTAACGCCTGGAGCAAACGGCATGAAAGGTGCGATAGCTAAAGCGGCAGAGCTCGAAAAAGAAATTGACGGGGCTATCGTTTTGGGTCAATTTGACAATCCTGCTAACCCTGCAAAGCACTATCAAACCACAGGACCTGAAATTTGGAAAGACACCAACGGAAAAGTTGACATCTTCGTAGCAGGAGTTGGCACGGGCGGAACCATTAGCGGAGCAGGAAAATATCTCAAGGAGCAAAATCCAAATGTGAAGGTAGTTGCCGTAGAACCCGAGACATCCCCCGTGTTATCTAAGGGCGAAGCAGGTTCACACAAAATTCAAGGCATCGGGGCTGGGTTTGTTCCTGCAACACTTGACACCAACATTTATGACGAGGTAATTGCAGTTCCAAACGAAGCAGCCTTTGACACAGGAAGAGAAGTTGGAAGTCACGAAGGATTTTTGATTGGAATATCATCGGGCGCTGCTGTATGGGCTGCAACTGAGTTGGCAAAGCGTCCAGAAAATAAGGGCAAGCTAATTGTTGCCGTGCTACCAGATGGTGGAGACAGATATCTCTCTACAGCAATGTTTAAGTAGTTCTTTTAAGGGGCATGTGTGCAAGGCTTAACTAGTCTCAACTCCTACTAAGCCTTGCCCTCGCCCGCTATTAAGCTTCACTAAGCTTCGCCAAAACCTTCTCGCAGCCCTGCTCAATTTGCAAATAAGATGTTTCAAAATCTCTCGTAAACCAAGGGTCAGCAATTTCACCATTTAAGAACTCGATTTTGCTGCCCTTAACTATGGAGTCGATTAGATATTTATTTTCTTCATTCATTATGTAGATATGATCAAAATTATCATAGTCCGCTTTCGCAAACAAACTCGCCTTTCGAGGCGTATATGAAACACCATGCGCATCTAAGCATTTCTTTGCTGGGCCATACATATCGTTTCCAATTTCGTCGGTTGTAAGTGCCTTTGAGTCAACTATAAACTCATCTTGCAGTCCAGCTTTTTTTATAAGATCTTTCATAATAAACTCTGCCATTGGAGACCTACAAATATTCCCATGACACAAAAAGAGTATTTTAATCATTGTTGCATAACCTCGTTTTTATAAATAAAATTCTGTCAAGTTAAATTTTCACCCGCACAACTACTTAATTATATATTTTGTTCCTCTGCCTTTTCCTTCAACTACGACCAAGCCTTTTTCTACCATATCTTTGAGCAACTGTGATGTTTTTGACTTGCCAAATGGAACATATGGTACAATTTCGCTTATTGATTTCACCATAGTTTTGCTGAGGAGCTTATAAACTGCTTTCTCATCCTCGCTCAAATTAACATCTTCCTCAAATATAGGTAGCACAATTTCTATAGAATTTTCTGATATTTCAAAATCTGGTTTTACTAAGCTTCCTGCATAGAGTTGTTTTATTCGTATAATTCCTGTTCCAAATATTTCCACAAATCCCAATCTATAAAATACATTTGCAAGATTTCTATTTCTTAAAACTGAGAGTTTGCCCGCTAAATATTCTTCTGCCGTTATTCCGGCAGGCAATCCACCAGGGGATATGATTTCTATTCTGTCATCAAACATAGAAACTCTAATCTGCGAATCAATATCCCATACCCTATGAATCAATGCATTAGCAATTGCTTCTCTAAAAGCCGCCTCAGGTATCTTCTCAAAAACCCCTCTTTTTACACCTTGTATTACTTCGTATTGATAATAATCTCTAAAAACCAAGAGAGCGTTTTCGTATTCACTGAGAACTGATACATTTTCAAAGGTTGCTCTTTTTTGAATAACACTTATGTTCTCGCCAAACTTAACAATATCAATTCCGGGGAAATGATTTTTATCAGCCAAAAGTCCTGCTGCATTATTAAAGCCATTCGCATTGTCATATAGGTTCAGAGTCTTTAAAGTATCTAGATTAAACGTTTCAATCTGAATATTTTCCTCAAGCTTACATTGCAAGATTTCAAAAGTTAAGTCTTGATCTTTACAAGGCAAATCTTCAAAGCTAATATTTTTGCCATCTAATACGAGTCTCGAAAACTCCAGTGTGTCTACCTCTATCGTTGCAGTGTTGTTGCGTTTATATGCTTTGGATTTATATAAATACGGCTTTTGAAGACCACTTTCGATAGTGAGTTTTATTGTTTGGTCACTACTCAGTATTTCGAGGGTATAGTTTGGTTGAGGCGATATGCTGTCATTGATTTTGTTTTCGATATCTAAACAAGCTTGCTTTGCATCCGGTAATCCTTTTGCATTTCCATCATCGTCAACACCAAAAAGAATTATTCCGCCATCATAATTTGAAAAAGCACTTACAGTCTTTAAAAAAGTATCCGTTATTGTTTCTTTAAATTCCAATACTTTTGATTCGCGCATAATAACCATTCCTTTTCTAATCTTTATGACTAAATTATACGCATAAATGAGCGCAAATTCAATCGCAAAATTTTACGATTGAATTTACGATTGAATTTGAGCGTATTTTTAACTAAATAGCCATACAAAAAACATGCGAGAATCCAACACAAAACAGCAAAACAAGTAACACAAAAATAGTGCCGCTACCAATCAAACAAAAGTAGCGACACTATCAACAAAACCCATCAAGCCTTTTCTCAAGGCTATTCTGCTTTAACTTGCAGACTTACATTCTTGCAGTCTCACGAGCCTACAATCCGGACAACCCAGACAAACCTGCAAGTACGCAGCTAGCTCACGCAGCTTACTTAATCTCCCATTCAGCAGAAATTTTATCTTTATAATTGCCTATACCAGTTGCGCTAACAGTATACTTGCCAACTGCTTTTGCGATGTTGTCAGACAAAGTATAGTCAACATCTTTGACCAAAACTGTTTCTCCGTCCATAATAACAACCTTGTCAGAAATATCTATATCCTTGCCAGTATAAACAAATGGAGAATCCTCTACGCTAATAACCAAATCTTCAATAGTCTTAGCTTCAATGCTCCATTTGCAATCAATAGAACTCTCAAAATTCTGAGAATCCTCATTTGCAGCAATAGTTGCTGTATATTCTTGTGCATTTGTACCAGCATTTCCGCTAATCGTGCATTCAGTCAAAGGAACGTTAACTCCATTGGCAACAACAACAAAATCTGTGGTTGTTTGTTCTTCTCCGTTATAAGTTAGAGAACCGTTAAAGGTAACACTTTCAAGAGTAGCCTTATCAATTGACCACTCTTTATATGCTGATCCTTTGAAGTTTCCTTTACCAGTAGCACAAGCATTATAAGTTCCTGCATTTTGCGCAGAGTTTGTGCTGATGTCATATTCAGAAGCATCTAAGGTCAAACCATTTTTAGATGTAACACTAACTACGCCTATAGTATGCGTTTGACCATCATAAACAAAGCTTTGATCATTTAGCTCTAAGCTTGTAACTTCTGCTTGTCTAATGCTCCACTTAACTTCTTTTGTTCCGGTGTAGTCTCCAAAGCCATCAAGTTTGAGTGTGTAGGTACCAGCATTAGTTGCACTAGTATCTCCATAAACTACATAATAGCTACCCCACTCATTCTTTTCTGTAGGAATATCTTCGCCCTTCCAACTAAATGATTGAATGTTAGGTCCATGCGCAGTACGGTCATAGGTAAACGTTATGCTATCAACACTAAATGTAGAATCTATGCCGCTAATATCCTTAGGCACAATATTCCACTTCTGGCTAGCATTGCCATAGAAGTTACCCGTGCCTTGAATGGTCAAACTTGCCTCTCCCACATGTGTTAACTTAGACGAATTATCGTTTAGAACTGTGTAGTCGTCTCCTTCAACCAGCAAACCTTCTTCTGAGGCTTGACCTATATACGCTAGGGTTACGCTCGAAACAGAGTTGTTAATTTCTGTATTTTGATATGTAACATCCGTTCCTTTAGAAAGAGTGAGCTGAGCTCCACTAATGTCTCTAGGCTTAATCATCCAATCTATCGTTTTTTCGCCACAGTAGTTTCCTTCACCCACAATCTTCATTGTGTAAGTTGAGGTTCCACTCTTATTATTTGAATCCTTTTCTGTATTGCCCGAAACACTATATTCCAAGGCACTATCATTAGAAAGCTTTATGCCAGAAGCATATACAGCTGTTTCAAACACGCTTTGTTTTTCGCCGTTGTAGGTTAGAACTGTGTCTGATGTCTCAACGCTTGTAATCTCACGCCTAGCAATGGTGAACTTATACTCATGGGACCCATAATAGCTGCCCATGCCCGTAACTTTTACAACTGCAGTGCCAGCGTCTCTGTTATTGCTATATTCAACAGTGTAATCAGTGCCATTTTGCAGCGTAGTTCCATTTGTCTTAATCACTACGTTAGGAGTGTGAACCTGCTGATCGTATACAATGCCTTGAGCTGCACTCATAACAGTTTCTTCAGGATTTTCGTCCCAATTAATATCTATAACATTTGAATACGCCCAGCCATCATTGCCTATAGCTGAAGACCCTCTAGCTCCACCATCGTCATCTATAAATGTTACAGGTCCATGCTCATCATAAGGATTGCCCGCTTCATTGCTAAATTTAATCTTTACATTCTTGCCCTTAACGTTTTGAGGCAACTCAGCAGTCCAATTTCCTAGACCATCAACATAAATGTGGGCACCCTCTAGAACCACAAAGTTATCCGATCCTTTCGTTGGCTCATAATAAGCATTGAGTATTACCTCATCATCATATTGATCTATTACATAGCCCATACCGTCTTTATCTGTTGTTGTCTCAAACTTATTAAAGATAACTTCACCATGATCATCTGTAATTCCGCTTCTTTGACGCGTTTCGCCCGTAGTTGTAATTACTACCGTGGTCTGCTCTACAGCTTCGCCATCTTTGTTCTCTAGAAGCACTTTAATATTTTGAGATTTGGTTTCTGCCGGAAGTTCAATCAAATAAGACTTATCTGACCTAGCTGTTGCTTTGGCGCCTGCAATTTTTCCAGTTTCGTCTCCACTATTATTCAAAACGAGCAAAGTTACGTTAACTTCTGTTCCAGCTTTGTCTACTAGTGTGCCTGTGCCGTTTGTCTTGGTTAGAGTCTCGAACTTAGAGTAGAGAACCTGACCTAAGCTATCTGTTGTGCAGGTAACACGGAGGTTACCATCTATATCTGTAGCAGCAACCTGAGTGCCGGTAGCTATAGGACTACCATTTTGCAATGCAAACGTTGCCTTTATATCTTTGCGCTTAGCAGCTTCAGGCAAGTCTATGCTATAGCTTCCGTCTGCGTTAGAAGCAACCTTAGCACCTGCAAGTGGCACATATGCACTACCATTTGCAATGTAGTAT
The DNA here is from genome assembly GCA_963661535.1 of Senegalimassilia sp. Taxonomy (GTDB): domain Bacteria; phylum Actinomycetota; class Coriobacteriia; order Coriobacteriales; family CADBOM01; genus CAVLCC01. The sequence continues at coordinate 30,411 of CAVLCC010000019.1, forward strand.
ACAGTTGCACTAACTACTGCTTGTGATTTTTGATCGATGATATCAGTCTTGCCATCGTCTTTGGTTTCACCTTGGATCTTATAGAACTCAACTACGCCACTCTTTGTAGCTGCGCTGCCTCTGTAGTTTGCATCGGCATCAGTAGCGCTAACTTGCGTTCCGTCGTCAACAGCCTTGCCATCTTCTCCAACTAACAATGCTTTTGCATCTCTGCCCTTAGCGCTGCTAGGCAACACTATGCTATAGCTGCCATTTGCGTTGCTTACCTTAGCGCCCGCAACTGTCTCATATGTGCCCTTGTCATTTGCTACATATACAGTAACTGTGACCATCTCTTTGGTCTTTTGGTCAGCCACACTTGTTGAGCCATTTTCCTTCGTTTCGCCTTGGCTGCCGAGGAACTCAACTTCGCCATCTTCTGTGACATTGCTTCCTCTAAAATTGCCGTTGTCATCTGTAGCAGAAACTAGAGTGCCATCAGAAATTGTCTTACCATTCTTAAATACAAATGTTGCTTTGGCATTTTTGCCCTTAGCACTTGCAGGCAACACTATGCTGTAGGTTTCATCTTCATTAGAAGTTACCTTTACACCCAAAGCAAGCTCATATACACCATTGTCATTTGCAACATACACGGTAGCCACAATAGACCAGTTGGATTTTTGATCAACTACATCTGTAGTTCCTTGCTCATTAGTTTGACCTTTGTGATTGGAGAACTCAGCTACACCATCAACTGTTGCTTGGCTTCCTCTGTAGCTTGCGTTTGCATCTGTAGCAGACACCTGTACACCATCATCTACAGCCTTGCCATCTTCTCCCAATAGCGTTGCTCTTACGTCTTTAGCCTTAGCATCCTCTGGCAAAACAACATCGTAGCTTCCATCTTCATTGGCAACTACTTGAGCTCCCGCAATCAAAACATATGTATCTTCGTCTTCTACAGTTTGAATAGTTACGCTAACTAGCTCTTTAGTTATTTGGTCAACTACATCTGTAGTTCCTTGATTGTTAGTTTGACCTTGATTATTTGAAAAGACTACAACACCTTCATCATCAGTTGTCTGTTGACCACGATAGATCGCGTCTGAGTCGGTTGCTGTGGTCAATTTTTGCGCTGCATAACTTACGTGAGTGCCTGCTTCGTCAACATATTCAAAAGTGACCTGCACAGATTTGCCCTTTACGGCATCAGGCAACTCTACAGAAAAACCACCTGTTTGTGTGCATGCAATTCTTGCGTTCGTAAGCGGAGTGCTAAACGCACCTGTACCACTTGCATCATACATAACTGTTGCCTGAAGTGTGGTTGCCTCGCCCTGCTCTGCGTTAGGAATCTTTGCTATGCCGCTGTTGTTTGTTATGCCACTAGATTTATCAAAAATAACCTGACCAGCGCTATCCGTGAGTGCAGGACCATGCAAGTTATATTTTGCATCTACCGCAGATATAGAAATTCCAGAACCCATAGATTGTTGAGTCTTTTGGTTAACTAGTGTGACTTTAACGTTTTTATCTGTTGCACTAGATGGAACCGTTACAAAGTAGCTGCCATCTTCATTAGCAGTTACGCCTGCTTTTTCAACAGCACTCCAACTTACTTGGTCGTCGCTGCTCTCAACTGTTACGCCAACTATTGTTTCATCATCGCCATCAACAACATCTGTTTTGCCGTCCGAATCAGTTGCACCTGTGTTCTTGTCAAAAATAACTACACCCTGGTTGCTCTGCTCGGTGCCGCGGTCGTTTTCATCTGCATCTATTGCGCTAACTTCAATGCCATCAGAAACAAGCTTTCCTGTCTTGGCATCTTTAAGTGTTACTCTAACGTCTTTGCTCTTTGCAGCTTCTGGCAAGTCTACTTGGTAGTTTCCATCATCACTTACTGTGACCTTTGCCTCCTGCAGCGAAACATAAGCACCATTGCCAGCATCATATTCAACTAGAACATTTGTTGTGCTGCCTTTGCTGTCTGTGCTAGTTATAGAAGTTTTGCCTTGCTCATCAGTTACACCAACGTTTTTAGCAAAAACAACTACGCCGTCTTTGGTCTCAACGACTCCGCGGTTGTTTTCATCAGCATCTGCTGCGCTAACTTCAATGCCATCTGCAACTACATCACCGGTCTTTGCATCTGTAAGCGTTACTCTAACGTCTTTGCTCTTTGCATCTTCTGAGAGCTCTACGCTGTAACTGCCGTCCTCGTTAACAGTCACTGTTGCTCCAAGAAGTGAAGTATAAGCACCCTCACCAGCATCATATTCAACTAGAGCATTTGTTGTATTGCCATCTTTGTCTGTAACATCAGTTGTGCCGCTCTGACCTGTTATTCCAATGTTTTTAGCAAATAGAACTGTGCCATATTTGGTCTCGCCTGCACCACGGTTATTGCCATCAGCATCTGTTGCAGACACATCAATACCATCTGCTACAAAACTTCCTTTTTTAGCATCTTTGAGAACAACCTTTACATCTTTATTCTTTGCTGCGCTAGGCAGTTCTACGCTGTATGCATCGCTTTCGCTGTCATAAATAACCACTGCATCTGCCAGCGCAACATATGTATCATTGTTATTTTTGTTATAAGAAACACTAGCCTCAATGACCCTGTTATTCTTGCCACAAATATTTGTCAAGCCATTATCTTTATCGGTAGTGCCTTTATTCTTCAAAAATGTTGCAGTAGAGGCATCATCTGTTAGCTCACATCCGCGATAGTTTCCATCTGCATCTGTAACATAAACTTCTGTTCCTGCTCCAAAGTCCGAAACCACTTCGCCGTTGTCGTTAACATACTGGAGCTTAACTTGCACATCTTTGCTCTTTGCTAGATCTGTGAGTCTAACAGCAATTCCAAAGTCAAATCTACCCTCAACCTTAGCGGCGGCAAGTGCTTTATATGTTTGTCCATCTTCACTATAAGTAACAGTTGCTTTTACAAATCCACTTTCGCCCTTGCTCTCATCATAGTCGATATTTGGGTTTAGAATAGTGGTTTGTCCATACTTATCTGTAGTTCCCAAATCACCCAAAAATACGATGATTCCAGTTCTAGTTTGACTTGTGCCCCTGTTGGCTCCATCAGAATCAATAGCAGTTATCTTTGTTCCATTTGCTACTGGAGCACCTGTTGAGGCATCTTCAAGACCAACTTTAACATTTTTCTCTTTTGCATTGCTTGGCAAATTGAGAGTATACGATCCGTCAGCATTTGCGCTAACCTTGACACCTTGCAAAGGACCATCTATTACATCATCGTCGTTGCTGTCATACCAAACATTAGCTTTGATCTCTTGGTTTGAGTAGTTAGTAAAATAAGCTACGCCCTTTTCGTTAGTAGCTCCGCTTGCCGTATTAAAGTCGGCTACGCCATTGCTAGTCTCGGTATATCCACGACTGCTGCCGCTAGCGTCAACCACACAAACCTGAGTTCCGTCGTCTACAGGCTCTCCTGTTTCAGAATTTATGAGTGTAACTTTTACGCCCTTAGATTTTGCATCGGCAATCAAATCTATGCTGTAGCTTCCGTCGTTGTCTGCTGTAACTATGGCATCAGAAAGTGCAACATAAGAACCGTTGTTGTTTTTGTCGTATTCAACTAGAACCTGGATTGTGTTGCCATCTTTGTCAATAACTTCAGCTTTTCCGTCTGTGCCTGTTGTGCCTGTATTCCTTTGAAAGGTTGCTTCGCCCTGAGAAGTCTCTCCGGTTCCACAGTTCTTACCAGATCCGTCTAATAAGGTGACCTTAGTTCCATCTGCTACAGGTTTTCCTGTAGTTCTGTTTTCTAGGTTAACCTTTACATCTTTTGCTTTTGCAATATCAG